>JANORD010000202.1:0-1648 GCA_031415095.1 Lysobacteraceae bacterium
GCAGGTGCTCGCTCAGGCTGCGGCCGCCGCGCGGGCGCGACAGTTCGCGCACCAGACGGGCAGCGTCCTTGCCCGGCACCAGGTCCATGAACAGGGTGGCGTGGCCGCTACGGTTGATTTCTTCGCGCAGCTGCGCCGAAAGCGCATAGACCAAGCTGCCCTCCAGCCCGTGCGCAGTGACCACGCATTCGCCCTGTCGCCACTGCAGCAGCTCGCCTTGGTTTGCAGCGGCCAGGCGCACCGGCTTGATCGGCGCGCCGGCAAATCGCTGGGCGAAATGGTCGCTCCAGGCCACGTCGAAGCCGCAGTTGGATGGCTGCAGCTGCGCGATGTCGACGCCCGCTTGCGCCAGTGGCGCCACCCAAGCGCCATCGGACCCCAGCTGCGGCCAACTGGCGCCGCCCATGGCCAAGATCACGGCGCGGGCGTGCAGGCAGCGCCGGCCGTCCGGCGTGTCGAATTCCAGACCGCCTTCCGCAGCAAACCCGCACCAGCGATGCGCCACGTGGAAGCGCACGCCCTGTGCGCGCAGCCGCCGGACCCAGCCGCGCAGCAGCGGGGCGGCTTTCAGGTCAGACGGAAATACGCGCCCAGAGCTGCCTACGAAGGTTCCCACGCCCAGGCCCTGGGCCCACTCGCGCAAGCTGCCGGCATCCATCGTCCGCAGCCAGGCAGCCACGGCGGTTTGGCGGGAGCCATAGCGCGCCACGAAGTCGGGCAGCGGCTCACTGTGGGTCAGGTTGAGCCCGCCCTTGCCCGCAATCAGGAATTTGCGGCCCACCGAACCCATGGCCTCGAACACCTCCACCGACAGCCCGGCGGCGCGCGCCACTTCGGCGGCCATCAGGCCGGCAGGGCCGCCGCCAATGATGGCGAGCTCGGTCACGGGCGGGGTAGTCACAGCCCAGTGTCTCACGCGGCCCTGCGCATTCGGGCGCTGGAAGGTTCCACGGGCCGCGGCGTTGCAGTTGCCAGCTGCCCGGCCTTGGCCCGTAACTGGCGACAAAAGTGGTTAAAGTCGCCGAACATACGTTTTCATGGATTAAATCGGCCGTTTGAATCAGGGCGCTAGATATCCCGTAATAACCTAATTTTTACGCCGTGGAACGTATTATCGGCTCGTTGGTAAAGCTCTCCGGAGTCTGCCAGCACCCTTTAGCTTCCCTTCGCGATCGCCTCGCCCCGGCCTGTCGGGGTTCACCGCTACCTGGTTTGGGTGGCGGGCCGGTCGCGCTGTCCTTATCTCTTACGCCAAGGAGCGCCGCATGACCGACACCACGAACAGCCTTGCCGACCTGATCGAAATCAGCGAAGACGGCATCGCGTTCTATGAAGACGCCGCGCAGAAGGTCAAGGACAAAAAACTCAGCACCCTGTTCACGCGCTTGGCCAAGGCCAAGTCCGAGCTTGCGCAGGAGCTTTCGGGCGAGGTCAAGCCGGTCGCCGCCGGAAAGAAAAAGCCCGTGCGCAAGTCCGAAAGCTCGCTCGGCGAACTGAGCAAGGCCTACGCCGGCCTGCGCAAGCAGTGGCCCGATGCCGGCACGGAGCGCTACACGCGCATGGCCGAAGTGGAAGGCCAGCTGCAGATCACCTTCCAGAAGGTGGTGTTGGATCGTGACCATAGCTTTGTGGTGCGGGTGCTGGCCAA
>JANORD010000203.1:0-3504 GCA_031415095.1 Lysobacteraceae bacterium
CGGCCGCTGGGTGTTGTAGAAACAGCGCGCGCCGCAGTCGTAGATGGCCAGGCCCACCAGCCCGCGGGCTTCGAATCCGGCCAGCACCTGCGCGCCCACGTCGCCGTCCAGCGCGCGCCGCAGGTGCGGCACCGAATCGAACACATACGGCAGGCCCAGCGCCTGGGTCAGCGGGAAAGCATTGTTCAGCGCGCCGCTGTAGACCCGGGTGATGTCGATGGCGCCGAAGCGCGCCATGTCCACCGCGTCCGATTCCCGGCCGAGCTGGCCGGAGGGATACATCCGCAGCTGCACGCGGCCTTCGGTTTCCGCGGCCAGGGTGTCGCCCAGCCACTGCACCGCGGCCACCGTGGGGTAGTCCTTGGGGTGCACGTCGGTGGCGGTGAGGACGCGCCCGCTGGCGGCCGCCGCAAAGGCGCGCGGCGCCAGCGCCGCGCCGGCGCAGGCCAGGGTGAGCTGGGTAACGAAGCGACGGCGGTTGGTCACGGCGTGGTGCTTCCGGGCGCGGCGGTGGCGGGCAGGGCGCGGCACTGCAGCTCGCCGCCGGGATGGAAAGCGATGCGCGCGTGCTGCCCCGGGAGAATGTCATGGATGCCGGTGGCGGCCCCGGTGGTCACCAGCGTGCCGGCGCGCAGCGGGAAGCCGCGCCGCGCGCAGCGGCCCAGCGCGAACGCCAGCGCAGCGCCGAGCCCACCGGGCACCGAACCGGCGCCGCCCTGGCCCACGCTCGCGCCGTCGATGAAGGTTTCGCAGCGCAGGCTGGTTTCGTTCAGACGCCGCCAGTCGGGAATCTCCGGACCCAGCACGAGCCCGGCGTTGTTGCCGAAATCCGAGACCACCACGGCCGGCCCCAGCACGTTGATGGTGGCCAAGGGGCTGCCGGCGGTCTCGATGCCGATGTGCAGCGCGCTGACCACGGCCAGGGCCTCCTCGGCGGTCCACTGGGTTTTGGCTGCCGGCGCATCGGCGCCCAGCACGAACACGTACTCGGCCTCCACGGCCGCGAAGCCGCCCACGAACACCGGTACCTCATTGCCCGCGCCCGGAGCCTGCGGCCAAACGGCGGCGGCGAAAATGGGCCCTACCAGCCGGTCTTCGCCGGAGCGATCGCGGCGCTCGGGCGAGATATAGCCCACCTTCCATCCCGCCACGCGGCCGGGCCAGAGGGCGATGGCGGCATCCTGGATCGCGTAGCCCGCCGCGAGGTCCGCCGGCGGCTCGCCGGGGTAGCCGGGGTAGCCGGGCAGGGACTGGCCCGCCAGGCGTGCGTGTACAAAGCGGGCGGCCACCGCCTGCGCCAGGGCAGAAACGCCCGGGGAACTGCCTGTACTCACGCGATACTCCTGGCCTGGATCGGCGGCGGGACCCGGACGGCACTAGCCACGGCCGGGCGATGATTGGTATAGAGGAAACCGGTGTCATTTACAACACGGCCGCCGTCCGGAGATGCTCCACCGGTTGATGCGGTCCATTCTGGGAGGCAGCCATGCCCACGCAAGACCCCGCCGCCTCGCGCGGCCATCGCGCCATCGAGTGTTCGAAACCTGCCGCCGGCCTGCTTCTGGCCGTCGCCTTCTTGCTGCTGTCGGCGCACGAAGCATCGGCCGCGCAGGCCGTCGCTTTCCCAGGCGCCCAAGGCTGGGCCGCGCACACGCCCGGCGGCCGCGGCGGCCAAGTGCTGCGCGTCACCACCCTGGCTGCCAGCGGCCCGGGTTCCTTCGCCCAGGCCGTGGCCACGCCAGGCCCGCGGATCGTCGTGTTCGAAGTGGGCGGCGTGATCGACCTCGATCGGCAGGAGGTGCGCATCACCGAGCCCTTCCTCACCATCGCCGGCCAGACCGCACCGCAGCCGGGCATCACGCTCATCCGCGGCGGCTTGGTATTGGCCACCCACGACGTGGTGGTGCAGCACCTGCGCATCCGCCCCGGCACCACCGGGCTGGCGCCGCGCGCCGGGCTGGATTTCGACGCCATCACCACCCAGCGCGGCGCTTTCGACGTGATCGTGGACCACTGTTCGCTCACCTGGGCCACCGACGAGAACCTGTCGGCCTCCAGCACCCGCTTCGCAGGTGAAACCGAGCGCGACTGGATGCGCGAAGCGTCGCGCCGCATCACTTTCAGCAACAACCTGCTGGCCGAGGGATTGGCCAACGCCACCCACGCCAAGGGCGAGCACTCCAAGGGCAGCCTGATCCACGACCACGTGAACCAGGTGCTGATCGTCGGCAACCTGTACGCGCACAACTACGAGCGCAATCCGCTGTTCAAGGGCGGCGCCCGCGGCCAGGTGCTTAACAACCTGATCTACAACCCCGGCCAGCGCGCGGTGCACTACAACCTGATTGCCGAGGAATGGCTGGGCCGCGAGCCCTATTCCGCCGGCGAGATGGTGCTGCGTGGCAACGTCCTGCGCGCCGGGCCATCCACGGAATCCCTGGCCTTCTTCATGATCGGCGGCAGCGGTGACATGGCGCTGTTCGCCGAAGACAACCTGGCCGTGGACCGCATCGGCGAGCCGCTGCCGCAGCAGGGGCGCTACACCACCGCACCGATCGCACTCACGGTGATGCCCGCGGCGCCCGACCTGCCCTACGGCGTGCGGCTGCTGCCCTCCGCCCAAGTGCAGGATGCCGTGGTGGCCAATGCCGGCGCGCGGCCCTGGGACCGCGACGACATCGATCGCCGCATCGTTGCCGACGTGATCGAAGGCCGCGGCCGCATCATCAACCACGAGGACGAGGTGGGCGGTTATCCCACCCACCCGCCCACGACGCAGGCCTTCGTACCTGCCGACTGGGACCTGGCGACGATGGCGCCGCTCAAGCCACTGCCGCGGCGCGAGCCGCTGCGCTGAGGTCCTCCCGCCCACGGCGGCCTCAGAACTGGTAGCGCACGCCCACGAAGTACTGGCGCCCGGTGTGGTGGTACACGGACGGGCGGTCGCCCACCGAGTCCACCCACTGGTCGTTGTACTCGTCGGTGAGGTTCAGGCCCTCGATGGAGAACTCGATCTGCTCGTTGAACTTCCACGACGCGGAGGCGTCGATGGTAGTGGTGCCCTTGGTGCCCTCCACGTTGTTGTTGTTGCGGCCCGGAACCACGGTGAGGTAGTCGTCGCGGTTGGCAGCCGACACCCGTGCGCCGAAGCGCTCGCCTTCGTAGTAGAGGGTGGCGTTATAGGCGTTCTTTGACAGGCCGGTCAGGTCGGTGCGCAGCGAGTCCAGGCCGGTGGACGTGAGGTACTGGATCTTGGAGTCCACGTAGGTGTAGTTGGCCTGGACGCCGAAGTTGCTCCAGAAGCTGGGCAGGCCGGAGAACGGCTGCTGGTAGCTGAGCTCGACGCCCTGCAGCGTGCCACCCGGGGTGTTGATGGGGATGTTGAACTGGAAGTCATCGGTCGGCAGCGCGCCGGTGCCCACCAGCAGGCTGTCGGGCAGGCCCGACGTGTTGAAGGGGCGGGTCTCGCGCGAGGTCTGCACGAAGGTATCGATGTCCTTGTAG
>JANORD010000204.1:0-4729 GCA_031415095.1 Lysobacteraceae bacterium
ACTCTGACACCGTTTTTTCAGTGGTCGTGAGGGGGGACTTCGGCGGCTTCGACTTGGTCCAGGAAGTCCACTCCGCGGCGCAGATGCGGGATGACGATGGATCCGCCCACCACCAGCGCGACGCTGAAAGCCTCGAAGAACTCGTCGCGGTTCACGCCGGCCTGCTTGCACTGGGCGATGTGGTAGCTGATGCAGTCGTCGCAGCGCAGCACCATCGAGGCCACCAGGCCCAGCAGTTCCTTGGTCTTCAGATCTAAGGCACCGGCCTTGTAGGTCTGGGTGTCGAGCGCGAAGAAACGCCGGACCACCTGGTTGTCCTGGCTCAGGATGCGCTCGTTCATGCGCTGTCGGAAGTCGCTGAACGCCTGCACGCGGTCGGCTTCGCCGGCGCTCATGACTCGCCTCCGAGCAGCAGCTTCAGGCCGCCAGAGCGGTCCAGCGCCACCAGGTCGTCATAGCCCCCCACGTGGGTATCCCCAATGAAAATTTGCGGCACCGACGTGCGCTGCGTACGCGCCATCATCGCAGCACGCGCGGCGGGGTCAGTGTCCACCCGCACTTCGTTCCACGTGGCTCCGCGCGATTTGAGGAAATTCTTGGCCGCCACGCAATAGGGGCAGATGGCGGTGCTGTAAAGGGTGATTTCGGGCACGTACGTTCTCCGGCTAGGCGCCAAGTCTGGGGGCGGCGCCCCGGCATTGCCAGCGCCAGCCAGCGCAGGCTGCCAGCCTCGGCAGCGACGTTTACCGCCGATTCACTCCCCGGTAGCCGCGCAGCCGGTATCCTGAGCCATGAAGTCATCGGAGCCGCCGTGCGCATCCTGATTCCCGCCGCCGTCCTCAGCCTCGCCCTTGGCCTGGCCTGTGGTGCGCGTGCGCAAGACGCCAGCCTGCCCGACATCGGTTCCTCAGCCGGCGAGGTAATCGATCCGGCGCTGGAGGCCGAGTACGGTGCGTATACGCTTTACGAACTGCGCCGCCTTGGGCTGGTACTCGACGACCCCCTGGTGGACTCCTGGCTGCAGGCCATGGGCTACCGCCTCGCCGCCGCCAGCGACACACCGGGCCAGTCCTTCACTTTTTTCATGATGCGTGACCGTCAGATCAACGCCTTCGCTACCTTGGGCGGCTATGTTGGCGTGAATGCCGGCCTGGTGCTTACCGCCGAAACTGAGGCCGAAGTAGCCGGCGTGCTGGCCCACGAAATCGCCCACGTCAGCCAGCGTCACGTGCTGCGGGCCGTGGAGCGCGCTCGCAAAGACCAGGTGCCCATCCTGCTGGCCATGATCGGCGCCATCGCCGCGTCCCAGGCCGCCGGCAGCAATGACGAAAATAGCGGCGGCGGCCGGACCGACAACTCCAGCGCCAATGCCACCGCTGCCGCCGTGGCTGGCGCCATGGCGCTGATGCAACAGCGCCAGATCGACTACACCCGCTCGAACGAGTCCGAGGCCGACCGGGTCGGCATCCAAACCCTGGCGCGATCGGACTACGACCCCAACGGCATGGCCGACTTCTTCGAACGCATGCAGCGCGCCAACCGGGGCAACAGTGGCGGCTACCAAGTGCCTGAATACCTGCGCAGCCATCCAGTGACCACCACCCGGATCAGCGAGACCCGGCAGCGCGCCGAGCAGTTGGCCGCATCACGCCCCGCCGAAGTCAGCACCCGTCGCGCACCGGCCAATCCGCTCCTGCCCGGGGACTATCACTTTGGCGGCGCCGGCGCGGATGACGTCGACGTAAACTTCGGCTGGGCACGCGAGCGCTTGCGGGTGCTCAGCGCCGGCGATGCCGCCGCCGCACTGCGCGAGTATCGGATGTTGGCGCGGGCCCCGGGATCGGTGGTCACCGACGCCGAACTTTACGGGCTGGCGCTGGCACAGCTGCGCGGCGGGTTCCCGGCAGAAGCCGAGCAGACCCTGGCCGGACTACTCAAGCGCCACCCCAACCAGCTTTGGCTGGAGCTGGCGCAAGCCGAGGCCACCTCGGCCCCCGGCCGCCAGGCGCCCTCCTGGGACGCGTTCGACACGCTGCTGGCCCGCCACCCCGACAGCCGCGCGGTCCGCCTCACCTACGCCGAGGCGCTGGCAGAAGCCAGCACCGCCCAGGCCGGCCGCCGCGCCCAGGAGGTGCTGCGCCCTCTGCTCGCCACCAGCGGCGACGATCCGCTGTTCCAGCGCAGCTTCGCCCGCGCCAGCGAGCTGGCCGGAGACTTGATCCGTGCCGGCGAGGCCTACGCCGAGGCCGCCTACCTCAACGGCCGCGCAGTGGACGCGCTGAACCAGCTGGAGGCCCTCAAGCAGCGCGAGGACCTGGATTACTACCAGCGCGCCCGGATCGAGGCCCGCATGGCCGCCATCACCCCGGTGGTGCTGGAAATGGAGCGCCAGGGCATCCGGGCGCACGAACAGCGGCCCGACCGCCAGTAGTCCCCGGCCCGGCCTGTCATGGCTTGGTCACAAAAGTTTTATCTACTTGCGTCACGGCCTCCCCAGTGACACGGTAAACCCTGTGCAAAAACGCATCCTGATTGTCGACGACGAACCCGCCATCCGCGAGATGGTGGCCTATGCCCTGCGCAAGGGTGAATACGAGCCAGTGCACGCGGGCGACGCCCGTGAAGCGCAGACCGCCATCGCCGAGAAAGTGCCCGACCTGATCCTGCTTGACTGGATGCTGCCCGGCAGCAGCGGCCTGGAGCTGGCCCGCCGCTGGCGCAAGGACGACCTGACGCGCGACGTGCCGATCATCATGCTCACCGCCCGCGGCGAAGAGAACGACCGCGTCAGCGGCCTGGAATCGGGCGTGGACGACTACGTGGTGAAGCCGTTCTCAGCGCGCGAGCTGCTGGCCCGGATCCGGGCCGTGATGCGCCGCTCACGCGAGGACGAAGATGACGGTTCCGTGACCGTCGGCGGCCTGCGGATAGACGGCGCGGCCCACCGGGTGTTCGCTGGCGATCAGTCGGTGCACGTCGGGCCCACCGAATACCGGCTGCTGCACTTCTTCATGACCCACGCCGATCGCGTTTACACCCGCACACAGCTGCTGGACCACGTCTGGGGTGGCAACGTCTACGTCGAGGAGCGCACGGTTGATGTGCACATCCGGCGCCTGCGCAAGGCGCTGGAGCCGTATAAGCTTGATGAAATGGTGCAGACGGTGCGCGGCTCTGGCTATCGCTTCTCGGCGGCCATGGCCTGACCATGCGATGGCGCCAGACATGAGCGTTTCGAGACTGCTGGAGCTGGCGTGGCGCCAATCGGTTGTTCGGCTGGCGCTGTTTTATCTTCTGGCGGCGTGCTTGGGACTGGCGCTGGGCCAAGTGTGGTGGGCGTTGGGCATCGCCACGGCACTGCTGGCGGCGCGCGCTTATTGGCGCCTGTATCGCGTCCTGCGCTTCCTGGACTGGCGGCGCCAGCTGCGCACGGTGAACGGCAAAGGACTTTGGGCCGCGCTGGAAACGCTGATACACCGGCGCCAGACCGAAAACCGCAGCCGTAGCCGCCGCCTGGTGCGCCTGCTGCGCGCCTACCGGCAGGCCGCCACGGCGATGCCCGATGGCGCGCTGATCGTCAACCGTCGCGACGGCAAGCTGATTTGGTTCAACAAGACCGCGCGCCAACTGCTGGGCTTGCGCTACCCGCAAAGCCTTTCTGAGCCGCTGCCGGGCTATTTCCCGGACCAGCCCAACGTGCAGGCATGGCTGGCGGCGGGGCAAACCGACGAGCCGCTCAGCGACATCGCCAGCCCAGCAGACCCACTGATCCGCATCAGCCTGCGCCTGATCCCGTATTCGCCCACCCAGTGGCTGGCGGTGGTGCGCGACACCACCAAGCTTATGCGCCTTGAGCAGATGCGCCGCGACTTCGTCGCCAACGTCTCACACGAACTGCGCACTCCGCTCACCGTGGTGCACGGCTATCTGGACATGATCGACCCCGAGGAACATCCCGAGCTGGCGACGATGGTGGAGGAAATGCGGCGGCAATCGCAGCGCATGACCCAACTGGTGGAGGACTTGCTGACGCTTTCGCGACTGGAAGCACAGGAGCACCTGCCCGAAGAACCGCTGGCCATGGCTTCGATGCTGGTGACGCTGCGGCGCGAAGCCGAGGCGCTCAGCCAGGGCCGGCACCAGGTGGTGGTAACAGACCTCGCCGGCTGCGACCTGATGGGCTCCACCAAGGAACTGCACAGCGCGTTCTCAAACCTGGTGAGTAACGCCGTGCGCTACACGCCCACCGACGGCCGTATCCAGATCGAGTTCAGCCGCACCGACGATGGCGGCGCCCGCCTTTCCGTGCGCGACAGTGGCTACGGCATCCCGGCCCAGCACCTGCCCCGCATCACTGAGCGCTTCTACCGGGTGTCCACCAGCCGTTCGCGCGAGTCCGGCGGCACCGGCCTGGGCCTGTCCATCGTCAAGCACGTGCTCAGCCTGCACCAGGGCCGTCTTGAAATTGAAAGCGATGTCGGCAAGGGCAGCACGTTCGCCTGCGTGTTCGGGCCCGGCCGCGTGCGTGAACGCGAGGCGACCGGCGCAGCCGCGAGCCGGTTGCCCACCCTGCCCGGTTAAACTCAGCCCTGATCCAGCGGGCCACCCCCTTACCAGCCCCCCAGACTTGCCCGGACCATGAGCCCAGACCTGACCCAAGCCAGCGACGCCGACACCCCCGACCTCCATGCGCCTGAGCTGTACCTCAACCGGGAGTTATCCCAGCTGG
>JANORD010000205.1:0-12279 GCA_031415095.1 Lysobacteraceae bacterium
GGGCAGGAGGCCCGGAACGGCCGGCGTTTGCTGCCATGGATGGCGTTAGCAAGACGCCGGGCAGCGATCCCCTCTGTGTGGGGAGCGGCGCTGCGACGGAGTCACGAGTTAGCGAGCTCCGAGTCATGGCGCACCTCCGCAGCGGCGTTACTTTTGCGGGAGCTGGGGGATGCCGTGGGCGTTGCGCTGTTCGGCGACGGCCTGGTCGGCGATTTGTTCGCGCAGGCTGCGGCCGCCCAGGCTGAGCGCAGGCTCGCCGCGGCCCAGGCGCAGCGCGTTGGTGTAGGCGAGGGCCGCGCGGGCATCGTCGCCGTTGCCGGTCCAGACCTTGCCCAGGGCTTCCCACGCATCGGCGCCGGCGCCCTGCGCCAGCGCGCGCTGCAGATAGTCCTCGGCCTTGCCCCATAGCTGCTGCTGGAAGCACAGCTGCCCCAGCGTGACCAACAGCGCCGGGCTGCTGGGATGGGCGGCCATCCACATTTCGGCGCGCGCCAGGCGCAGCGTGCTGCGGCCGGCGGGCAGGCGACCGAAGCAGGCGACCAACGATTCGTCCCACTGGTTATCGAGCGCCTCGGCCAGGGCGTCCACGCCCGGCTGTTCAAGGCCCAGGCGGGTGGCGCTATTGGCGAAGGCGGCCACCACGGCGGGTTCCAGCTGCAGGCGGCGCGGCTGTGCGGCCCAGCGCTGCAGCAGTGCATCGGCCTGCGGAGCCTGCGCCAGTGAGGTGGCCACGAGGCGGGTTTCCAGTGCAGCGAGCTCCTGGGCGGGCAGCGCCTGCATGCGCCGCATCGGGTTGAGCAGTGCGAGCGCCTCTTGTGCCCGCCCCGAATCGCACAGCGCCTGCGCCTGCAGCGACAGCGCGCGCGGCGGCAGTTCGCCAGGCACGGTGGCCAGCGCAGCCAACACTTCGTCGAGACGGCCCAGTTCGGCCAAGCGCATCGCCTGGTCCAGCGCAGCGGCCGCAGGGTCGTGCGCCAACAGCGCTGACTGATGCCGCGCCGCCGCCTCCACGTTGCCGTCCGACGCGGCAGCGCGGCGTGCGCCGAGCAGAGAAGGCGTGCGCAGCGGGGCTTCGTCCGCGGCTTTTGCCAGCAGCGATTCGGCGCGCTGCCAGCGGCCCTGATGCAAGGCTTCGAGCCCGCTTACCAGGCGGTTGCGCGCCTGCTGCCGCGCATGGCGGCGCCAGGCGCCCAGCGGCAGGCGCAGCAGCCACCACAGCGCCCAAAGCGCGAACCACAGCAGCGCCCACGCGAGCACCAGATAGGCCAGGGTGGTGGTGTACGTGAGTCCGCGAAAACGCACCACCACGTCGCCCAAGTCCTGCGAGAACCAATTCCAGCCCAAGGCGCCCAGGGCGGCCAGCGCCAGCCACCAGAGCAGGCTGCGGTAAAGGTTCAAGGCACCTGCGACCGGCCGCGGCGCAAATCGCGCAGCTGCTGCAGGCTGGCGCCCTGCAGCGGCAGTTCGGGCGCCAGCGCCAGCGTTGAAAGCGCCTCCAGCCGCTGCCGACGATCAAGCAGGGCGGCGTCTTCGGCATAGAGCCGCTGCAGCCAAGCGTCCATGCGCCCCAGCCCAGCGCGGAAGCCAGCCTGGTCACGGCGGTCCAGCGCGCTGCGGGCCAGCGTGAGCTCCAGCTCGAGCGCGGCTTCACCGCTGGCGCGGTCGGCCGGCGCGATCAAATCCTGGGCGCTGCTGGGCCGCACTTGCACCACCGAATCGAGCAGGCGCTGCCACGTGGAGCCCGCTGGCGCCGATGATGGCGGAGCGCCAGGCGCGCGGCTGGCCAGCGCAGGCAGCGCAAGCTGCAGCGCATCGAGTTCCGCCACGGCCTGCAGCCGCGGATCGGCCGGCAGGGCACGCAGCGCGGCAAGCTCCTGGCCCAGCGTCTGGCGCAGGCTGATGTACTGCGGCCCCGTCAGCAGCTCCAAGGTATCGCGCGCCAGCGTGGTGGCGCGCACGGCGCCATCAAGGTCGCCCGCCACCGCCAGCCGCGCCTGCGCCAGGCTCAGCAGCAGCTCCACTTCATCCAGCCGCAGGGCTTCACGCCCCTCGCTGGCTTGGGCCGACAAATCGCGCAGGCTGTCTTCAAGAATGGCGGCGCGCTGGCCAACGCCCAGCACTTCGTCGCGCAGCAGCCCGGTGCGTGCGGTGGTGTCGGTGAGGCGCTGGTCCAGGCCTTGGTGGGTGCGCCGCAGCGACACCAGCGACTGTTCGGCGGCCAGCAAGCGCGCGTCCAGCGCTTCGGGGCTCAAGTCCGGGCCTTCGGCCACGGCGGGTCGGAGCGCCAGCCAGCCGCGCCAGACGCCGTAGCCGCCGGCCGCAAGCACGGCGAAAAGCAGCAGCCAGCCCAAGGCGCCAAAGGCGCGGCGGGCGGGGGGGGATTCTTGATGGGGGTCGAGCACGTTGTTCACTGCTGGGGGAAACGCGAAAACTGGGTTAATCCTACCGGAAGCGCCCGCGCCCGACATCGTTGGCCAAGGCTTCGAGCAGCCGCGAGGGCGCCGCCCCCTGCGCCAGCACGATGGCCGCGAAACCCTGCGCCGCCAGCATCGCCGCCAGCCGCGCGCTGCTGGCCACCACCGGGCGACCGCGAAGCAGGACACGCGCCGGTTCGGCAAGCTTGCCCCACAGGCCATCGAACGCTTCCGCGCTACTCACCAGCAGCGCGCTGGTGCTGGGCAGCGCGGCGAGCGCCGCCAACTGTGGCGCCGTGGGCACCACGGCGACACGCCGGTAAACCTCGGCCACATGCACCCGGGCGCCGCGCTGGGCCAAGGTCTCGGCAATCAGGCCACGGCCGCCGGGCGCGGTGATCAGGCCAATGCTGCGGCCCGCGGGCGCCTGCAGCACCGGCAGCGCCAACAAACCCTCGGAATCGGCGCGCGCAGGCGGCACCAAGGCGCCGGAAATGCCGGCTTGCTGCAGTTCGGCGGCGGTGCCGCTACCCACCGCCAGCCAGATCTGCCCAGGGCGCGAAACCAGCGGCCGCTGCATCTGCGCGAACGCGACCGCCGCAGGACTGGTGACCACCACCAAGCCACCCGCCAGCGCGGCATCCAGCGCGGCGCCGGCCTCCACCTGCACCAGCGCCAGCGTGGACAGCGGCATCACCCGCGCGCCCAGCGCCGCTGCGGCGCGCCGCACCGGCGCGTGGGCACCCGAAGGTCGCAATGAGATGACGTACCATTCGGACAGCATCGGCGCGAACCTTGGCGTGGCCATGGCCGTCAGCTTGGCACAGCCCCATGGAAAACATCACCGCATGAACCCCCTGGAAAAACTCAACGCCCACTACCGGGCGATGCCCCCCGTGGCCGCCATGGGCATCCGTGCCGTGGAGTTCGACGGGGACACCCTGCGGCTGCACGCGCCGCTGGACGCCAACGTCAACGACAAGGACTGCGCGTTTGGCGGCAGCCTGGCCGGCATCATGACCTTGGCTGGCTGGGGCCTGCTGACCCTGAAGTTGGAAGCGGCCGGCCTGCCCGCCGACGTTTACGTCGCCGACAGCCACGTGCGCTATCTCAAACCCCTCTTCGCCGACCTGCAGGCCGAGGCCTGGCTGGATCCCGAGGTGGACTGGAGCGCCGTGCTGCGCGCCTATCGCGAACGGGGCCGCGCCCGGGCGGCGATCCAGGCCAGCGTGATCGGTCCCGACGGCGTGGTGGTGTCCGAACTCAGCGGCCGTTTTGCCGCCCTGCGCAGCGCCTGAGCCGGCTGCGCGGTTTGTGCATAATGTGGTCATGACCAGCCCCCTGCTCCGCCTCCTCGCGCTCGCCCTAGCCTTGCTGGTAGCCGCCTGCGGCGCCGTGGACACCAAGCGCAGCCCGCGCGAGGAAACCCTGTATGGCTACGCCAGCGCGGTGCGCTGGAGTGATTTCGAAGCTGCCATAGGCTTCATCGATCCGCTGTCGCTCGAGACCGACCCCATTTCGGACATCGACCGGGAGCGCTACAAGCAGTTCCAGGTCACGGGCTACGAAGTGCGCAGCGCCAAGCAGGACTCCCCTGAGGAATTCGAGCAGGTGGTGGAAATGCGGGTAGTCAACCGCAACACCCTGGTGGAGAAGGTGCTTACCGACAAACAGCGCTGGCGCTGGGACGAGGAAGCCAAGCGCTGGTGGCTGATCAGCGGCCTGCCCAAGCTCGAGAGCCGGCGCTAGGCCGGCTTTGCCCGCGGCCCCGCCGGCCGCCATAATGCCGGCCCTGCCGCAGGAAACGCCCGCCACCATGCAAGCCTTGCTCGAGTTCGCCCAACAAAACCTGCTGCTGTCGCTGGCGCTGGCCGGCCTCACCCTGGCCCTGATCGTCACCGAAATCCTGCGTCTGTTCCGCGGCTTCAAGGGCGTCAGCCCGGCCCAGCTCACCGAGCTGATCAATCGCGAGAACGCCATGGTGGTGGACCTGCGCGGCCTGGGTGATTTCGAGAAGGGCCACATCATCGGCTCCAAGCACGTGCTGCCCAGCCAGGTGGAGCCCGAAGGCAAGCTGCTGGCCAAGGTCAAGGAATCCCCGGTGGTGCTGGTCTGCGCCGCCGGCATCACCGCGTCGGGCACCGCCGAGAAGCTGGTCAAGGCCGGCTTCAAACAGGTGAGCGTGCTCGACGGCGGCATTGGCGCCTGGACCGGCGCTGGCCTGCCGCTGGCCAAGGGCAAGGCCTGAGACCTGAGCGCCGTGCGATAATCGCGGGCCCAACCTTTCATTTTCCATCGGAGTTTTCGCAATGGCCGAGCAAAACAATGGCGCCGTCAGCGCCGACCAGGCGCAGTTCGCCATCCAGAAGATCTACGTCAAGGACGTGTCCTTCGAAGTGCCGGGCGCGCCGCAGATCTTCAACGAGCCCGGCCAGCCGCAGCTCGAGCTCAACCTCAACCAGAAAGTGGCCCGCGTGGCCGAGGGCGTGTTCGAAGTGACGCTGGGCATCACGCTCACCTGCAAGCTGGGCGAGAAGACCGTCTATCTGGCTGAAATCGAGCAGGCGGGCCTGTTCTCGCTGATGGGCTTTGACGACCGCACCATGGACATGATGCTGGGCACGTACTGCCCGAACGTTTTGTTCCCGTACGCCCGCCAGGCCGTGGGTGATCTGGTGGCGCAGGGCGGCTTCCCGCCGTTCTACCTGCAGCCGATCAACTTCGAAGCGCTGTACGCCGAGGGCCTGCGCCGTCGCGCCGAGGCCGCCCAGGGCGGCGCAGTGGCCGAGGCCGGCAACGCCTGAACCGGGCCCGGCGCGGATGAGCCCCGCCAAGCCTTCGGTAGCCGTGCTCGGGACAGGGTCCTGGGGCACGGCGCTGGCGTCGCT
The DNA here is from genome assembly GCA_031415095.1 of Lysobacteraceae bacterium. Lineage (GTDB taxonomy): Bacteria > Pseudomonadota > Gammaproteobacteria > Xanthomonadales > Xanthomonadaceae > Arenimonas. The sequence continues at coordinate 5,303 of JANORD010000205.1, forward strand.
GATCGCCCGCAATGGCCACCAGTGCGTCATCTGGGGCCGCGACGCGGGCCAAGTGGCAGCCATTTCGCAGCAGCACGAAAACAGCCGCTACCTGCCCGGTATCGTGCTGCCGGAATCGCTGGCCGCTACCGGCGACCTGGCCGCGGCCGTGGCCGGCGCGGATCTCGTGCTGGTGGTCACCCCCAGCCACGCGTTCACCGAAACGCTGCATGCACTGCAGCCGCATCGGCGCGCGCACGCGGGCGTGGCTTGGGCCACCAAGGGCTTCGAGCCCGGCTCGGGCCGATTCCTGCACGAAGTCGCGGGCGACGTGCTGGGCCCCGGCGTGTCGCTGGCGGTGGTCACCGGGCCATCCTTCGCCAAGGAAGTGGCGCAGGGCCTGCCCACCGCGGTCACGGTGCATTCGGACGACCAGGCGTTCACCACTGAAGTGGCTGAAGTCCTGCACGGGCCCACGTTTCGTGCCTACACCGGCACCGACATGCTGGGCGCTGAACTCGGCGGCGCCATGAAGAACGTGCTCGCGGTGGCCACCGGCGTCGCCGACGGCATGCAGCTGGGCCTGAACGCCCGCGCCGGCCTGATCACCCGCGGCCTCAACGAAATGCTGCGCTTGAACGTGGCCCTGGGCGGCCGCGCCAAAACCCTGATGGGCCTGGCAGGCCTGGGCGACCTGGTGCTCACCTGCACCGGCGATCTGTCCCGCAACCGCCGCCTCGGGCTTGCCCTGGGCCGCGGCCAGTCCATCAAGGAAGCCGTGGCGGCCATCGGCCAAGTGGTGGAGTCGGTGCAAACCGCCGACGAAGTCATGCGCCTGGCCGAACGCCACGGCATCGAGCTCCCCATCAGCGACCTGGTCCACCGCGTCCTGCACGAACAAATCACCCCGGTGGAAGGCTTGAAAATGCTCCTCTCCCGCGAACAAAAACCCGAATACCCCCAAGACCTCTTCGAATAAAAACGGTGTCAGAGTGAGTTCCTAGGAACGGTGTCAGAGTGAGTTCCTGACACGTCGCCGCTGGAATCCACGACAGCGCTTCACCCGCCATCGCGCCACATTGGCGACATGCCCCGCGCCCCTCGCCCCGACCTGCCCCACGTTCCGCAGCACATCGTGCAGCGCGGCAACAACCGCCAGCCTTGCTTCACCGACGATGACGACCGGCAGGCATACCTGCAGGCCCTTGCCGATGGCTTGATCCGCTACGGCTGCGCGCTTCATGCCTACGTGCTTATGGGCAACCACATCCACCTACTGGTGACGCCAACTCAACCGGCGGCGGTTTCGCGCTTGATGCAGTCGCTGGGCCGCCGATATGCCGGGACTTTTAACCATCGACACGGCCGTACCGGGACGCTTTGGGAGGGACGCTACTGGTCCTGCCTGGTGGATAGCGAGCGCTATGTGCTGGCTTGCTACCGGTACATTGAACTCAATCCCGTTCGGGCCGGCATCGCCGCCTGTCCGCACGACTATGCGTGGTCCAGCTATGGTGCCAATGGCTTGGGCGGGCACAATCCTTTACTCACGCCCCACGATGCATATCTCGCGCTGGCCAAGCAGGAATCGGCGCGCTGCGCGGCTTATCAAGCTTTGGCCGCGGAGGCGCTCGCCGACGAGACCCTCCAGGAAATCCGGCTCGTCCTGAAACAGCGAGGCGCCCTGGGCAGTCCGCTTTTCCGCGAAGAAGTCACGGTAAAACTGCAGCGCTTCGTTGGCACGCGGCCAGCACACCGGCCTGGCCGCGCGCAGAACGCCTGAACCAAAACCGCAAAACTCACTCTGACACCGTTCCTAGGAACTCACTCTGACACCGTTCCTTCGAAGTGGAGTTGGCGCCAGGCTTCGAAGACGGCGACGGCTACGGCGTTGGAGAGGTTGAGGCTGCGTTGGCCTGGGCGCATGGGTAGCGCCAGGCGCTGGGGCTCGGGCAATTCGGCCAGTACGTGCGCCGGCAAGCCGCGGGTTTCGGGGCCGAACAGCAGCACGTCATCAGGACGGTAAGCCACGCGGTCGAAGCGCTGCGTGGCGCGCGCGCTGAAGGCGAACACCCGCGGCGCACCCAAGGATGCCAAGCACGCCGACAGCGACGCGTGCCGCTGCACGCGCGCGGCTTCGTGGTAGTCGAGGCCCGCACGCCGCAGCTTGGCGTCATCGAGGTCAAAGCCCAGCGGCTCGATCAGGTGCAGTCCGGCGCCGGTGTTGGCGCACAGCCTGATCACGTTGCCGGTGTTGGGCGGAATTTCGGGCTCGAACAGGACGACCTGGATCATCCCGGTATTATCGCCGCTGGCTCAGCGGCCGCAGCGCATCCGCCGGCCCAGGTGGCTCAGGTCGCCGGGCATGCGCGCCAGCCCCCGGATGCCTGCGGGCGCCGCGCTGCCGCAGCCCAGTCCTGCGCTGGCGACGTAACCCGAGCCGGCCGCTGGCGACGGCACATCGGCAAACAGCGCCACCGCCAGCAGGGGCAGGGCGAATATGCTGCGGCGAAGTTGGGTGGCGAGGCGCATGGCGGCTCCGGTCGTTGCGGGTTGTGTAGAAAACACAGCAGGAACTGTGCCAACCCAGGCAGCCATTGGAATCAGCCACTTGCGCTAAATTACCAAGTGTCCGATGTGTCCGCGCCTAGTCCCGGACACGGCAAGCGGACAGCGGTTCGCGCGCGAACGCCTGCCACTGAGACTCGGACGCCACCGTGGCCGCCGCCAGGAACTCGATGCGCGCCACCAGCTGCGATTCGCCGTCGTCCTCGCGCAGGTTGCTCAAGCCCTCGAAGCGCAGCAGCCGCCGGCTGTCGCGCCCGTAAGCCACGTCGATGTGCGGCGCAATCCAGCCCAGCAGCCCGCCCAGCCGCAGCCGGAACAGCTCCGCTGGCTCGCCGCCCAATTGCGCGCTGCCCACCCGATACACCTTGAAGCCCAGCGATTCCAGCCGCGATGGCACCGCAAAGCTCAGCGGCACCGACTTGCCCGAAAGCAGCCGCAGCCACTGGCTGCGCACGAATTCGTCAAAGCCGGCGTCAGCCACCAGCGCCGCCGCGGAGGCCGCCAGCGGTGCGTTGGACTCCGTGTCCGCCCCAGGTTCGCGCACGAACACGCTCACGCCACCGCCGGCGCGACGCAGCCCCTCGGAATAGCCCAGTCGTGCATCCTCGAGTGCGAACTCCGGCGCCAGCGCCGACCGCCCGTAGTCCAACAACTTGCGCGCGAACGCGGTGCCGTCCGGGCAGCGATACAGCACCAGTCGGCCCACGGCCCGATCGCCATCGCGCCGCACCAGATGCTGCTCGCGATAGAGCAGGCGGTTGGTGTCAGGGTCGCGTGCCAACCCTTCCTCGTAACTCAGCGCGGCCTGCGCGGCCCCGCCGATGCCCAGCAGCAGCGCCAAAGGCGCCCCCCGCAGGAGCGTGGCGCGAAAAGCGCGTGAAGGAGGCGTCAGAAATTTCATCTTCATAGTATGGCCTTCGGCCTAGTGTATAGCCGGTCAATGCAGGCTAGCATTCGACTCCCCCGGCCCGTCCGGTTGCCCACTTGCAAGGTAAAAAATGACCTCGATCCGCCGTCCGCGCACCAGCGCCCTTGCCTTGGCCATCGCCCTGGCTGCCGCCAGCTTCTCGCCGATCTACGCCGCACCGGCGGGCGCCAAGGAACAGGCCGCCCCGCGCGCCGACATCGCCTTCGAACAGTTCACTCTGCCCAACGGCCTGCGCGTGATCGTGCACACCGATCGCAAGGCGCCCATCGTCTCGGTGAACATCTGGTACCACGTGGGCTCCAAGAACGAGCTGCCGGGCCGCACCGGCTTTGCGCATTTGTTCGAGCACCTGATGTTCCAGGGCAGCGAGAACTACGACGGCGAGTTCTTCGAACCCTTCGAGCTGGTCGGCGCCACCGACCAGAACGGCACCACCAATTCCGACCGCACCAACTATTTCCAGAACGTGCCCACCACCGCGCTGGACATGGCGCTGTGGATGGAGTCGGACCGCATGGGCCACTTCGTCAATTCGGTCACCCCGGCATTGCTTGATGAGCAGCGCGGCGTGGTGCAGAACGAAAAACGCCAGGGCGAGAACCAGCCCTACGGCCAGCTGTTCGAGCGCCTGCTCAAGGCCAGCTATCCCGCTGGCCATCCCTACAGCTGGAGCACCATCGGCTCCATGGCCGACCTCAACGCCGCGTCGCTGGACGACGTGCAGCGCTTCTTCAAGACCTGGTACGGCCCCAACAACGCCGTGCTGGTGCTGGCTGGCGACATCGACGTTGCCACCGCCAAGGAAAAAGTCACGCGCTTCTTCGGCGACATCCCGGCCGGCCCCACCATGGCCCAGCCGGCCGTGAATCCGGCGCCGCGCACCACCTCCACCCGCGATGAATTCGCCGACGCGGTGCCGCAGGCGCGCGTGGTCCGCGCCTGGAACACCGCCGAATACGGCCAGGCCGACGTCGAGCGCCTGCAGCTGCTGGCCCAGGTGCTGGGCGGCTCGCGCAGCTCGCGCCTGGACAAGCGCCTAGTGTTCAACGACAAGCTGGCCGACAGCGTTTCCGCTGCCGCCTGGGCCAACCAGCTGGGCGGCCTGTTCTTCATCCAGGTGGACGTGAAGCAGGGCGTGGACGTGGCCAAGGTGGAAGCCGCGCTGGACGAAGAGCTGGCCCGCCTGCTCGCCGACGGCCCCACCGCCACCGAGCTTGCGCAGGCGCGCACCGTTTACAAAGCCGGCTTTATCCGCGGCATCGAGCGCATTGGCGGCTTCGGCGGCAAGGCCGATGCCCTGGCCGAATGCGCGGTGTTCGCCAAGGATCCGGCCTGCTTCCGCACCAGCCTGGACGTGCTGGAAGCCGCCACGGCCGACGATCTCGTGGCCGCCGGCCGCCGCTGGCTTTCGAAGGGCGACCACACCATCGTGATCACCCCCGGCGTGCGCAGCGCCACCGTGGAAGAGCCCAGCAAGGCGCATCCGCACATGGCCACCGTGCCGGCCGCCGACCCGAAATACACCACGTCCGACTCCGTCGTCGACCGCAGCAAGGGCCCGCCGCAGACCGCGGAGTTCCCGTCGCTCAGCTTCCCGGAGCTGCAGCGCGCTCAGCTGAGCAACGGCATCAACGTGATCCTGGCGCAGCGCAGCGACATTCCCGTGGTGAGCCTGAGCCTGGAAATGCCCGGTGGTTACGTGGCCGACGTGGGCCGTAAATTGGGCACCGCCAGCTTCACCCTGGGCATGCTCGACGAAGGCTCGGGCGACCTGGACGCGCTGGGCTTTGGTGACCGTGCGGAAGCGCTGGGCGCCAACCTGGGAGCCGGTGCGGCGCTGGACGGCAGCAACGCCTTCCTGTCGGCGCTGAAGGAAAACCTGGACCCGTCGGTGGCCCTGTTTGCGCAGATGCTGCGCAGCCCGACCTTCGACGAAAAGGAAATTGAGCGGGTGCGGCAGGCCTGGATCGCGGCCATCAAACAGGAGAAGGCGCGCCCGAACTCGGCCGCGCAGCGCCTGCTGCCGCCGCTGATCTACGGCGCCGGCCATCCCTACGCCATCCCGTTCAGCGGCACCGGCAGCGAGGCGTCCATCGCCTCGCTCACCCGCGATGACCTGGTCGCTTTCCACCAGGCGTGGGTGCGCCCCGAAGGAGCCACCCTCATCGTGACCGGCGACACCACGCTCGAGGAAATCCTGCCGGTCCTGGAAACCCATTTCGGCAGCTGGCAGGGCGAAGGCAAGGCGCCCACGGCCGTGGCCGTGCCCACCGTGGCCCTGCCGTCCAAGCCGCGCGTGTTCCTGGTGGACCAGCCCGGCGCCATCCAGGCCAATGTGTTCGTGGGCCAGGCCGTGCCGTCCACCATGGACGCCAAGGCCACCGAGTTCGAAATCGCCAACTCGGTGCTGGGCGGCGAATTCAGCTCGCGCCTGAACATGAACCTGCGCGAGGACAAGCACTGGGCCTACGGTTCCTACAGCTTCGTGCAGGGCGCCAAGGGCCAGCGTCCGTGGCTGGCCTTCGCGGCGGTGCAGACCGACAAGACCGCCGAGTCCATTGCCGAGCTGCAGCGCGAGATCAGCGACTACGCCAGCGGCAAGGTGCCGGCCACGGCTGAGGAAGTGGCCAAGATCCAGGCCACCGAAATCCGCAGCCTGCCCGGCTCGTATGAAACCGCCGGCGCCGTGATGGGCGCCATCGGCGGCATCGTCCGCTTCGAGCGTCCGGATGATTACGTGGTGCAGCGTCGCGCCAAGATCGAAGCGCTGACGCCAGCAGTGGTGAAGGCAGCAGCCGGCACCATCAATCCCGAGGCGCTGACCTGGGTGGTGGTGGGTGACCTGAGCAAGATCGAAGCGAGCGTGCGCGCCTTGAACCTGGGCGAAGTGCAGGTGGTGGACGCTGACGGCAAGCCGGTGGTGGCCAAGCCCGCACCGGCGGTTGCGGCCCCCGCGGCGCCATAAGCCCAGGCTCATTGCCGGTTCAGCACGGGCGGGGCGACAATCCCGCCCGTGTTCATGTGAGGAATCACCCATGCGCCAACTCTTGCTTTGTGCCCTGGTCGTCACCGCGCTGGGCGGCTGCACCTGGGTGAAAATGGCCCCCGGCGGCAGCGAGGTCCGGGTGGTGGCCGCCGGCCAGGACGTCACTGCCTGCGAGAAGCGCGGCGAAGTGTCGGTGTCGGTGAAGGACAGCCTGGGCCCCTACGAGCGCAACGACCTGCGCGTGCGCGACGAGCTTGAAACCCTGGCCCGCAACGAGGCCCCGGGCCTGCAGGCCGACACCATCCAGCCCCGCGGCGAGCCCAACGACGGCGAACAGCGGTTCGCGGCCTTCCGCTGCGGCCCCGCCGCGCCCAAGGCGGCCGCCACCACGGTGGAGGATCTGCCGGCCGGCGAGGCCAAGACCTACCCCATCCAGGACTGACCGCCAGTCTGGGAGGCACTCCAGTCTGGGAGGCACGACCCTGTAGGAGGGACTTCAGTCCCGATGCTTCTGGC
>JANORD010000206.1:0-2867 GCA_031415095.1 Lysobacteraceae bacterium
ACGGTGCTCGAGACCCTTCCGAACACCATGTTCCGGGTCAAACTCGAGAACAGCCACGTCATCACCGCCCACATCTCCGGCCGCATGCGCAAGAACTACATCCGCATCCTCACCGGCGACAAGGTCAAGGTCGAAATGACTCCCTACGACCTCACCAAGGGCCGCATCACCTACCGCATGAAGTAATGCGCGGTGCTGGTGACCACAACAACGACGGCGGCCCTCGGCCGCCGTTTTGTTTTGTGCCTTTTTTGGAAGCGCGTGCGCCTTGCGCACGTCATGGGACTGTAAGGCGAGCGTCGGCCCACACCAAAGGGGATCGCTGCCCGGCGTCTTGCTAAGCGCCATCCATGGCAGCAAACGCCGGCCGTTCCGGGCATCCTGCCCTCCACTTCTGCGATTCCCCTTTGGTGTGTGCCGCCGCCCCGGATGGCGAGGGCCCATTGGGACGAAATCAAACGCGCGCGGTGAGAACCTAGCGTCACCCCACGCTGTTTACTCTGTTTCGGTGTGCCCATGGCACCGGGGGCGACGGCCCATGCACAGGGGGAATGGCTGAAGCGAAGGGCAGGAGCCCGTAGCGGCCGGCGTTTGCTGCCATGGATGGCGCTAGCAAGACGCCGGGCAGCCATCCCCCTGTGCAGGGGACGGCGCTCGCCAAGAACAACCATGTCGTGCGCAAAGCGCACGTGCTCCCACAAAGAAAATGCCCGCCGGAGGGGCGGGCATTGCGCTAAAGCGGGGAGCCGAGCAATCAGACCGTAGCAGGCAGCAGCTTCTCCGGCTCGGCTTGGGCGTCCACTACCAGCTCGCCGTCGCGCACGTCCACCGTGACGCGGCCGCCGTTGGTCAGCTTGCCGAACAAAAGTTCGTCGGCCAGCGGGCGCTTGATGCGGTCCTGCAGCAAGCGCGCCATGGGCCGGGCGCCCATCTGCGGGTCGAAGCCGTGCTCGGCCAACCACTGCCGCGCCTCGGGCGTGGCGGTGAGGCTCACGTGCTTCTCGTGCAGCTGCGCCTCGAGCTCGATCAGGAACTTGTCCACCACCCGCAGGATGTGCTCGATGCCCAGCGCGCCGAACTGGATGATGGCATCCAGGCGGTTGCGGAACTCAGGGGTGAAGGCCTTGCGGATCGCCTCCATGGCGTCGCTGGTGTGGTTTTGCTCGACGAAACCCATGGTGCGGCGGGCTGCCTGCGCCGCGCCGGCGTTGGTGGTCATCACCACCACCACGTTGCGGAAGTTGGCTTCACGGCCATTGGTGTCGGTGAGCACGCCGCGGTCCATCACCTGCAGCAGGATGTTGAACACATCCGGATGCGCCTTCTCAATTTCGTCCAGCAGCAGCACGCAGTGCGGGTTCTTGACGATTTTTTCAGTCAACAGCCCGCCCTGGTCGAAGCCCACGTAGCCCGGAGGCGCGCCAATCAGGCGGCTCACCGAATGGCCTTCCATGTACTCGGACATGTCGAAGCGCAGCAGTTCGATGCCCAACTGCATCGCCAACTGCTTGGTCACCACGGTCTTGCCCACGCCAGTGGGGCCGGCGAACAGGAAGTTGCCGATCGGCTTGTCGGGGTTGGCCAGGCCGGAACGAGCCAGCTTGATCGCCGACACCAGGGTTTCAATCGAAGCGTCCTGGCCAAAGATGACCATCTTGAGGTTGCGCTCGAGGTTGCGCAGCACGTCCTTGTCGGACGCGCTCACCTGCTTGGTGGGGATGCGCGCCATCTTGGCCACGATCAGCTCGATCTCGGCCACGTCCACCACTTTCTTGCGCTTGTCGATATCCATCAGGCGCTGGCGCGCACCGGCCTCGTCGATGACGTCGATGGCCTTGTCGGGCAGCAGGCGATCGTTGATGTGCTTCACCGACAGATCCACCGCCGCCTGCAGCGCATCGGCGGCGTACTCGACGTCGTGGTGGGCCTCGAAGCGGGACTTGAGCCCGTTGAGGATGGCGACGGTCTCGGCAATGGTCGGTTCTACCACGTCGATTTTCTGGAAGCGTCGCGCCAGCGCGCGGTCCTTCTCGAACACGCCGCGGTATTCCTGGAAGGTGGTGGAGCCGATGCACTTGAGCTCGCCGTTCTGCAGCACCGGCTTGATCAGGTTGGAGGCGTCCATGGTGCCACCCGAGGCCGAGCCGGCGCCGATGATGGTGTGGATCTCGTCTACGAACAGGATGGCGCCCGGCTCCTTCTTGATCTGATTGATCACGGCCTTTAGGCGCTTCTCGTAATCACCGCGGTACTTGGTGCCCGCCACCAGCGCGCCCAGGTCCAGCGAATAGATCACCGCATCCTTGAGGATGGACGGCACCTTGCCCTCGACGATGCGCCAGGCCAGGCCCTCGGCCAGTGCAGTCTTGCCCACGCCGGCCTCGCCCACGAACAGCGGGTTGTTCTTGCGCCGGCGGCACAGCACCTGGATGGTGCGCTCCACTTCGTCCTCTCGGCCGATCAGCGGATCGATCTTGCCCTCGCGGGCCAGATCGTTGAGGTTGCTGGCGAATTCCTGCAGCGGATTGGACTTGCCCTCGCCGGCTTCCTCGCCCTCGGGCTTGGTATCTGGCGCCGGCTTCTCGTCGGCCGAGTCACCGATCTTGGCGATTCCGTGCGAAAGATAGTTCACCACGTCCAGCCGGGTGATTTCCTGCTGGCTGAGGAAATACACCGCGTGCGAATCCTTCTCGCCGAAGATGGCGACCAGCACGTTGGCGCCGGTCACTTCCTTCTTGCCTGAAGACTGCACGTGGTAGACCGCGCGCTGCAGCACGCGCTGGAAGCCCAGCGTGGGCTGGGTGTCGCGCGGGTCGTCGGTGGGAAGCACCGGCACGGTGTCGGCGATGATCTGCCGCAGTCCGGTG
>JANORD010000207.1:0-4600 GCA_031415095.1 Lysobacteraceae bacterium
CCCGATGCTTCTGGGTCAGGAGCATCGGGACTGAAGTCCCTCCTACAGGTCGGGGTTGCCAGAGGTCAGGTGGCCCAGCCGGCCAGGACGAAGAGGGCGAGGACGCCCAGCCAGAGCAGCAGGATGCGCCAGACCAGGCTCATGGCGTCGCGTAGTTCCAGCAGGTCGGGGGCTTGGGCGGGGCCGTCGACGGCGTAGGCGTCTTCTTCGGCCAGTTCGCTGGCCACGCTGGCGCGGGCGGCGGCGTAGAGGAAGCCGGCGTCCAGGCGCACGCTTTGGGCGTGCCAGTCGCGCCAGGCGCTCAGCACGCGGTCGAAGTCGGCGGCCAAGGCGAGCGCGAAGGTCATCAGCTGCGCTACTGGCCAATTCAGCAAATCAAGCGTGATGCGGGCCGCGCCGCGCTGACCGGCCGAAAGGCTGCGCTGGGCCTCGCCCTGCGCGCACAGCGACACCAGCCGGTAGCCCAGCGCGCCGACGGCGCCCAGCACCAGGAACCAGAACAGCACGCCGAACCAGCGCCACAGCGCGCAGCGGAACACCGCCTCCACCAAGGTGGGCCCTTCCACCATCGGCTCGCCACCCTCGGGGAACAGTGCCGCGGCCGCGGCGCGCCGCGCTTCGGGCTCGCGCGCCACGATCACCGCCTCCACGTCCAGGTTCAGATCGCGCGGGCCCCAGGTGTAGAGCAGCGCCAGCAGCGCGAACGCAAACGCCGGCAGCCCGTACAGCGCGTCATCGAGCAGGAATTGCGCCGCGCCCACCGCCAGCAGCGGCAGCCCCACGGCAATCAGCAGGCCCACGCGGTTGGGCCAGTCGGCGCCGGTACGCCGGCCCAGCCAGTGCAGCCAGCCGATGAACCAGTCGTAGCGCCGCAGCGACGGCAGCGACGGAAACAGGTGCCCCAGCAGGAGCGAGACGACGACGGCGATGAGCGCGGCGGACATGGCCCGATTCTAGCCTTGAAGGGCGAGGCCCTGCGCGGCGCGCGCCTGCGCCATCCAGTCGTCCACCAGCCAGCGGGCGATGGACAGCCGCGGCGACAGCAGCAGTTCACCCGAAGCCACGGCCGCGTCGATTTCGGACAGGCTGAACCAGCGCGCTGCCTCCAGCTCATCGCCCACCACCGGCTCCAGCGGCAGGCCCTGGGCGTGGAAACCCACCATCAGCGCCATCGGGAACGGCCACGGCTGCGACGCGGCGTAGGTGCACTCGAGCACCGGCACGCCAGCCTCCTCCATCACCTCGCGCGCCACCGCCTGTTCGAAAGATTCGCCCGGCTCCACGAAGCCGGCCAGCACCGACCAGCGCTTCTCCGGCCACGACGCCTGCCGCCCCAGCAGCAGCCGCGGGCCGTCGGTGACTGCCACGATCACCGCCGGATCCGTGCGCGGGTAGTGCTCCAGACCGCAGTTGCCACAGCGCGCGCACCAGCCGCCGCGCACCAGCGTAACCGCGTGGCCGCAGCCGCCGCAGTGTCGGTTGCGCTGCTGCCAGTGCAGCAGGGCGCGCGCCTGCGCCAGCGCCGCAGCGTCCAGCGCCGGCCACTGGTGGGCGGCGCTGCGCAAATCCATTCGGCCCGGCAGCGCGTCGCCTAAAACTTCGTGCGGCAGCGCGAACCAAGCGCCGTCGTCGGACAGGCCCAGGAAGCTCGCGGCCTCGGGCAATTCGGGAAACAGGTCCGCGCCGTGCAAAACCTCCGGCGCCTCGGCGCTGCCGGGGAAACGCGCGTTGCCGTCGGCGTCCACCACCAGCACGCGGGCGTTGGCCCAGCGCGCCTGCAGGTCGTTGGGGCTCAGGCGCAGCAATTCGGCGCGGTCCAGGCCCGGGCCGCGGAAGGCGTAACCGGGAGGCGTGGCGCCCATGCCCGGCGGGCTCAGGCCGAGAAGCTGCTGCCGCAGCCGCAGGTGGTCTTGGCGTTGGGATTGCGGATGACGAACTGCGCGCCCTGCAGGCTTTCGCGGTAGTCCACTTCGGCGCCCATCAGGTACTGCAGGCTCAGCGGGTCCACCAGCAGGGTGACGCCGTCGCGCTGCAGGGACAGGTCGTCCTCGCCCTGCTGCTCATCGAACTCGAAGCCGTACTGGAAGCCCGAGCAGCCGCCGCCGGTGATGTACACCCGCAGCTTCAGGCCCGGGTTGCCCTCTTCGGCAATCAGTGCGGCCACCTTGGCGGCGGCGGCGGCGGTGAAATCCAGCGGCGCGTCGAGCTGCTGGTAGCTGGGGGCAGTGTCCATGGCTGCCAAGATGGGCGCTGGCGGGGCCGTATTCAAGCGTCCTGCGCCTCGGGGCGGGGCTTGTGCGCGGCCGGGGCCGGCGTGTCGGGGCCGGTGAGCTGGGCCAGCGGCGCGTCGGCGTGGATCAAGCGGCCCGTGATCATGGCGCCGGCGGCCATCTCCACCACTTTGTAATGAATGTTGCCCTGCACGCGAGCGTTGGCGGCCAGTTCGATCCGCTCGCCGGCATAGGCGTCGCCGGTGAGCCGGCCGTTGATCACCACCACCGGCGCATGCACCTCGCCCTCGACGTGGCCGTTCTCGGCGATGGTCAGCACCGCCGCCGAGCCTTCTTCGGCCAACACCTTGCCGTGGATGGTGCCCTCCACGTAAAGCCCGCCGCTGAAACTGATGTCGCCGCGGATCACCGCGCGCGGGCCCACCAGGGTTTCCACCGCGTGGCCGCTGCTGCGCGAATTCTTGTGTTTGTCGTTGCCGAACATCTCATTCTCCTCGTGGCGCCTGGGCCTGCCAGGGAAACGCCTGGTCCACGGTGCTGCCGCCCGAGCGCAGCTGCACCCGGACGCGTTGGGGGGTAAAGCCCTCGGGCAGCATCACGCTGCCTTCGAGTTGCTGGAAATAGCGGAACGAAAACGGCACGCCCGGCGCATTGGGCTTTTGCACCAGGTCGTCCCAGCGCAGGCTGCGCAGGCGGCCGTCGCTCACCCCTTCCACCGACAGCCGCGCCTCGCCTTTGCTGATGGCGCCGCGGTTGAGGTTCTGGGTGAGAGTGACGGTGTAGCGCCAGGTGCCGCCGGCTTCGGGCGTGAACACTGCCTCGTGCACCGTGAGACCGCGGCGCTGGCCGGTGGCGCCCACCAGGCGTTCGTAGAAGGCCACGTCGGCGCGCAGACCCGACACTTCCTCCTCGCGCTCAGCCAGGCTGGCCTGCAGCTCGGTGTTGGCGCTGCGGCTGATCTGGTCGCTGCGGCGCAGGGTGGAGGCGTTCTGGCGCAGCTGCTTCACCAGCGCCTCGGCCTCGGTGGCGCGGCGGCTTTTCAGCGTCAGCTCGGCCTGTGCCTTGGCCAGGCCAGGCGCCGCGCGGGTAGTCGCCCAGGCATACACGCCCACCAGGCTGGCCGCCCACAGCACCAGCCCCGCGCCCAGCAGCACCCGCACATGCGGGCGGTGCGGCACGATCACGAAGCGCGGCTTGTCGGGGGCGGGAGTGCTCATCGCGGGCGGCGGGGGCCGTAGGGGGAGGGCGCATCAGGCCGTGCCGCTCACTCAGCGTCAAGGCGCAGTCTCACTATACTGTGATCGGCGTCACCCTCCGGGAGCCACAAATGTCCGAAGCACACATTTTCGCCCTGGGCCTGGCGCTGGCCTGTCTGGCTGGCGTGCGCGCCTACTTCACCGTGTTTGGCGTCGGCCTGGCCGGCCTGCTGGGCTGGGTGGATTTGCCGCTGGCGCTGCAGGTCACCAGTTCGCCGTGGGTGCTGGGCACCGCCGGCGCGCTGGCCGTCGTCGAATTCGCCGCCGACAAGATCCCGGGCGTGGATTCGGGCTGGGACCTGGTGCAAACCTTGGCGCGGGTGCCCGCGGGCGCGTTCCTGGCCGCCGCCACGCTCTCCGATGACGGCCAGCTGGGCGGCGGCGCGCTGGCGCTGGGCGCGGGTGCCGCGCTGGCCACGCACGGCCTCAAGGCCAGCACGCGCGCGCTGATCAACGCCTCGCCCGAGCCGCTGTCGAACTGGACCGCCTCGCTGGGTGAAGACGCCGCGGCGTTGACCGCGCTGGCGCTGGTGTACTCGCATCCGTTCCTGGCGCTGGGGCTGGTGCTGGGCGTGATGGGGCTGTTCGCGCTGGGCATGTTCGCACTGGCGCGCTGGCTGCTGCGCCGCCGCGCGCCCGCACTGACAGCCACCGGCCCCGGGGGCATAATCGAAAGCGACATGGGGGCCAAAAGATGAATCCGCACGACGAGTCCATACTCGCCGAACACCGTCACGCCTTCCTGCGCCTGCTGCCCCGGCGCGTGGAAGTGATGGGTCGCCGCCTGCATCGTTTCCTGCAGGACGGCTGGGATATCAACGGGCTTTCCCTGATGCACCACGACGCGCGCTGGCTGGGCGACGCCTGCGGCCGCCACGGCTTGGACGCCGCCGGCGGCCACTTCGCGCTGATGCACAGCCTGCTCGACGACACCCTGCAGCAGCAGGCGCTGCCCGATCCGGGCCTGGGCGAACGGCTCTGGCACCTGGTGGAAGACATCGGCAGCGCCGTGCCCATGACCGCCGAGCCCAGCGCCGATGCCTCGGTGCCGCGCCAGTCCGACCACGCCGGCCGCGCCGAAACGCCGCCCGCCAACTACTGGCGCCGCTGGGG
>JANORD010000208.1:0-4555 GCA_031415095.1 Lysobacteraceae bacterium
GCCGATGGCCCCAGCAACCTCTACAACGGCGTCGCCGTGGCTATCAGCCCCGGCGCCACCGGCCGCGGCGTGGTCACCGTGCTAAACGACCAGATCCACTACGCGCGCAACGTGTCCAAGATGAACACCACCGACGTGCAGACCTTCCACAGCGCCAACCGGGGCCTGGCCGGCGTCACCAACACCGGTGACATCACCTGGTTCGAGATGACCGACAAGAAACACGGCCTGACCAGCGAGTTCAGCGTGGAGGGCCTGCAAAGCCTGCCGCGCGTGGACATCCTGTACGCGCATGCCGGCATGAACCCCGGCCTGATCGACGCTGCCGTGGCCCAGGGCGCCAAGGGCCTGGTCATCGCCGGCGTGGGCGACGGCAACATGACCTCGGCGGCGCTGGAGCGCGTGGTGGCGGCCCGCAAGGCCGGCGTGGTGGTGGTGCGCAGCACGCGGCTGCAGTCGGGCATCGTCTACCGCAACAACGAAGTGGACGACGACGCGCTGGGACTGATCGCCTCGGGCGAGCTCAACCCGGCGAAGTCGCGCGTGCTGCTGCAGCTCGCGCTCACCCAGACCAGCGACGTGGACCGCATCCAGGCCATGTTCGAAGCCTACTGAGGCAGGTCCGGCCGCTCAGGGCCGGACTGCGGTGACCTCGATTTCCACCAGGAAGCCGGGGTTCACCAGCGCCGCCACCTGCATGGTGGAACGCACCGGCAGGTTGGGCTGCTCGGGCGTGCCGAAGAAGTGCGAGTAGCCGCGCATGAAGCCGGCGAAATCCATCTTGCCTTCCATCGCCGGGTCACCCACCAGGAATACCTGCATCTTCACCACGTCGCCCATGGTCAGGCCCAGGCCCTTGAGCTGGGTCTGGATGGCGGTGAGCACGCTCACCGTTTGCGCGTGCGTGTCGCCATAAGCGGCCACGCTGTCCTTGGCGGCGGTGGCGTCGGCCAGCGGCGGCACCGTGCCGCTCAGGTACACCGTGGTCTTGCCGGCCGGCACTTCCACCGCGGCGGCGATAGGGAAGGTGGAGTTGTTGGGCAGCTTGTGCCGCACGACGTCCTGGGCGGGGGCGAGCGAAGGCGCCAGCAGCAGGGCGAGCACAGCGGCGAGAGCATTGCGGGGCATGGTCATTCTCCGGAGTTGACGTTGAGCGCCTGCACGTCGGCGGCGGTGATGGGGTCGGTGTAGCTATTGCCGAAATTGCCGCGGATGTAATTGATGACGTTGGCCACCTGCTCGTCGCTGAGCCAGGTGCGCTGGAACCACGTGCCACTCTCGCGCGGCGCGAATGCCGGCATGTTGCGGCGCCCGGCCAGGATGGTCACGGCCATGTAGCGCGACGACGCGATGGCCGGATTGTCCACGAAGCCCGGGTAGCGCCCGGCGCCCACGGCGCCGCGTCCGTCGGGCATGTGGCAGCCCTGGCAGATCTGGCGGTACACCTGCGCGCCGTCGGTGGTGCCCAGCAGGCCTTCAGGGGCGGACTCCGGGGTTTGCGCAGCGGTGGGCAGGCACGCCAGCAGCAGCACTGCCGCCAAGCCGTTTTTTGCCGCGCGTGCGGAAGGGGTCATGCCGCCACCCCTTGTGCCAAGGCTTTCTGGTGCAGCCGGCCAATGGCATCCAGCGCCGACGTCACGGCGCCTTCCTGCCAGGCCGGCAGGAAGGACGCATGTTCGCCCGCCAGCACGATGCGCCCATCCAGCGCGCACAGGTTGTTGTAGTGCTGCGCGCGCGCTTTTTCGTTCCACAGCGCGAAGCAACCCATGGCTCCCGGCACGCGGTGCCAGGCCACGGCCACGCCATTGTCGAATTCGGCGGGATACTGCGGATGGATCTGCGCGCCCTGCGCCACCGCTTCGCGCACGCGCTCGGGGCCCGACATCGCGGTGAACCTTGCTGCATCCACGCCCCACAGATAGCCCCCCAGCAGCACGCCCTTGCCGGGGCTGTGGTAGCCGTGGCTGGGGTAGCTGATGGTGTTGATGGGCAGTTGGGTATAGGAAATGCCGCCGTAGATGTGTTCGTCCTCTTCCCAGAAGCGGCGCTTGAACTGCAGGCCCACCTTCACCGCCGCCGCATAGGGCAGGGCGCTGATGGCGGCGGTCATCGGCGCGCCCACGTTCATCGGGATGCCGGCCAGGATGGACAGCGGCAGGGTGCACACGCACCAGTCGGCGCGCGCCACTTCGCGGCTGCCGGGCCGGCCCGTGTCTTCGAACGCGACCTGGACGCCGTCGCTGTGCTGCGCAATCTCCAGCACTTTGGCGCCGTAGCGCACCACGCCCTGCAGCTCGCGCGCGAACGCCTGCGGGATCGCGTCCATGCCGCCCACCGGCTGCAGCAGGCTGCTCTGCATTTCATAGAGGTCGCCCAAGGGCAGCATTCCCCACAGCCCGGCGTCCAGCACCTGGGACAGCCCCACCGGCGACGAAAGCTCCGGCCGGCCGGTCAGGCCACCGCCGGGATCGCGATCGAAGCCGCGGCGGTCGCTGCTGCCTTGGTTCTTGGTGTACGCGTAGTTGTTGTCCAGCGCGCCCCACCACTGCAGCGACTCCAGCAGTTTCTCCTGGTCCTCGCGGCTGATCGGCCCGTCGAGCTTGCCGCCCTGCGCGCACTTGGCCAGCAGCTCGGCCACGTGGCCGTGATAGTCGGTGCGCACCGTGCGATAGCGCTGCGGTTTGCCGCCGAACGCGGCCGGGTTGTGCAGGAAGGCGTTGTTGTTCACCTGCACGAAATTTTCCAGCGCCACGCCCAGGCGGCGACAGTAGCCGAGGATGCCGTGGTGATGGTGCGGCAGGCGCCAGGGCCCGGGGTTGATGTACAGGCCGGGGTCGAACTGGCAGTGCTGGGTTTCACCGCCCATTTCGGCGTGGGTATCGCCGCCGCGCAGGGTCATGCAGCGGCCGCCGGCGCGCGCGTTGTATTCGAGCACCTGCACGCGGTAGCCCGCCTTGCGCAGTTCATAGGCAGCCACCAGCCCGGCGATGCCAGCGCCCAGCACCAGCACCGAAGCGCCGTTGGGCGCCGCGCCCATATCCGGCGGACCCGTGAACGGTGAATCGGCTGCCAGGCCCAGGCTGGCCATGGCTTGGTACATCGCGGCGCTGCCGCCGGTGACGCCGATCATCTGCAGCAGCTGGCGCCGCGTGACGGTGCGGGCGGGTGTGGCTAGCTTCATTCATTCCCCCGAGGTGTGCGTGGCGTACACCGCGCCCCGAGCGTACACCCCACGCGAGCGAATTTCAGTCCAGCCGCGCCGTGCGAAGCCATGGCCGCGGGCGCCGTCGAGGCCCGTTTCATGGAAGAACGCCGCCACGGGATCGACCATGGACCTCGCTGTTTCCAAGCCCCTGCGTACGGCGCTGGGACTGTCGCTGCTGCTCCTGCTGGCCGCCCTGGCCGTGCTGCGCTCGCACGCGGGCACGCGCCTGGATGGCTACACGGTGGACGAACCCTGGCACATCGTCGCCGGCGTCTCGTACTGGCGCACCGGCGACTTCCGCCTGAATCCCGAACACCCGCCGCTGGCCAAGCTGGCCGTCGCCGCCGCCATCCCTGATTCCTTCACCCTGCGGCCGCAGGCGCCGCTGGTGGAGAAGTCGCAGGAGCGCGAGCTGGTGGAAGAAACGATGTACCTGGACAACGACAGTGCTGGCACCCAGGCGGCGGCGCGGCGCGGCATGTGGAGCTTCCACGCGGTGCTGCTGGTGCTGCTGGGCGCCGCGCTCTGGCGTGCGTTCGGCCTGGCCTGGGCGGCGGGCACGCTGGGCTACCTAGCGCTGGAACCGACGGTGGGCGCGCACTTGCCGGTGGTGATGACCGACCTGCCGTTGGCCCTTACCCTGGGCCTGGCGGCCATCACGGCCGGCCTGCTGGCCAGCCAGTGGCGCTGGGTTTGGGCGTTGGCCTGCGGCGCGTCGGTGGGCCTGGCCTTGGGTAGCAAACACTCGGCGCTGGCGGGCGTGGCGGGCATTGCACTGGTGCTGGGCATTGCCGCGCTGGTTGGGTTGCGCCGCGGCGGTTGGCGCCAGTTCGCGAAGCGCGGTGCGCAGTGCGCGCTGGCCGCGGTGATAGCCCTGGCGGTGCTGTGGGGCCAGTACGGTTTTCGTTTCCACGCCGGCACCGACGGCAGCGATGGCTACAACCGCGCCATGGCCGACAAGGTGTCCGACCTCAACATCGCCCATTGGCGCGAGGGCATCGCGTTCGCCGACCAGCACCGGCTGCTGCCGCGCGCCTATCTGTGGGGGCTGGCCGACACGGTGCGCGCCGGCGTGGAGGGGCGCGGCCAGTCCAGCCACCGCGTCTGGGGCGTGAAGTACAAGGGTTCCGCACCTTGGTTTACCTGGCCCAGCTTCGTGGTGGCCAAAGTTCCGCTGGCCCTGATGGCGCTGTCGCTGATGGGGCTGTGCCTGCTGCCGTTCATGACCCTGTCGGCGGCCGGCAAGTGGTCCCTGGCGGCAGTGGCCGGGTACAGCACGACGCACCTGCTGGCGCTGATGGATGCGCAGGGAACGTATGGCGGGATCAGGCACGCGCTGCCGCTGGTGCT
>JANORD010000209.1:0-2575 GCA_031415095.1 Lysobacteraceae bacterium
CATCATCATGCCGATCTTCATGCGCAGCTGGTTGATGAAGATGACCATGCAGTTGCTGCGCTTGATGTTGCCGGTGAGCTTGCGCAGGGCCTGGCTCATCAGGCGGGCCTGCAGGCCCGGCAGCTGGTCGCCCATCTCGCCCTCGATCTCGGCGCGCGGGGTGAGTGCCGCCACGGAGTCGATGACCACCATGTCCACCGAATTGGAGCGCACCAGCATGACGGCGATTTCCAGAGCCTGCTCGCCGGTGTCGGGCTGGCTGACCAGCAGGTCGTCGATGTTCACGCCCAGCTTGACCGCGTAGGTGGGATCGAGCGCGTGCTCGGCGTCGATGAAAGCGGCGGTGCCGCCGGCTTTCTGGCATTCGGCGATCACCTGCAGGGTGAGCGTGGTCTTGCCCGAGGACTCCGGGCCGTAGATCTCGATGACGCGACCCTTGGGCAGGCCGCCGATGCCCAGCGCGATATCGAGCATCAGGGAACCGGTGCCGATGACTTCCGCCGGCTCGATGCTCTTGTCGCCCATGCGCATGACGGCGCCCTTGCCGAACTGCTTCTCGATCTGGCTCAGGGCGGCGGTGAGGGCGCGCTTCTTGTTGTCATCCATGGTCTTGTTCCTCGGGGGTTCGTTTTGGGTTGTTGCCAGATTAGGGGGTGTGGGTCTCACGGACTGAGAACGTGGCCGTGATCCGGAATCTGAGTCATCCGGCGCCTCGGCGGCAGTGGATTCCGCTTCGATGCGCTGTAGGGAAAGCGACTTCTTTGCCGGCGATTTCTTCGCACCGAAACTCAACGGTTTGGCCTTACAAGGCCGCAGTAGAGACCCTCGATGGCGAAATCCTGGTCGGGCTTGACCACGATCGGCTCGAAGTCGGGATTGCGCGGCAGCAACCGGATTGCGTCCTTGCCTATTTTCAACAGTTTCACCGTGATCTCGTCATCGATGCGGGCGACCACGATCTGGCCGCTGCGCGCGTCATTGGTGCGGTGCACGCCGATCAGGTCGCCGTGCAGGATGCCCTCGTCGCGCATTGAGTCGCCCTTCACCTTCAGCAGATAGTCGGGCGCGGGCTGGAAGAACACCCGGTCCAGCAGGACCATGTCGTGCACTCCGGCGTCCGCGCCGATCGGCATGCCGGCGGCGACCTGGCCCAGGACCGGGATGCGGAGCAAATCGTCCCCGACCGCCGGGACGAGGTCGGCGGCCGGGGACTGCATGAGGCGGATGCCGCGTGCCTGTCCGGCAACCCGCCGGATGGCACCGGCCTGCTCCAGGGCTTCGAGGTGGTATTGGGCCGAGCGCACGCCCTTGAATCCGAAGGCGTGGGCGATCTCGACCTGTGAGGGCGGCACGCCGTCGGTGTCGATACGCTCGGTGATCATGGCCAGGATGGCCTGCTGGGTGTCGGTGATATTCATTAGTAGTAATACTACTAACAACCCTCCCCCGCCTGTCAAGTCCCCTAGACGGCCAGCTTGAGCAGTCCCTGCAGGGAGGCCTCGACGGTCTGCCGGCGCACCGCCTCGCGGTCGCCGTCGAAGTGGAAGAGTTCGGCCCTTGGATAACCGCCGCGACGCTTCCAGCCAATCCAAACGGTGCCCACGGGCTTGTCGGCCGTACCGCCGCCCGGGCCGGCGATACCGGTGACCGCAACCGCGACGCTGGCACCCGACGTAACCAAGGCGCCCGAAACCATTTCCAGAACGGTTTCACGGCTCACCGCGCCGTGCTCGGTAAGTGTCTCCGGGCGCACGCCCAGCAGCGCCTGCTTGGCTTCGTAGCTGTAGGCCGCCATGCCGCAATCAAACCAGTCCGAACAGCCCGGGATGTCGGTGATGGTCTTGGCGATCCAGCCGCCTGTGCAGCTTTCGGCGGTGGCCAGCATCAAATGGTGGCTGCGCAGCGCAGCGCCAACCTGTTCGGCCAGCGCATGCAACAGGTCGTCATCGGGAAGGGAGCGGGCGTCCATGCCGCTAGACTATAGGGCCACCCCAGCCAATGCCATCCGGATGTCCGCTTCGGAAAGCCCCCAGCACACCCCGCTCATGCGGCAATTCTTCGCTGCAAAGGCGGAGCATCCCGATATCCTGCTGTTCTTCCGGATGGGTGATTTCTACGAGCTTTTTTACGACGACGCCCGCAAGGCGGCGCGGCTGCTGGACATCACCCTGACCCAGCGCGGCGCCTCGGCCGGTGCGCCCATCCCGATGGCCGGCGTGCCGGTGCACGCAATGGAGGGTTACCTCGCGCGGCTGGTGGCGCTGGGCGAATCGGTGGCGATCTGCGAACAGATCGGCGACCCGGCGCTGGCGAAGGGCTTGGTGGAGCGCAAGGTGGTGCGCATCGTCACGCCTGGCACCGTCACCGATGAAGCCCTTTTGCAAGAGCGTCGCGACACGCTGCTGGTCGCGGTATCGCGCGGACGCCAAGGCTTCGGCATCGCCTGGGCCGATCTCGCCGGCGGCCGCTTCCTTGTGTCCGAAGTGGCCAGCGACGACCAGCTCGCCGCAGAACTCGCGCGGCTCGACCCCGCCGAACTGCTGCTCCCCGACGAAGACGGCTGGCCGGCGCACGT
>JANORD010000210.1:0-5914 GCA_031415095.1 Lysobacteraceae bacterium
CTGGCCACGTGGGTGTCGTTTGGTTTCCTGTGCGCCTGCCTGGTGAACCTGATGGCGTTGATGCTGGCGAAGTTCACGGCCCGCCAAGGCGAGATTGGCGTGCGCCGGGCGCTGGGTGCGCGTCGGCGCGATATTTTCGCCCAGTACCTGGTGGAAGCGGGCGTGATTGGCGCCGCGGGCGCTATCGCCGGCCTGCTGCTGGCGCTGTACGGCGTGAAGCTGCTGGGACAAGGCTTGGCCGATTCGCCGGACTTTTACCGCATGGACCCGTGGCTGCTGGCGGGCACCGTGGTGCTCTCGCTGCTTGCCTCGCTGGTGGCGGGGCTGCTGCCCACGTGGCGCGCTGCGGGCGTGCGCCCGGCCATCCAACTCAAGAGCCAATAGGCCGCACGCCATGACCATCCGCCCCATCCTCTCTGCAATGCGCAAGACCAGCTCGGGCGTGCTGCTGGTCGCGCTGCAGATTGCACTGACGCTGGCCATCCTGGCCAACGCGCTTTACATCGTGAACCAGCGTCTGCGCGAGGCGGCCACCGTCAGCGGCACGGTGGAGGCCGGCTTGATGTACGTCGCCATCGCCGACAAGACTGCCGATGTCACGGGCGCCGTGATCGAGCGTGACGTGGCGCGGCTGCGCGCCATTCCGGGCGTGCTGTCGGCGTCCTACGTCAGCCAGGTGCCGCTGTCGCAGTCGGGCAGCAACAGCGGCTTCCAGGTAGATCCCGATGCGGTCGACTCGCCGGCCTCGGCCGCGACCTACCGCGCGGACGCCAACATCGTCCAGACATTCGGCCTGCAGCTGGTGTCGGGCCGCGACCTGCGCGCCGAAGACCAGACCCTGCTGCGCTGGGACGACCTGAGCACCCAGTACCCGCGCGTCGCGCTGATAACGCGCAGCCTGGAAGAAGTGCTGTTCCCCGGCGAGTCGGCGGTGGGCAAGACCATCCACGCCGGCCGCGGCGCACCGGGCGTGGAAGTGGTGGGCGTGGTGGATGCGCTGGTGTCGCCCTGGGGGCGCACGAGCTGGGGCGGCGACCCGGCCCACTCGGTGATCTTGCCGCAGCGGATGGCGATACCTTCGCTCACGTACGCCGTCCGCGTGGAGCCGGCGCAGATGGATCGCGTGATGGGCGAAGCGCGCAGCGTGCTGCAGCCGCAAGTGCCGGGACGGCTGGTGCTATCAACACACACCATGGCCGAGACGCGCGCGGCGCGCTACCGCAGCGAACGCACGGTGATCCGCGGCCTGGGACTGGTGATCACGCTGCTGCTGGTGATGACCGCGGGCGGCATCATCGGCCTGGCCTCGCTGTGGGTGAGCCAGCGCCGCAAGCAGATCGGCGTGCGTCGCGCGCTGGGAGCGCGCCGCCGCGACATCCTGGAATATTTCCTGGTCGAGAACCTGCTGATCAGCGCGCTGGGCGTCGGCGTGGGTGCGGTGCTGGCCTATGCGCTCAACCAGCTGCTGATGGCCGACCTGGCGCTGGGCCGGCTGCCGCCGGGATACGTGGGCGCGGGTGCGCTGGCACTGGTACTGCTGGGACTGGCCGCGGTGGTGGGTCCCGCCTGGCGTGCCGCCGGCATACCGCCGGCGGTGGCCACCCGCAGTGTGTGAGAATTGCCGCCATGCCTACGGTTCTTGTCATTGACGACAACCCCGCGATCGCCACGGCGCTCGAGGTGCTTTTCTCGCTGCACGATATCCACACGCTGTATGCCGCCAGCCCGGAAGAGGGCCTGCGCCAACTGACTACGCAGCCGGTGGACCTGGTGGTGCAAGACATGAATTTTCGCGCCGACACCACGTCGGGCGAAGACGGCGAGGCGCTGTTCCGGCGCATCCGCCAAGCGCATCCCGACCTGCCGATCGTGCTGCTCACCGCCTGGACGCACCTGGACGCGGCGGTGAGCCTGATCAAGGCCGGCGCCGCCGATTACCTGGGCAAGCCCTGGGACGACGCCCGGCTGATGGCGTCGGTGTCCAACCTGATCGAACTGGGCCAGGCCAACCGGCTGCTGGCGCGCGAGCGCGGCGCGCGCCAGCGCACGCGGGCCAGCATCGAGCAGCGGCTCGACCTGCGCGGCCTGGTCTGGGCCGACGACGCGATGGCGCAGCTGCTGGGCCTGGCGGCGCAGGTGGCGCACGCCGACGTGCCCGTGCTCATCAGCGGGCCCAACGGCGCCGGCAAGGAATGCATCGCGGCCATCCTGCAGGCCAACTCCGCGGTGAAGTCCGGACCCTTCGTCACGCTCAACTGCGGCGCGCTGCCCTCGGAGCTGATCGAAGCCGAGCTGTTCGGCGCCGAAGCGGGCGCCTACACCGGCGCCGGCAAGGCGCGCGAAGGCAAGTTCGAAGCGGCCGACGGCGGCACGCTGTTCCTAGATGAAATCGGCAACCTGCCGCCGGCCGGCCAGATGAAGCTGCTGCGCGTGCTCGAGACTGGCCGGTTCGAGCGCTTGGGCAGCAACCGCGAGCGGCAGGTGCGCGTGCGGCTGCTCAGCGCCACCAATGCCGATCTGCCGGCGATGATCCGCTCCGGCCAGTTTCGCGAAGACCTTTACTACCGGCTCAACCTGATCGAGCTGCGGGTGCCGCCGTTGGCGCAGCGCCCGGATGACATCCTTCCGCTCGCCGAGCATTTCCTGGGCGGCGCCAAGCAGCTGACGCCGGCGGCGCGCAACGCGCTGCGCCAGCACGCCTGGCCCGGCAACGTGCGCGAATTGAAGAATGCGGTGCAGCGCGCGCTGCTGCTGGGCGCAGGCGACGAGGTGAGCGTGGCGGACCTGGGCCTGCCGGCGGCCGCAGCGGCCACCGTCGCAGCGCAGACCGACGCCGAGCCCGATCGCGCCGCCATAGAGGCGGCCATCGCCCGCGCCAATGGCGTGCTGTCGCAGGCAGCGGCGGAGCTGGGCCTGAGCCGCCAGGCGCTTTATCGACGGCTGGAACGGCTGGGCATCGCGCGTGCCTGAGTCCGGCACGCCGCGCCGGCAACGGCGGTCGCTG
Organism: Lysobacteraceae bacterium; assembly: GCA_031415095.1. Taxonomy (GTDB): domain Bacteria; phylum Pseudomonadota; class Gammaproteobacteria; order Xanthomonadales; family Xanthomonadaceae; genus Arenimonas. The sequence continues at coordinate 3,005 of JANORD010000210.1, forward strand.
GCAGGCCGCCTCGCGGCGTTGGCGTTCGTCCTGATGGGAGTAACCGTGGCGCTGGCGCTGGCGCTGCACGTGTGGCTGCAGTCCGCGACGGTGGCATTCGCGATTAGCTTGCTGCTGATGCTGCCCGTGGTGGCCGCTACGGCGCGTTGGGCCGTGCGGCCGACGCTGTCGCTGTTCCGCGCGCTGGACGGCACCGTGGCCAGCTATCGCGACGGCGATTTCAGCTTCGGCCTGAGCTGGCGCGGCAACGATGAGCTGGGCGATCTGGTGCGCACGCACAGCCTGCTGGGCGACGCGCTGCGCGAGCAGCGCCTGGGCCTGATCCAGCGCGAACTTCTGCTCGACACCATGGTCCAGAACACGCCGGTGGCGATGGTGCTGGTGGATCCCTCCGGCCGCATCACCTTTGGCAACCTGGCGGCGCGACGCGAACTCAACCAGGGCCGGCGGCTGGAGGGCCAGCGGCTGGACTCGTTGCTGGACGCCGCCTCTGAGGCGCTGCGCGAGGCGGTACAGGCCGGGCGCGACGGCCTGTTTGCGGTAGGGGCCGACGACGACGAACAGACCTGGCATATCTCCCGGCGCGAGTTCCGCTTGAATGGACGCGCGCAGTCGCTGCTGATGCTGCGCCAGCTCACCACCGAACTGCGGCGCCAGGAAGTGCAGACCTGGAAGAAAGTGATCCGGGTGATCAGCCACGAGCTGAACAATTCACTGGCCCCGGTGGCCTCGCTGGCGCATTCGGGCGCGGAACTCACGCGGCGCGGGCAGACCGAGCGACTGGAGGCCATTTTCGCGACCATCGAAGAACGCGCGCGGCATCTCGAGGGCTTCATCAGCGGCTACGCGCATTTCGCCAAGCTGCCAACGCCGCGACTCGAGCCGCTGCACTGGCCCCTGTTCGTGGAGCGCCTGCACAGCCAGATTGGCTTCACCGTGATGGATGCACTGCCCGAGGAACCGGCGCGCTTGGACGTTGCGCAGATTGAACAGGCGCTGCTGAACCTGCTCAAGAACGCCCACGAGTCAGGCTCGGCCGAGCCGGACGTCGAGCTGCGCGTGCGCCGGCAGCCGGGCTGGCTTCGCCTGGAAGTGATGGACCGCGGCAGCGGCATGTCCGAAGCCGTGCTTTCGAATGCGCTGGTGCCGTTCTATTCCACCAAACGCAGCGGCACCGGCCTGGGCCTGGCGCTGGCCCGAGAAATCGCCGAGGCCCACGGCGGCCGCATCAGCCTGGCCAACCGCGAAGGCGGCGGTCTGACGGTAACCATGGTGCTCCCCACGCCCCTGCAGCAAGACCCAAAAACCCAAGCCTGAAAAACCAACAAATGTAGGAGGGACTTCAGTCCCGATCGCTTCTGGCTGAGAGCTATCGGGACTGAAGTCCCTCCTACAGTCCGGGCTCTTGCGGCTGGGGTCAGGGCTTCTTGGTGGGGCGCTGCCAGGCGTCGAGGGTTTGCTGCTTGCCGCGCGCCAAGGTGAGCTTTCCGGCCGGCGCATCCTTGGTGATCACCGAGCCGGCGCCAATGGTGGCACCCTCGCCAATGTCCACCGGCGCCACCAGCGAAGAATTCGAGCCGATAAACGCGCCATCGCCAATTGTAGTCACGGCTTTATTCACCCCGTCGTAGTTGCAGGTGATGGTGCCGGCGCCCACGTTCACCGCGCTGCCAATCTCGGCGTCGCCCAGGTAACTCAAGTGATTGGCCTTGGAGCCCGGACCCAGCCGCGCTTTCTTGGTCTCGACGAAATTGCCGATGTGCACGCCTTCCGCCAGGTCAGTACCCGGACGCAGGCGCGCGAACGGCCCGATGGTGCAGGCGCCGCGGGTGATCACGCCTTCCAGGTCGCAGTGCGACTTGAGCACGGTGCCGGCCGCCAGCTCCACGTCGCGCAGGCGGCAGAACGGTCCGATGCGCACGCCGTCGCCCAGCCACACGCTGCCTTCCAGGATCACGTCCACGTCGATTTCAACATCGCTGCCCACCGACACGTCGCCGCGCTGGTCGAAGCGCGCCGGGTCGGCCAGCCGCGCGCCCTGCAGCATCAGCGCCTCGGCGGCGCGGCGCTGGAACGCGCGCTCCAGCCGCGCCAGCTGCATCGGATCGTTGGCGCCCTCGGCTTCGCCGGGGATGCGGCAGGCGGCCTGCGCTGCGGCGCGGCCTTCGCTGCGTGCCAGCGCGAAAATATCGGTGAGGTAGAACTCGCCCTGGGCGTTGCGGTTGTGCACCTTGCCCAGCCAGCGGCGCAGGTCGCCTGCGGGCGCCACCACCACGCCGGTGTTCACCAACTTAACCCCGCGCTGCATTTCATCGGCGTCCTTGTGCTCGACGATGGCCTGCACGTTGCCGTTGCCGTCAAGGATCACTCGGCCATAGCCGCTGGGATCGACCAAGGTTTCGGTAAGCACCGCGGCACCGGCGTCGGCGGCGATCAGCAGGTGCCGCAGCGTGCCTTCGCTGATCAATGGCACGTCGGCATACAGCACCAGCACGCGCGCACTGTCCGGGATGCCGGGCAAGGCCTGCTGCACCGCGTGTCCGGTGCCCAGCTGCTGCGCCTGCTCCGCCCAGCGCAAGTCGGGCTGGCTGGCGAAGGCGGCACGCACCTGGTCGCCGCCATGTCCGTAGACGATGTGGATGCCGGCGGCGCCCAGCGCGCGCGCCACGTCCACCGCATGCGCCAGCATCGGCCTTCCGGCAATGGGCTGCAGCACTTTGGGGGTACGCGACTTCATGCGCTTGCCCTCGCCAGCGGCGAGGATGATTACGTGCAGGGCTTGGGTCATGGAATCCTCCGTTGCCCTAGTATCGGCGCGCGCGCGCGGCGCTGCCAGCACCCCAAAGCACTGTAGGAGGGACTTCAGTCCCGACGCTTACTGGTTAGGAGCATCGGGACTGAAGTCCCTCC
>JANORD010000211.1:0-20328 GCA_031415095.1 Lysobacteraceae bacterium
CGCTGGCCCCCTCGGCCCGGAACTGCGCCGCCTTCTCGGCCATGCCCTGCTCCAGCGCCTCGGCCTCGTCGCTGACGCCCTGGCTGGCGGCGTAGTCGCGCACGTCCTGGGTGATCTTCATCGAGCAGAAGTGCGGGCCGCACATCGAGCAGAAGTGGGCGACTTTGTGCGCGTCCTTGGGCAGGGTTTCGTCGTGGTACTCGCGCGCGCGCTCCGGGTCCAGGCCCAGGTTGAACTGGTCTTCCCAGCGGAACTCGAACCGCGCCTTGCTCAGCGCGTTGTCGCGCGCCTGCGCGCCCGGGTGGCCTTTCGCGAGGTCAGCCGCATGCGCGGCGATGCGGTAGGCCATCAGGCCTTCGCGCACGTCGTTCTTGTTGGGCAGGCCCAGGTGCTCCTTGGGCGTGACGTAGCAAAGCATGGCGGTGCCGAACCAGCCGATCATGGCCGCGCCGATGGCGCTGGTGATGTGGTCGTAGCCGGGCGCGATGTCGGTGGTCAGCGGGCCGAGCGTGTAGAACGGCGCTTCGCCGCAGACGGCCAGCTGCTTGTCCATGTTTTCCTTGATCATGTGCATCGGCACGTGGCCGGGGCCTTCGATCATGGTCTGCACGTCGTGCTTCCAGGCGATCTTGGTCAGCTCGCCCAGGGTCTCGAGCTCGCCGAACTGCGCGGCGTCGTTGGCGTCGGCGATGCTGCCCGGGCGCAGGCCGTCGCCCAGCGAGAAGCTGACGTCGTAGGCCTTCATGATTTCGCAGATGTCTTCGAAGTGCGTGTAGAGGAAGTTCTCCTTGTGGTGCGACAGGCACCACTTGGCCATGATCGAGCCGCCGCGGCTGACGATGCCGGTGACGCGCTTGGCGGTGAGCGGCACGTAGCGCAGCAGCACGCCGGCGTGGATGGTGAAGTAGTCCACGCCCTGTTCGGCCTGTTCGATGAGCGTATCGCGGAAGACCTCCCAGTTCAGGTCCTCCGCCTTGCCGTTCACCTTTTCCAGCGCCTGGTAGATCGGCACGGTGCCGATGGGCACGGGCGAATTGCGGATGATCCACTCGCGGGTTTCATGGATGTTCTTGCCCGTGCTCAGGTCCATCACCGTGTCGCCACCCCAGCGGATGGACCACACCAGCTTCTCCACTTCCTCGGCGATGCCGGAGGAAACGGCGGAATTACCAATATTTGCGTTCACCTTGGTGAGGAAATTGCGGCCGATGATCATCGGCTCGAGTTCCGGATGGTTGATGTTGGCCGGGATGATGGCGCGGCCGCGCGCCACTTCGTCGCGCACGAACTCGGGCGTGATGGACTTCTGGATGTTGGCGCCGAAGGTTTCGCCCGCGTGCTGCTTGAGCAGGTGCGCCTCGGTGTTGGCCTCGATGCGCTGGTTCTCGCGGATGGCGATGTATTCCATCTCGGGCGTGACGATGCCGCGGCGCGCGTAGTGCATCTGGGTGACGTTGGCGCCGGCGTGGGCGCGGCGCGGCGGGCGCAGCGCCGGGAAGCGCACGGCGTCCAGGCTCTGGTCCGAAGCGCGGCCGCGGCCGAACTCCGAGCTCAGGCCCGGCAGCGGCGAGCTGTCGCCGCGCTCGGCGATCCAGCGCTCACGCAGCGGGGTGAGGCCGGCACCGAGGTCGATGTTCGCGCCCGGGTCGCTGTACGGCCCCGAGGTGTCGTAGACCACGAACGGCGCATTGGGCTCCAGGATGCCGAACATGCGCGGCGTCTCGGCCAGCGCGATCTCGCGCATGGCCACCTGGATGTCGGGGCGCGAGCCTTCGATGTGGATCTTGCGCGAGCCCGGGATGGGCCGCGTGACAGATTCGGAGAGTTCCTGCGTCTGGCGCAGCAGTTCGGTGGGCAGGGCGTTCATGCGTTTCGTCCTCGGGCGCCCGGATGGGCAGGGAACGAAGCGGCGGCGCCGGGGCGCAGGCACGGGCCGGCACCACGAAGCTTCCCTACGCCGGTACCAACCGGATCAGGTTCGAAGGGTATCTCTCAGCCCGGTCACGCCAGGGCACCCCCGCTTCACGCCGCCATTGTTCCACGCCCGCCTCCCTTTGTGGGAGGGACTTCAGTCCCGATAGCTCAATCCATCCCTGTAGGAGGGACTGGCGTCAGGCACGGCCGGGACGGGGGTCGCGGAAGCACGCCGCGTAGAGCGCCGGCAGGAACAGCAGCGTCAGCGCGGTGGCCACGATCAGGCCACCCATGATCGCCACCGCCATCGGCCCGAAGAACACGCTGCGCGAGAGCGGGATCATGGCCAGCACCGCGGCCAGCGCCGTGAGGACGATGGGCCGGAAGCGCCGCACGGTGGCCTCCACCACGGCCTGTGCCGGCGGGTGGCCGGCGGCGATGTCCTGTTCTATCTGGTCCACCAGGATCACCGAGTTGCGCATGATCATGCCGCTGAGCGCGATGGTGCCCAGCATGGCCACGAAGCCGAACGGCACCCGGAACACCAGCAGGAAGCCGACCACGCCGATCAAACCCAGCGGCGCCGTCATCAGCACCATCACGGTGCGCGGGAAGCTGCGCAACTGCAGCATCAGCAGGGTCATCACCACCAGCAGGAACAGCGGCACGCCCGCGGCCACCGAGCGCGAGCCGCGGCCGGCGTCCTCCACCGTGCCGCCGGTTTCCAGCAAGTAGCCCGGCGGCAGGCTGGCGCGGATGCCTTCCAGCGTGGGCAGGATCTGCGCGGTCACGCTGGGGGGCGTTTCGTGACCGTAGATATCGGCGCGCACCGTGATGGTGGGCAGCCGGTTGCGGTGCCAGATGATGCCGTCTTCGAAGCCGTATTCCAGCGTGGCTATCTGCGACAGCGGCACGCTGCGGCCGTTGCCGGCCGGCACCGCGAGGCTGCCCAGCAGGCTCAGCTGCTCGCGCTCCTGCGGCGTACCGCGCAGCAATATCTCGATCAGTTCGTTGCCGTCGCGGTAGGTGCTGATGGTGGTGCCCGACAGCGATCCGCGCAGGAACGCCGCCACCTGCGCCGAGCTGATGCCCAGCACGCGGGCGCGCTCCTGGTCGATGGTGAGGCGCACGATCTTGCTGGGCTCGTCCCAGTCCAGGTTCACGTTGCTGACGTGCGGATTCGCGCGGACCTGGGCGGCTACTTCGTACCCCAGCTTCCGCACCACGTCCACGTGCTCGCCCGAGACCCGGAACTGGAGCGGGAAGCCCACCGGCGGCCCGTTCTCCAGCCGCGCCACGCGCGCCTGCACGTCGGCGAACTGCTCGTCGAACAGGCCGATCAGCCAGCCGCGCACTTCCTCGCGCGCCTCGATAGTCGGCGTGGTGATGACGAACTGGGCAAAGCTGGCCTGCGGCAGCTTCTGGTCCAGCGGCAGGTAGAAGCGCGGCGTGCCGGCACCCACGTGCGCCACGAAACTATCGATGTCCTTGCGCTTGGCCAGTTCCGCCTCCAGGCGCTTCACCACCGCTTCGGTGGCGTGCAGCGACGAGCCTTCCGCCAGCTCCAGGTCCACCATCAGCTCCAGCCGCGTGGAGGACGGGAAGAACTGCTGCGGCACGAACCGGAACATCACCACGGACAGCGCGAACGCCAGCAGCGTCACCGTGATCACGGTGCCGCGATAGCGCACGCACCAGCTCACCCAGCGGCGCACGCGCTGGTAGAACTTGGTGGCGTAGGGGTCGTGCACCGGGCCGTCGCCGTGCGGCTTGGGGTCGGGCAGCAGCTTGTAGCCCAGGTAAGGAATGAAAACCACGGCCACGATCCACGACAGCAGCAGCGAGATCGTGACCACCTGGAAGATGGACCGCGTGTACTCGCCGGTGCTGGACGCCGCGGTGGCGATGGGCAGGAAGCCCGCCGCCGTCACCAGGGTGCCGGTGAGCATGGGGAACGCGGTGGAGTCATAGGCAAACGCGGCGGCGCGCACGCGGTCGTAGCCCTGCTCCATCTTCACCGCCATCATTTCCACCGCGATGATGGCGTCGTCCACCATCAGGCCCAGGCCCAGCACCAGCGCGCCGAGCGAAATCTTGTGCAGGCCGATGCCGAAGTAGTACATCGCGGCGAACGTCATCGCCAGCACCAGCGGGATGGACAGCGCCACCACCAGGCCGGTGCGGAAGCCCAGCGAGAAGAAGCTGACCAGCAGCACGATCACCACCGCCTCGGCCAGCACCCGCACGAACTCGGCCACGCCGGTGCGCACGGCCGCGGGCTGGTCGGACACTTTCTTCAGGGTCATGCCCACCGGCAGGTTTTCCTGCAGTTCGGCGAACTTCTCGTCCAGCACTTCGCCCAGCTTGATGATGTCGCCGCCGGCGCGCATGGACACCGCGATGCCGATGGCGTTCTCGCCCATGAAGCGCATGCGCGGCGCCGCCGGGTCAGTGAAGCCGCGACTCACCTCGGCCACGTCACCCAAACGGAAGCTGCGGTCACCGACGCGAATGGGGAAGTCGCGGATTTCCTGCACGCTGTCGAAGCGGCCCGAGACCCGCAGCTGCACGCGGTCGGTGCCGGTTTCGAAAAAGCTGGCCGGCGCGATCGCGTTCTGTTCGTCGATGGCCTGCTGCACCAGTTCCAGCGGCACGCCCAAGGTGGCCAGCTTGATGTTGGACAGTTCGATCCAGATCTTTTCGTCCTGCAGGCCCACCAGCTCGATCTTGCCGACGTCGCGCAGGCGGTGCAGCTCAAGCTCGATGCGCTCGGCGTAATCCTTCAGCGTTGCGTAGTCGAAGCCGTCGCCCGACAGTGCATAGATGTTGCCGAAGGTGTCGCCGAACTCATCGTTGAAAAAAGGCCCGATCACGCCCTGCGGCAAGGTATGGCGCACGTCGCCCACCTTCTTGCGCACGTCGTACCACAGCGCCGGCAGGTCCTTGGACTTCAACAAGTCGCGCGACACCAGCATCACCATCGACTCGCCGGGGCGCGAGTACGAGCGCACGAACTCGTAGCGCCCGGTCTCCATCACTTCCTTCTCGATGCGGTCGGTGACCTGCAGCGCCACTTCCTCGGCGGTGGCGCCCGGCCACATCGTGCGCACCACCATGATCTTGAAGGTGAACGGCGGGTCTTCCGACTGTCCCAGGCGCTGGTAGCTAAAGATGCCGATCACCGCCAGCACCACCATGGTGTAGAGCACCAGCGAGCGGTTGCGCAGCGCCCAGGCGGACAGGTTGAAGGAGGAGGCCATGTGCGGACCTCAGGGCGCGTCGGCAGGCGCGGACAGCACCACCGGGCGGTTGTCCCGGTCGATTGGCTTGATGCGCTGGCCCTCCTGCAGAAGGTGCACACCGGCCAACACCACCCAATCGCTGGCCGAAAGCCCCGACAGCACCGGCACTTTTTCCTCGCCCAGCGGACCGGTTTTCACTGGCGTCAGGTGCACGGTGGACGTGGCGGTATCCACCACCCACACCGCCGGCTCGCCGTCCAGTTGGTACAGCGACGACAGCGGCACCTCCAGCGCCACGTCGCCGTCCTGCAGCGCGAACACGCGCGCGCTTTGGCCAATCTCGGTGCTCACTTCGCCCGGATTGAAGGTGACGCGCGCAGCGAACGTGCGCGCCTGGGCATCTGCCGCCGGCGCGATCTCGCGCAACGTGGCGGGGAAACGCTTGCCCGGCTGCGACCACAGCTCCACCGCCAGTTTGCGGCCGGGGCTGAAATCACCGGCGCTGCGCTCGGGCACGCTGATCACCACTTCGCGGGCGCCGTCCTGGGCCAGCACGAATACCGTCTGTCCCGCCGCGACCACTTGCCCCGCTTCGGCCAGCCGTTGCGCGATGACGCCGCGTTCGGGCGCGCGCAGGACGGCATACGTGGCCTGGTTGCCCGAAACCTTGGTCTCGGCCTCGGCCTGGCGCACGCGCGCCTGCGCCGCTTTCTGCGCCGACGCACGGGTGTCGTAAAGCGAGCGGCTGACCAACTGGCGGTCCAACAAGCTGCGGTGCCGCTCCAGCTCCGAGGTGGCCAGGGCCAGGTCGGACTGTGCCGAGGCCAGCTGGGCCTCCGAGGCTTCGAGGTTCAAGCCCACGTCCGCAGCGTCGAGTTCGGCCAGCGCCTGGCCAGCTTCCACTTCCTCACCCACGTCCACCAAGCGCTTGGCGATCTTGCCGCCGATGCGAAACGCCAGGGCCGGCTCGAACTGGGCCCGCACTTCGCCCGAATAGACGCTGAGCGCGGCGGAGCCGGCGCCGGGCTGCACCACCATCGCCGGGCGCGCGGGACTCTCTACCGCCGGGTCGCCGCCGCAGCCGGCCAAGGCCAGCAGCCCGGTCAGGCACAGGAGTTTGAGGTTCATGGCGGCAGCGCTCATCAGGACGTCATCTGTTTATTGAACCGGGGGTATATTATCTTTACCAAACTGACAAGTTCAATAATAATCTGCATATGACCCAGCCCCTCCGAACCGCGCCGCCCGGGCGCCCCAAAGACCCTGAAAAACGCGCTGCCATCCTGGATGCGGCCAAGCGCCTGTTCCCGGCCCGGGGCTACGACGGCGTCAGCATGGACGCCATCGCCCAGAGCGCCGGGGTGTCCAAACTCACCGTTTACAGCCATTTCCAGGACAAGGACACCCTGTTCGTGGAGGCGGTGAAGGCCAAGTGCGAGGACCTGCTGCCGTCGGACCTGTTCGTGGCGCGCTTCGAGGGACCCATCCGCGACCAGCTGGCGCGCATTGCCCACGCCCTCTTCCGGCTGATCACCAGCGACGAGGCTATCGCCATCCATCGCATCATGTCGCGCCAGCTGCCCGACGACTCCCACCTGCCCAAGCTGTTCTGGGAAGCCGGGCCCAAGCGCACCCAGGAGGCGTTTTCGGCGTTCCTGGAGGCCGAGGACGCGGCCGGCGAACTGCGGGTGCCCGACACCACCCTCGCCGCCTCCCAGTTCTTCTGCCTGCTCAAGGGGGAGTACCACGCGCGCCTGCTGTGCGGCTGTCCGGAGCGCTACACGCCGGCTGACGTGGCGGCCCATGTGGATGCCACCGTGGACCTGTTCCTGCGTGCCTACGGGCCGGGCCGGCGATGAGCCCCTGGCCTTCGCCGCCCGTGCACACCGGCTCGGTGACTAATGGCACTACGGCGCCGCGGGCTGGCGCCAGCATCCTGTGCACGCCGGTCGCCAGGCCGCGCCCGGCGCGTCTGGCGCCTTCCGCGCCGCCCCGGCCGGGGCGTAAAATCACTACCCTTGCACCGCCAGGATGTCTCCGCCATGTCCCTTGATTTCCAGCAGGCCCGCCACGCGATGGTTGAACAGCAGGTCCGTCCCTGGGACGTGCTGGACCCGCGCGTGCTGGCCGTCCTGATGCAGGTGCGGCGCGAGGATTTCGTGCCGCAGCGGCACCGCAAGCTGGCGTTTTCCGACGCGCCGCTGCCGCTGGACCACGGCGAAGTGATGATGAAGCCGGTGGTCGAAGGCCGGCTGCTGCAGGCGATGAACCTGGAACCCGGCGATGAGGTGCTCGAGATCGGCACGGGCTCGGGCTTCATCACCGCCTGCCTGGCGGCGCTGACCCGCGAAGTCACCAGCATCGACCGCCACCCCGATTTCATCGAGCGCACCCGCGCCCGGCTGGGGGCGGACGGCGTCAACAACGTCCGGCTTGAATGCGCCGACGTGTTCACCTGGCAGCCCGGTCGGCTGTTCGACGCCATCGGCGTCACCGGCGCCGTGGCCACCCACCCCGAGCGCTTTGGCGCCTGGCTCAAGCCCGGCGGCCGCTTGTTCATAGTGCACGGGCTCTCGCCGGTGCAGGAAGCGCTGCGCATCACCCGACGCGGTGAAAGCTTCCACCGCGAAAGCCTGTTCGAGACCGATATTCCCTACCTGCACGGCGCCGCCCCGGCACCGCATTTTGCTTTTTGATTCCGCTACCCAGGACTACCCCATGCGCCTGAGCTTCCGTCCCCTGACCCTTGCCATCGCGCTGTCTTGCGCCGCCGGTACCGCCGGTGCCGCCGACCTGATGGAAGCCTACGAGCTCGCCCGCAAAAGCGACCCGGTGCTGGCCGCCGCGGAATCGCGCAACCTGGCTATCGGCGAGGGCGTGGCGCAGAGCCGCGCCGCGCTGCTGCCGCAGATTGACGGCAGCGTCAGCTGGGACCGCGCGGAAACCGACAGCAGCGGTTCGCAGGCGTTCGGCAACGTGGTGCAGCCCGACTCGGAGTCCAGCAGCACCAACAACAGCTCGGGCTGGAGCGTGAACCTGCGCCAGAGCCTGTACGACCACGGCAACTACACCCGCCTCAGCGCCGCCCGCGCCCGCGCAGGCCAGTCGCAGGCCGAGTACAAGGCCGCCACCGACGACCTGGTGGTGCGCGTGGCCGATGCCTACTTCAACGTGCTCACCTCCATCGAAACCCTCGCCTCGTCGCGCGCCGAGGAGCGCTCGGTGAAGCGCCAGCTCGACCAGGCCGAGAAGCGACTGGAAGTGGGCCTGGCCCCGATCACCGACGTGCACGAAGCCCGCGCCCGCTACGACACCGCCCGCGCCAACGCCATTGGCGTGGCCAATGCCCTGGACGACGCCCGCGAAGCGCTGGGCGAAATCACCGGCACCCCGGTGGAGAACCTGCGCGGCCTGGCCCCCGAGTTCAAGCCGCAGGATCCCAACGCCCTGCTCGAGCAGGACTGGGTGGCTACGGCCATGGAATCCAACCCCACCCTGCTGGCGCGCGAACTGGCGCTGGTGGCCGCGGAGAAAGACATCGCCACCGCACGTTCCGGCCACCTGCCCTCGCTGGGCCTCAGCGCGGGCTACAGCGATTTCGACGGCGACGGCAGCAACGACATCTTCTCGCCGGTGCCCGGCAACAACAGCTACGACAACAGCGCGCAGACCACCCGCGTGGGCGTGGTCCTCACGGTGCCGATCTACACCGGCGGCTTCACCCAGTCGGGCGTGCGCCAAGCTGTGTACACCCGCGATGCGGTGGCCGACCAGCTCGAGCAGCAGCGCCGCGCCGTGATCCGCCAGACCCGCAACGCCCAGCGCTCGCTGGGTTCGGGCATCGCCGAAGTGGAGGCACGCCGCCTGTCGGTGGTGTCGGCCGAAGCCGCCTACGAAGCCAGCGAGGCGGGACTGGAAGTGGGCACGCGCACCATCATCGACGTGCTGATCACGCAACAGGCGCTGTTCCAGGCCCAGCGCGAGTTCTCGCGCTCGCGCAACAACTTCATGGTCAACACGCTGCGCCTGAAGCAGGCCGCCGGCACGGTGACCCTGGAAGACCTGGAATTGGTCAACCGCCTGCTGGTGAATGACGCGGAAGCCGCACTCGCCGAGTCCGAAAGCGTCGAGTAAGCGCCGTGGCGGGCCCGCTCAGGCGGGCTTGCCTGCAAGCAGGCCGTCCAGCAGATCCAGGGTGTGCCCCAGCGCACCCGACAGTTGCGCCACCTGGCTGCGTCCTGCGGCACCCATCCGGGCGCGGCGCGGCGCGTCGTCCAGCAGCGCCAGCACCGCATCCCCCAGTTCGCCCGCGTCGGCCGCCTGCACCAAAGCGCCGGCATCACGCAGCCGTCGGGTGACTTCCGCGAAGTTGAACGTATGCGGGCCCACCACGCTGGGCACGCCCAGCGCGGCCGGTTCAAGCACGTTGTGCCCGCCCACCTCGCACAGGCTGCCGCCGATGAAGGCGACGTCGGCCGCGGCGAAAAAACCCAAAAGTTCGCCCATGGTGTCGATCACGAACACCTGCGTGCCCGCCACCGGCAGCCGCTGCGCGCGGCGCGTGCGCACTGCCAGGCCTTGTGCCAAGGCTGCCTCGCGCACGGCGGCAAAGCGCTCGGGGTGGCGCGGCGCCCAGAGCAGCAGCGCGTCAGGATGCCGTGCCAGCAGGCGCGCATGCAGGGCCAACACGGCTTCTTCTTCAGGAGCATGGGTACTGGCGGCAATCCACACCGGCCGCTGCGCGCCCCATCCGGTGCGCCACTGGAGTGCTTGGTGCGCACTGCCCTCGGGTAGCGCGAGGTCGTACTTCATATTGCCGGTAACCACGGTATGCGCGGGGTCGGCGCCGATGCGCGCCAGCCGGGCAGCATCGGCCGCCGATTGTGCGGCCACCAGCTGCACCGCCCGCATGGCCAGCTTGGCCAGCGACTGGACGGGCATATAGCCGCGCAGCGAGCGCTCCGACAACCGCGCATTCACCATTGCCAGCGGAATGCCGCGGCGTGCGCACTCCACGTACAAGTTCAGCCAGATCTCGGTTTCCACGATCACCGCCAGCGCCGGCCGCGCGCGGTCAAGGAACCTGCGCACCATGCTGCGCACATCGTAGGGCAGGTAAACGTGGTGCACGCGGGCGCCCCAGATGGCACGCACTCGCTCGGAGCCGGTGGGGGTGATGGTGGTGACCAACAGTGGCCGATCCGGATACTTGGCCAGCAGCGCATCCACCAGCGGCCGGGCGGCCAGCACTTCGCCCACCGACACCGCGTGCACCCAGATCGAGTCGTGCAGGTCGAGCTTGCCGTCGAGCCAGGCATAGCGCTCAGGCCAGCGCAGCAGGTATTCGCTCTGGCGCATGCCGCGCCAGACCAAGTGGTAGAGGGTGACCGGGAACGCGAGATGCAGGACCAGCGAATACAGGCCCAGCAGTGCGCGTTGCCCGAAGGTGAGCTGCATGGGCAAAAGGATAACCGACCTCGCTGGCGGCGCGGCGGCACCGGCTAGAATGCCCAGCCATGGCCGACACGCCCCACTCGCCCCCGCTCTCCCCGCGCCATTGGCCGGCGTGGCTGCTGATTGGCTTGGGTTGGACGGTTGCCCGCTGGCCGCTGTGGCTGCAGCAACGGGTAGGCCCGGTACTTGGCAGGCTGCTGTTCCATAGCCTGCGCGCCCGGCGCCACGTGGCGGCCAGCAACCTGGCCATGTGTTTCCCCGAGTTGTCCAACGTCGAGCGCGCGACGCTGCTGCGGCGCAACTTCACCGCCCTGGGCCTGGGCCTGTTCGAATTCCTGCGCGCGTGGTGGGGGCGGCTTCCGGCCGCCGACGAATGCGAGCTCTCGGGCCTGGAGCACTTGGAGGCGGCGCGGGCCGGCGGCCGCGGCGTGATCCTGGTGTCGGCACATTTCACCACGCTGGAAATCTGCATGCGCATGCTCTGCCAGCACATCCCGCTGGCCGGCATGTACCGCCCGCACGAGCAGCCAGCCATGGAGTGGGCCGTGCGTCGCGGCCGGCTGCGGCACGCCGTGGCGATGTTCTCGCGCGAAGAACTGCGGCCGGCGCTGAGGCACCTGAAGCAAGGCGGCCTGCTGTGGTTCGCGCCCGACCAGGAAACCCGGCGCGGTGACAGCGTGTTCGTGCCCTTTTTCGGCCAACTGGCCTGGAGCCTGACGTCCACCCATCAACTGGCGCGGCTGTCGGGCGCAGCGGTGCTGCCGCTGTTCCATGAGCGCTTGGCCAGCGGCCGCTATCGCATCCAGGTGCTGCCGATGCTGGAAGATTTTCCCAGCGCCGATGCCACTCGCGACACCGCGCGGGTGATGGCCGCGCTGGAAGCGCTGATCCGCCGCTGCCCCGGGCAGTACCTGTGGCTGCACCAGCGCTTCAAGCGCCAGCCCGACGGCAGCCGCCGCCAGTACCCGGATCAGTAAATAGGCGCAGCGCCAGGCGGCCGCGACTTGAAGCGGCGGTGCACCCACAGGTACTGCTCGGGGCATTCGCGCACCACTTTCTCCAGTTCGGCCATGTAGCGGGCGGCATCGGTGGCCGGATCGCCGCTGGGCCAGCCCGGCCACGTAGGCTCGATGCGCAGGCGGTAGCGGCCATCGGGCAGGCGCTGGTGCCAGAACGGCAGCAGCACCGCACGGCCCCGGCGCACCAAGTCCGGGGTGACGGCGAGCGTCGCCGCCGGGATGCCGAAGAACGGCACGAAGGTGCTCTGGTAGCTGAAGTTCTGGTCGGCGGCATAGAGCACCACCTGCCCGTCGAGCAGGCACCTGAGCAGTCCACGCACGTCCTTCTTGGCGAGGGTGGGCAAGTCCGCCCGGGTGCGCGCCGCCTGGAACCAGCGCTCCAGGCACACGTTGTTGTGGCGTCGGATGATGCCGTGGACCGGCCGCTGCAGCGCCAGGGACAGCAGCCGCACCGCCAGTTCGTTGTGGGTGAAGTGCCCGCACATCAGCAGCACGCCCTGGCCGCGGGCCAAGGCCTGCTGCACGTGCTCCAAGCCCTCGATGTCCGCCGCGCCGGCCAGGCGAGCCGGCGGGGCATGCCAGGCGCGCAGCATTTCAAGCACGCCGATCACCGTGTTGACCACGCTGGCGCTGGCCGTGCGGCGCTGCGCGTCGGCATCGAGACCGGGGAAACACAGGGCCACATTGATGGCGGCGATGCGCCGGCGCGAGCGCAGCAGCGGCCACAGCACCCACGCCAGGGCGCGGCCCAGACCCAGCAGCAGCGGCTGCGGCAGCCAGGCCAGAGCGCGTGCCAGCAGCACCAGCGGCGGCAGGAACCAGCAGCGCACCGTGCCCGCCCCGCTCAGCCTGCGGCCGGGGCGCGGGTGGCGGCCGGCCTGGCCAGCAGGCTGCCGGCGAACAGCGCCACCAGCAGCAGCGTCAACCCGCCCCAAAAGGTGGAGTAGAACGCCAGATGCGTATTCAGCGGAAACACCGTGACCAGCAGCGCAAGAGCCGGCGCACTGGCGCGCGCGCGCGCCGACGGCGCGGCCACCGACCAGGCGCGCACCGCCATCGCCACGCCGCACAGCCACAGCAGCAGGCCCAGTACGCCGGTTTCGCTGAGAATTTCGAGCACGATCTGATGCGCGTGGTAGCCGGCGCCGTGTTCGTCTGCCAGCCACGGATCGCCGGGCAGGGCGTAGTCGGGATAGGCGTTGCGAAAACCACGCACGCCGACGCCGTTCACCGGATTGGCCAGCGCCATGCGCCAGGCGGTGCTCCATATCGGCAGGCGACCTGACAGGGCATGGTTGAGGTCCTGACGATCGCCGGTGAGCATAGCCTCGGTGCGCTCCATCCGATCCTGCAGCTTGTCCGACAGCGCCAGCGACAGGCCAAACACCATCACCGTGCCCAGCGCCAGCAGCATCAGCGCGCGCTTACTTCCGAACTGCTGCCAGCCGCTGATCACCAGCACCAGGCTAAGGGTGAGCCAGGACGCGCGCGCACCGGCCAGCAGCACCACTACCACCAGCATCAGGGCCAACAGGCTCCAGCCCGGCAGCCCGAACCGCCGGGCGGCGACCGTGAGCGGGAAGGGCGACAGGCTGGCCAGCACCAGCCCGAGCTTGAGGTTGTCGGCGCCGAACACGCCGCTGAGCCGGTCCGCCGTGGCCGGCCCGCCCAAGCTCCAGCCGGTGGCGGCCTGCACCAGGGCATCCACCAGCCAGAAGGTGACGATGATGGCCAGACCGGCGAACGTGCGGCGGCGGCCGCTTTCGCTGGCAACCGCAATGGCGACGAGCCAAAGGAACGGCAGGTAGCGCAGATCCAGCAGCGATTCGCGCATTGCTCGCGGTCCGTTCACGGCGCCTACCGAGGAGAACACCTCGGGCAGCCAGTAGCTCAGGAACAGCACCGTAGTGAGCGCCCAGGCTTCGCCAGTGAGCAGCACGTGGCCATGGCGGAAACGGGAGAGCGCCAGCACCGCCAGCGCCGCCAGCGCGCCCAGCGACAGCAGCAGCTCGGCGGGACCTGGCAGCGGCCACAGCGCCACGAAGGCCAGTACCCACCAGGGGGCCCAGCGCAGGCTGGCTTCAGTTGGCGGCGAGGCGTTCATAGACATCCAGGGTGGCGGACTGCATCGCCGCCAAGGTGTAGGGGATGGTAACTGGCATGGACGGCGGCGCGGCGAGCAGGCGGGTGGCCGCGGCTGTCAGCGCGGCGCCGTTCCCCGGGAATACCGCGCCGGCCGGATACAGCGCCTGCAGCAATTCGCCCACGCCGCCGCGGTCCCAGCCCAGCACCGGCCGGCCTACCGACAGCGCCTCGAGTACCGTGCGCCCGAAAGCTTCGGACTGGTTGGACAGCTGCAGCACCAGGTCGCAGGCGCCATAGGCGTCCACGACGTCGCTGCGCGGCGGGCTGATTGCCAATGCGTCAAGCACGCCGCGCTCGCGCGCCAGGGCTTCGAGTTCGGTGATGTAGGCCTCGCGGCCGGGCTCGCGGGTGCCGAGCAGCCACAGCCGCACGTCGTGGCCGGCGGCGCGCAGTTCGGCCAGCAGTTCGATCGCCGTGGCATGGCCCTTGAGGCGGGTGCCGCGACCGGGCATCAACAGCAGCCGTCCGCCCTGCAGGGCGGGGTGGTCGTGGGCGAATTGCTGCCGCCATGCCGCGCTGGGCGCATGTCCGCGCGGAAACTGCGCCGGGTCGATACCGCGCGGGATGACCGTGAGTTTGGCGGGGTCGGTATCGGGCCATTGCGCCAGCACGTAGGCGCGCACGCTTTCGGAAACACAGATCACCCGCTCGCCGCGCCGCATCACGCCGCTGTAGCGGCCGGGCGAATTCAAGCCGTGCACGGTGGTGACGAAGTGCGGCCTTGGCGCGGGCAGGCCGCGCAGCGCCAGCAGGCCCAACCACGCGGGCAGCCGCGAGCGGGCGTGGACGATGTCGGGCTGCAGGGCGGCCAGTTCGGCGCGTAGCCGGTACATCACCGCCAGCGCGCCCAAGGATTTGCGGCCGATCGGCAGGGTGATGTGCTCGCTGCCTTCAGCCATCAGGCCCGGCACCAGCCTTCCACCCGTGGACACCACCACCGAGCGGTGGCCTGCGGCCACCAGTGCCGCGGCGATTTCCAACGTGGAACGCTCGACGCCGCCGCTCTCAAGCGCCGGCAGCAGCTGCACGACGGTCAGGCGGCGCAAGGCGGGATCCCGGGCTCAGTCCTTGAGCACGTAAACAGCGCCGCAGTAGGGGCACGTTGCGCTGCCGGTGGCCTCCACGGCCAGATACACCCGCGGGTGCGAGTTCCAGAGCGCCATCTCGGGCGTGGGGCAAGACAGCGGCAGCTGCGCCCGGAGCACCTCGTACCGGCGCTCGGCGTTGGCGGGCGCGCGGCCCGTGGCAGTGTCAGTACGCGACATGGCAGCTAACCCCAGAAGACCCGCCGCCATTTTACAGGAACGGTGCGGAGCGGTGTCAGAGTGGGTTATTGCGCTGGGAACTCACTCTGACACCGTTCCTGACACCGTTCACGGCGCGGCGGCGGGCGGGGTCTGGCGGGCTTCGACCGTGATGGCGAGGGTTACTTCGTCGCTGACCATGGGCACGTAGGCGCCGACGCCGAAGTCGCTGCGCTTGAGGCTGAAGCTGGCGTCGAAGCCGGCGGCGGGCACTTTGGCCATCGGGTGGTCGCCGATCTTGTTCACGGTGACGTCCAGCACCACCGGGCGGGTGACGCCGTGGATGGTGAGGTCGCCGGCGACCGCCAGCTTGCCTTCGCCGGCCGCGGTGACGGCGGTGCTCTTGAAGGTAGCCGTGGGGAACTGCGCGGCATTGAAGAAGTCCGGGCCCAGCAGATGGGTGTCGAGCTTTTCAACGCCCGTGCTCAGGCTGGCCATCGGAATGGTGATGCTGACGCTGGACCGGGTGAGGTCGGCGGTGTCGAGCGTGAACTCCGACTCCACCTGGTCGAAGCGACCGGTGATGTTGGAGAAACCCATGTGGTTGTAGGTGAACTGCACCTGGGTATGGGTGGGATCGATGGTGTAGTTGCCCGCCGCCTGGGCCGCGAAGCTGGACAGGGCGAGGACGCTGGCAAGGGCAATCTGCTTGAAGTTCATGACGTGTGCTCCAGGGTGGGGTCAGGCGATCCGGCAGGCTTGGTCGAAGCCCAGGCGCGGGCCGCGCGGCGTGAGGGTGTCGCGATTGCCGTAGCCGAGGCTACAGATGAAATTGGTTTTTACCGCCGTGCCGGGGAAAAACGCCGCGTCCATCTTCGCGCCGTCGAATCCCGACATCGGCCCGCAGTCCAGGCCCAGCGCGCGCGCCGCGAGCATCAGGTACGCGCCCTGCAGGCTGGCGTTGCGGAACGCGGTTTCGTGCGCCAGCTCCGGCTTGCCCACGAACCAGCTGCGCGCGTCGGCATAGGGGAACAGCTCGGGAAGGTGCTCGTAGAACTCGCCGTCGGTGCCGATGATGGCGGTGACCGGCGCAGCCAGGGTGGCCGGGAGGTTGCCCGGCGCCACCGCATCGCGCAGCTGGGCGCGGGCGGCCTCCGTGCGCACGAAGACGATGCGCGCCGGCGAGCAGTTGGCGCTGGTGGGCGCCAGTTTGAAAAGATCGTAAAGCTCATGCAGCTGGGCATCGCTGACCGGCCGATCCAGCCAGGCCTGGTCTGAACCGCGGTAGGTGCGGGCTTCGCGGAAAAGTTGGTCCAGCGCGGCGGCGTTCAGGGGTGCGTTCATGCGGTGCTCCTGCGGGTGGGCGTCAACATGGGGTGAGCGCGGTGACGGGAGTGTAGGCAAGCCGCCGCCGCCGCGCAGCCGGAGGCCCGCAACGTATCGTTGCGGCGGTGCACGGGCCGCGCGCCGGCTCACGCCGTCGCCCGCATTCCAGCTACCCTGCCGGGCATGTCGACCGCATCACCGAACGCTTGGGCCCTGCATGACGGCGCCGCCGGCCACCGCCAGCAGGTGCTGGCGCTGGCCCACGCCCTGGTCCCCAACGTGCGCGAATGGCCGCTGCAAGCGCGCGCGCCCTGGTCCTGGCTGGCGCCGCGGCGGCTGCCGGGCGCCGAGGCCGCATTCGGCCCAGAGTTCGAAGCCGCCCTGGCCACCCCGCCCCCGCTGGCTTTGGGCTGCGGCCGACGCGCCGCATTGGCCACGCGCCTGCTGAGCGCGCGCGGCAGCCAAACCGTGCAGGTGCTGCATCCCCGGCTGGATCCGGCGCTGTGGGACATCGTGGTGGCCCCCGAGCACGATGGCTTGAGCGGCCCCAACGTGATCACCCTGTGCGGCAGCCTGCACCCGGTGGATGCGGCATGGCTGAACGCCGCGCGCGCGCAGTTCGCGCACTTCGCCGCCCTGCCCTCGCCGCGCACCTTGGTACTGCTGGGCGGCCCCACGCGCGCCGTGCGCTTCGACCGCAGCGCGTTCGAGGTGATGACCGCCAAGCTTGAATACACCCTGGCGCACGACGGCGGCAGCCTGCTGGTGATCGGCTCGCGGCGCACGCCCACCGAGCTGGCCACGCTGTCGCGCCAGTACTGGGCCGATACGCCCGGGCTGCGCTGGTTCGGCGCCGCCGATGGCGCCAACCCCTACGCCGGCGCGCTCGCCCACGCTGACCGCATCGTCTGCTCTCCCGATTCGGTGAACATGGTGTCGGAGGCCTGCGCCACCGCCGCGCCGGTGTACGTGGCCGAACCCGGCCGCGCCACCGGGCGCGTGCGCGCCTATCTGGACGAACTGCTGCGGCGCGGCCGCATCCGCGCGCAGACCTCCACACTTGAAGCATTCCAGGCCGAGCCGCTGCGGGAAACCGCACGCGTGGCCGCCGCCGTGCGCGAGCGCCTGGCGCGCTGAGACGTGCGGCTCAGCTGAAATCGAGCCCTTGCCCGCGGCAAGCGGCCGAAATCACGGCACGCGCGGCGTCCAGCGCCGCGTCGGGAGCCACCAGCCGCGGCCGCTGGTCCAGGGTGCAGTCCAGGCCCCGACCCAACATCAACGCGTGTGACTGCAGCAGCGAATCGGTCGCGTCCGACGCCAGCACACCCGCCGCTTGCAGGGCCCGCAGCAGCGTCGGCGTATCGCGCGGTTCGGCCAAGGCCGGATGCGCGGCGGCGTGCTGCAGCACCGCCGCCTGCAGCAGGAACTCCAGATCCACCAGGCCGCCCTCACCCTGCTTGAGGTCGAAGCGCGGCGCGCTGCTGCGGTCGAGTTCGGCGCGCATGCGGCGACGCATCGCCACCACGTCGCTGCGAACCGCGTCGCCATCGCGCGCCTCGAGCAGGGTGCGTGTGCGGATGGCGTCGAACGCCGCGCACACCGGCGCCGCCCCGGCCAGCGCCCGCGCGCGCACCAGCGCCTGACGCTCCCAGGTCCACGCGCGCTGCAGCTGGTACTCGGCGAAGCTCTCCAGGCTCGACACCAGCATGCCCTTGGCCCCGTCGGGCCGCAGGCGCACGTCGATCTCGTAAAGTTTTCCCGCGCCGGTGACGGTGCCCAGCAGGCTTACCAAGCGCTGCGCCAGCCGCGCGAAATAGCGGCCGGCGTCGAGCGGGCGCGGGCCGTCCGAAACCGCGTCGGCGCGGGCATCGTGCAGGAACACCAGGTCCAGGTCCGAGCCAAAGCCCAGCTCCTGGCCGCCCAGGCTGCCGTAGCCCAGCACCGCCATGCCCGCGTCAGGCACGCGCCCGTGCGCAGCTTCGATGTCGGCCTGCGCCACCTGCAGCGCGGCCGCCAACAGCGCTTCGGCCAGGGCCGCCAAGCGCCGCGCGGCGTCCAGCGGGGGCAGCCGCTGTCCCAGCGTAGCCAATGCCAATCGGAAACCGATGGCCTGCCGTGTTTCGTTGAGCGCCGTAAGCGCCATCTCGGTGTCGCCCGGCGGCAGCGCGGCGACCGCGGCGGCCACCAGCGCTGCAATCTGCGCCTCGTCGGGAATGGCGCCGGCAGCGCGTGAGTCGAGCAGTTCGTCCAGCAGCAGCGGGTGCGCGGCCAAGCGTTCGGACAGCAGCGCGCTGCGCGCAGTGACGTCGGCCAGGCGCGCCAGCGCAGCGGGTTGTTCCTCCAGCAGCGCCAGGTAGCTGGTGCGTCGCGTCACCGCCTGCAGCAGGGCCAGCCCGCGCGGCAGCGACGCATCGGGCGCCTCGCTGCGCGCGGCAGCGGCCAGCAGCGCCGGCAGCACGTTGTCCAGGCGCTGGCGGGCGCGGCCGGACAGCGCGCGCACGGCCGGCGTGCGGGCGAAATCGCGCAGCGCCGCGTCCTGCCCTTCGGCGTCGCGGAAGCCGGCGTCGGCCAGCGTGGCCGCGTCACCGCCGTCGGGCAGCGCGCGCCAGTAGTCCACCAGCGCATTCACCGGCGCGCGCCGGCGGCCGCGCGCTTCCAGCAGGCCGGCGAATTCCTCGGCGACGGCGCTGCGGTGGCCGTCGAGCTCCTCAAGCATCGCGGCGCTGTCGCGATAGCCCAGCGCCAGCGCAATGCGCTGCCGCGCCAGCGGCTCGTCGGGCAGCGCATGCACCTGCTGGTCGCCCAGCATCTGCACGCGGTTTTCCAGGCGGCGCAGGCCGCGATACGCCGCGGCGAGCCGCTCGGCGGTGGCGGGCGCCACGTGGCCCGCTTCGGCCAGCGCCGCCAGCGTGGGCAGCAGCGCGCGGCCGCGCAGCGCCGGCTCGCGTCCGCCGCGGATCAGCTGCAGCGCCTGCACCAGGAACTCCACTTCGCGGATGCCGCCCGGACCCAGCTTGAGGTCTTCGGCCAACTCACGCCGCTGCACCTGCGCGGCAATCAGTGCCTTCATTTCGCGCAGGCCGTCGAGCGCGCTGTAGTCCAGGTAGCGCCGGTAGACGAACGGGCGCAGCGTCTGCAGCAGCCGTTCGCCCGCGGCCAAATCGCCGGCCACCGGGCGCGCCTTGATCCAAGCATAGCGCTCCCAGTCGCGGCCTTCGCGCTGGAAGTACTGCTCCATCGCGCCAAAGCTGAGCACCAGCCGCCCGCTGGCGCCAAACGGCCGCAGCCGCAGATCCACGCGATGGCAGAAACCGTCCGCCGTCACTTCGCCCAGCAGCTGCGCCAGGCGCTGCCCCAGGCGCGTGAACCAGGTCTCGGCGTCCAGCGCGCGGGCGCCGTCGCTCTGGCCGTGCTCGGCGAAGGCATACACCAGGTCCACGTCGGAGCTGAAGTTGAGCTCGCGGCCGCCGAGCTTGCCCAGGCCGAACACCACCAGCGACTGCTCGCGGCCGGCGGCGTCGCGCACCGTGCCGTGGCGCTCGGCCAGCGGCCCGGCCAGCGCCGACAGCCCGCGCTGCAGCGCCACGTCGGCGATGCGGCTGCTGCCGGCCAGGGTGGCGTCCACGTCGTCGTGCCCGTGCAGGTCGCGCCAGATCAGGCGCGTGGACTGCGCCGTGCGCCAGCGCCGCAGCTGCGCCGGCCAGTCGGCATCCTGGCCAGGCGGCAGGTCCGGCGCGGGCTCGCCCGGGGTGTCCAGCGCGTTGATGAGCTCGGGCTGGCGGCACAGCGTGTCAATGGCGAAATCACTGCACAGCGCCAGCCGCGCCAGAGCCGCACGCCGTACCGGATCCGCCAAAGCGGTAGGCGCGCGCTCGGTCAGGCGCGAAAGCGCGCGCTCCACCAAGGCAGCCAGTGCGGGTTCAAGCGTGTGTGCGGGCTTCATGCCCCGATTCTGTCACGCGCCGGTAAATCAAGAACGGTGTC
>JANORD010000212.1:0-3283 GCA_031415095.1 Lysobacteraceae bacterium
GTCGGAGTCGGCGTCGGCCAGGATGATGACCTTGCCGTAGCGCAGGCCCTCGATGTTGTCGGTGCCCGGGTCGCAGCCGATGGCCACGGCCAGGTCGTGCACTTCGTTCGAGGCCAGCACGCCGGACGAATCCACTTCCCACGTGTTCAGGATCTTGCCGCGCAGCGGCAGGATGGCCTGGAACTCCTTGTCGCGGGCCTGGCGGGCGCTGCCGCCGGCCGAGTCGCCTTCCACCAGGAATAGTTCCGTGCGGCCCAGGTCCTGGCTGATGCAGTCAGCCAGCTTGCCGGGCAGGGCCGGGCCCTGGGTGATCTTCTTGCGGGTGACCTGCTTCTCGGTCTTGAGCCGCGCCGTAGCGCGATCAATCGCCAGCTGCGCTATCTGCAGGCCGGTCTCCACGTGCTGGTTGAGCCACAGCGAAAACGCGTCATGCGAAGCGTTCTCCACGAAGGCGGCGGCCTGGCGCGAGCTCAGCCGCTCCTTGGTCTGGCCGCTGAACTGCGGGTCGGTCATCTTGATGCTGAGCACGTAGCTCACGCGGTCCCAGACGTCTTCGGGCGCGAGCTTGACGCCGCGCGGCAGCAGGTTGCGGAAATCGCAGAACTCCCGCAGCGCGTCGGTGAAGCCCGACCTCAGCCCGTTCACATGGGTGCCGCCCTGGGCGGTGGGGATCAGGTTCACGTAGCTTTCCTGCACCAGTTCGCCATCGGGCACCCAGGCCACGGCCCAGTCCACGATCTCGGTGTCCTTGCTCACCTGGCCGATGAACAGCTCGGCCGGCAGCAGATCACGGCCCACCAGCTCGCCGCGCAGGTAGTCGCGCAGTCCGTCCTGATAGAACCACTCGTTGCGCTCGCCGGTGGCTTCGTCGAACAGCTTTACCGTGAGGCCCGGGCACAGCACGGCCTTGGCGCGCAGCACGTGGCGCAGCGCCTTCACTGCGAACTTGGGCGTGTCGAAATACTTGGGGTCGGGCCAGAAGCGCAGCCGCGTGCCGGTGTTGCGCTTGCCCACGCTGCCCACCACTTCCAGCGCCGAGCTGCGGTCGCCGTCGCGGAACTCCATGCGGTGCTCGCTGCCTTCCCGGCGGATGAACACCTCTACCTTTTTCGAAAGCGCATTCACCACGCTGACGCCGACGCCGTGCAGGCCGCCGGAGAAGGTGTAGTTCTTGCCGCTGAACTTACCGCCGGCGTGCAGGCGGGTCATGATCAGTTCGATGCCCGGTATTTTTTCCTCGGGATGGATGTCCACCGGCATGCCGCGGCCGTCGTCGGTCACTTCGCAGCTGCCGTCGGCGAACATCGTCACGTCCACCGTCTTGGCATGGCCACCCAGGGCCTCGTCCACCGAGTTGTCGATCACTTCCTGGGCCAGGTGGTTGGGCCGGGTGGTGTCGGTGTACATGCCGGGGCGGCGTTTCACCGGGTCCAGGCCCGAGAGCACTTCGATGTCGGCGGCGTTGTAGCGGGTGTTCATTCGGAGTGGGACTCGGGAAGCGCCGGGTGCGGGCGTCAGGCGGGCAGGATGGGCGTCGGGGCGGGGGGTGGTCAAGCCACAGGAGCCCAGGCTGCGGCGCAAGCCATTGATCGCAAAAAGTTTCTGGCCGCGGGCTGGTCCAGCCGGTAGAATATGGTTTTCCAGCGCCCCCAACTCCCATGACTCGTCTTATCTTCGTTACCGGTGGCGTGGTGTCCTCGTTAGGCAAGGGCATTGCCGCGGCCTCGCTGGCCGCCATCCTGGAGTCCCGCGGCCTGCGGGTGACCATGATGAAGCTCGACCCCTACATCAACGTCGATCCGGGCACCATGAGCCCGTTCCAGCACGGCGAGGTGTACGTCACCGACGACGGCGCCGAGACCGACCTGGACCTGGGCCACTACGAGCGCTTCCTGCGCGTGCGCCTGGGCCGCAAGAATTCGGTCACCACCGGCCGCATTTACGAAAACGTGATCCGCAAGGAGCGCCGCGGCGATTACCTTGGCGGCACCGTGCAGGTGATCCCGCACATCACCGACGAAATAAAGCGCGCCATCTTCGAAGCCACTGACGGCTTCGACGTCGGCATCGTCGAGATCGGCGGCACCGTGGGCGACATCGAATCACTGCCGTTCCTGGAGGCCATCCGCCAGATCCGCAGCGAGCGCGGCCCGGACCATTCGCTGTTCATGCACCTCACCCTGGTGCCATACATCGCCGCCGCCGGCGAGCTCAAGACCAAGCCCACCCAGCACTCGGTGAAGGAGCTGCGCTCGATCGGCGTGCAGCCCGACATCTTGGTGTGCCGCAGCGAGCGGCCGCTGCCCGATTCCGACCGTCGCAAGATCGCTCTGTTCACCAACGTGCCCGAGAAGGCCGTCATCAGCTGCCTGGACGTGGACAACATCTACAAGCTGCCGCTGTGGCTGCACAGCCAGCATCTCGACGAGATCGCCGTGGAGCGCCTGCGCCTGGAGGCCGTCGCCAAGCCGGCGGACCTGTCGGAGTGGCAGGCCGTGGTGGATGCGTTCGAACACCCGGTGGACGAAGTGACCGTGGCGGTGGTGGGCAAGTACATCGACCACCAGGACGCCTACAAGTCGCTGTCCGAAGCCCTGAAGCACGGCGGCCTGCGCCAGCGCACCCGCGTGAACCTCAAGTGGCTCGAATCCGAGCAGGTGGAGAAGGACGGCGTGGGCATCCTGGCCGGCGTGGACGCCATCCTGGTGCCCGGCGGCTTCGGCGACCGCGGCTTCGAGGGCAAGGTGATGACGGCGCGCCACGCCCGCGAGCAGGGCATTCCCTACTTCGGCATCTGCTACGGCATGCAGGCGGCAGTGGTGGATTTCGCGCGCCACGTGGCCGGGCTGGCCGGCGCCAACAGCACCGAGAACGACCGCCAGTGCCTGCACCCCGTGATTGGCCTGATCACCGAATGGCGCACCGCCAGCGGTGAAGTGGAGCGGCGCGACGAAAGCTCGGACTTGGGCGGCACCATGCGACTGGGCCTGCAGGACCAGCGCCTCAAGCCGGGCACCCGTGCCCGCGAGCTTTATGGCAAGGACATCGTCGGCGAGCGCCACCGCCACCGCTACGAATTCAACAACCGATATCGCACCCAGCTTGAGGACGCCGGGATGGTGATCAGCGCCAAGTCCATGGACGACCTGCTGGTGGAAATGATCGAGTTGCCCACGCACCCATGGTTCATCGCCTGCCAGGCGCACCCGGAGTTCCTGTCCACCCCGCGCGACGGCCACCCCCTGTTCATCGGCTTCATCCGCGCCGCCCGCGACTACAAAGC
>JANORD010000213.1:0-8378 GCA_031415095.1 Lysobacteraceae bacterium
GTGTCAGAGTGAGTTCCAAGAACTCACTCTGACACCGTTCTTGCAAAGAAAAACCCCGCTGGCATCGCTGCCAGCGGGGTCGGGGACCCACGGAGGGTCTGAAGCGTTAGAACTTGTAGCTGACGCCGAGCAGGTAGTTGCGGCCGTACTCGAAGAACTGACGCGGGCGCTGGTCGAGGCCGTTGAAGTTGGAGCGGAACGGCTCGTCCGTGAGGTTGCTGACCTGGGCCAGGAACGACAGGCCTTCCAGCGAACCCGACTGCAGCGTGTAGCCCACCTGCAGGTCCACCACCGCCTCGCCTGCGAACAGGATGCGGGTGCGGTCACCACCGAAGCCCTGGACTTCACCCAGGAACTCGGAGCGGCTGCGGCGGCTGCCGCGGATGGAGAACCCGGCGATCTCGTAGAACAGCGTCACGTTGGAGGTGTACTTCGAGAAGCCCGGCAGCGGCTGGCTCGAACCCGGGCCGTCCGGCTCGATGTTCGTAGTGCTGTCGGTGTAGCTGGCCTGCATGCCCAGCCCTTCCAGCGGATCCCAGAACAGGCCGAAGGGCACCGACACCGCCAGCTCCAGGCCGCGCAGCGTGCCGCCCTCGCCGTTCTGCGGCGAAGTGAAATCTCCGATGTTCGACGCCGGGATGTCCGCCGGCAGCGTGCCCGGGGGCACCGGCAGGCCGGTGAAGTCGAACGGGACGATCTGGTCGTAGATGTAGGTGCGCAGGTCCTTGTAGAAGTACGCCGCCGACACGTAGCCCAGGCTGCCGGTCTCGCCGAAGTACTTCTCGTAGGACACGTCGCTCGAGTTGGAAATCCACGGCTCGAGCTCGGGGTTGCCGCCGCCACCACTCCAGCGCGGGCACGGCGCCGGATCGCTCGGCGGGCAAGACGTCGGCGTGCGGTTGATGCCGAAGTCGGCACTGGCGCGCATCTGGTCCAGGCGCGGACGCGCCATCTGGCGGCCCACGCCCAAGCGGACGATCTGCTCCCACGGCAGCTCAAAGTTCAGGTTCAGGCTGGGCAGCACTTCGCTGTAATCGGCGCCGCCGCTGATCGGTTCACCAAGCGGGTTGCCGCCGTAGGTGATGAAACCGTCCGAGCTCTGGCTGGTATCGACGTATTGCACGCCCACGTTGCCAGTGACCGGCACCGAGCCCAGCTCGGTGTCGATGTTGGCCATCGCGTAGAAGGTGCTGATGGTTTCATCAACTTCCCAGTTCTTGTTCGTGATGTCCCTGTTGTCGTTCTGGCGCAGGTTGTAGACCGAACCCAGCGCACCCTGCGCGTTGTAGCCGGTGATGCCCGGGACGCCGGCGAAACCGAAGTCCGAACCGGTGAGCAGGTTGGACGGGATCGCCAAGGTGGCGCCATCGCGGCAGGCCACCAGGCACAGGAAGTTTTCGTCCGAGCCGCGGCTCTTGAAGCGGTCGGATACGTTCACGCCGAACTTCAGCGCCGAAACCATGCCGGTGTCGAAGGTGCGTTCGACGTCAGCTCGGCCCGAGGACAGGGTGTCGCGGACTTCGAAGTCCTTGACGTAGCCGTCCTGGCCCCAGCCGCCCGGATCTTGCAGGCGCAGGATGTCCGGGTCGCCGTAGTCGAGACCGAAATCAAAATCGAAGAAACCGTCGGAGTTGAAGCGCGCCGAACCGCGGTCGGTGATGCCCGGGACCAAGCCCGAGTAGGTCTCGAGGATGCGCTCTTCGCGGTCGGCCTCGGAGTGGCTCACGTCGACGTTGATGGTCCAGGCTTCGGACAGCGTGAACTTCTGGTTCCAGCCGAACGACAGCAGGGTGTCTTCGGAGCCGTTGAAGTCGTTGCGCACCACCGGGTCGAAACCGGTGAAGTCGAACGAGGTCGCGGTGCCGGTGGCATCGCGCACCACGTTGGTTCGCGTGCCGGTGGAGAACTCCATGCCGCGCTTCTGCTCTTCCTTGTCAAAGCGGGAGTAGTAGAAGTCGAACATGGTGCTGTAGCTGTCGGTGGGACGGTACTCCACCGTTCCCATGAAGCCATCGCGGGTGTTGTCGTTCTGGAAGTCGTAGAGCTTGCCGCCTTCGAGTTCGCCGCCGCCGTTGTAGCCCCAGGCTTCGAACTGGTGGCCCTGGGCCGGGTTGTTGAGGCGGGCGTAGCCCAACGCAATGCCCACGGTGTTGTCGGCGAACTGGTCGACGTATGAAACGCTGAAGCGGTTTCCGTAGGACTTCTCGCCGTCGAGATCGTTCATCTCGCCGCGGGCATTCACCGCCACCACGCGCTCGCTGAAGTTCAGCGGACGGATGGTCTGCAGGTCCACGGTGCCGGAAATGCCCTGGTTCACCAGCGAAGCGTTGGCGGTCTTGTAGACCACCACCTGGCTCATCAGTTCCGACGGGTACTGGTCGAACTCCACGCCGCGGTTGTTGCCCAGGCTGACCTGCTCGCGGCCGTTGAGGGTGGTGGTGGCGAAGTCGCCGGCCAGGCCACGGATATTGATCTCGGAAGCGCGGCCGCGATCGCGCTGGGCGGTGAGGCCCGGCAGGCGCGCGATGGAGTCGGCGATGGACGCGTCCGGCAGCTTGCCGATGTCCGCGGCCGACACGGCCACGACGATCTGCCTGGACGCCCGCTTGCTTTCGATGGCGTTCTCGACGCCCCGGCGGATGCCGCGGACTTCGACCACCTCAAGGGTGGTGGCTGTGGCGGCCGCCTCGGCCTCTGCCTTGGCCTTAGCCTCCGCTGCGGCGGCTTCCTCGGCGGTCAGGACTTTGGGTGCTTCTGCGGCTTGGGCGAAGGCCTGGCCGGAACTGGCAATGATCGCGGATGCGAGTGCAGCGCTCAGCACGTTACGCTTAATATTCAACATCTCCCCTCCCGGGACACGCTGGTGGACCTGATTGTGCCCGCGGGCGGAACGGGGAAATCCGTGCCTCGCGGGAGTTGCGCGCCGGACAGTACGTGCCGTCCAAGCTGCGAACGATAGTAGCCCCGGGGTCCAGCGTAAGGGACGCGTTGCATACGTATTCACGGGTCTTTACGCCATAAACTGACATTTGCGCGCTATTCCGGCGCAAGCCGCGCACCGTCGCGTCCATCGCCCGCTGATGGGGCCGGCATGCCGGTCAGGTCACGCTCCGCTTGCAGATGAAGAACCCATTCAAGGTCAGCCGGCCCGTCCGCGGGTCGCTGCCCAGCCGCTGCGGCGCGGTGATGTCGCCGCAATGCGGGACGGTGCCCGAGTAGAGGATCAGCCGGTTGAACCGCGCCGGCACCGCGCCGATGCGTTCGTACCAGGCATTGGAGTCGGTCATGTAGGCCGCCGGGATGCCGGAGCGCGCGCTGAATTCAGCGGCCGGCAGTTTAGCCGAGGCCTGCACCAGCGCCGCGGTCTCGCGCTCGGATCGCAGCGGGCGGTAGAAGGCCGTGCCGCCCAAGCTGGGATCCTGGAACAGATACAGCACGCTGGCCGCCACGAACTGCCCCGGCGCGCACTCAAACTGATCGGTGTGGCAGAAGGTCTGCCAGGGCTGCAGCTGCTCTGGCTCGCGGGTCACCATCGACAGCCGCGCATAGCGCCTCAGGGTGCGCCGACCGCCCAGTTCGCGGCGAGCGTGTTCGGCGAAGAACCAATCCAGTGCGCCCAGCGAGTTATCGGGCAGCCGCAGCTCCGGTCCCGGGAACCCGTTGAACGGCTGGTCCTCGAATTGGCCGAACTGGGTCGCGGCGTAGTCCACCCAGGTCTCCGGATCCACCAGGGCATCGTCCACCACCAAGCACGGCGGCGCACCCGGCAGCGCGACCCGCTCAATCCGCGGCTTCGGGTTGAAGCGCAGCGCGGGGGCCTGTTCAACGGGCACCGGCCGCGGTCTCAGGCCGCCTGCGGCGTGGCGCAATGCCGCGCGATGTACTCCTCGTGCGTGGGCATCTTGCGCACGCAGTTGGCGATGACCTCGCGCACGGTATCGACGTGGCTGAAGATCTTTTCGTCCGGGAAGCTGTCCACCAGCGCGTGGTAGCCGCGCGGGTGCATCTGCTGGCCGTGCATCACCTGCACCCAGCTGGGCTCGGCGAACAGCTCGTTGCCCTCGCGGAACACCCGGCCGTTGCTGCGGAACAGCTCCATCTTGCGCTGCAGCGAATCGGGAATGGACATGGTGCGCACGTAGTTCCAGAACGGCGTGTCGTCGCGCTCGGTGGCGTGGTAGTGCAGGATCAGGAAGTCGCGGATCTTGTCGAACTCCAGGTGCGAGTGGTCGTTGAATTCGTCGATGTCCACCTGGTCGAAGCCGGCGTGCGGGAAGAACGCCGTCAGCCGCGCGATCGAGGACTGGATCAGGTGGATGCTGGTGGATTCCAGCGGCTCCATGAAGCCGCTGGCCAGGCCCACCGCCACCACGTTCTTGTTCCAGAACTTCTTGCGCTTGCCGGTGACGAAGCGCAGCGGCTTGGGCGTCATCAGCGGCGCGCCCTCCAGGTTCGCCAGCAGGGTGCTGGCGGCCTCGTCGTCGCTGGTGAACTGGCTGGAATACACGTAACCATTGCCCACCCGGTGCTGCAGCGGGATGCGCCACTGCCAGCCGGCGGTGCGCGCGGTGGAGCGGGTGTAGGGCGTCAGCGCGGCGGTGCTGGCGCACTGCACGGCCATGGCGCGGTCGCAGGGCAGCCAGTGGGTCCAGTCCTCGTAGCCGGTCTTGAGCGCCTGTTCGATAAGCAGGCCGCGGAAACCCGAGCAGTCAATGAACAGTTGGCCGGCCACGCGCTCGCCGCTCTCCAGCACCACCGCCTCCACGAAGCCGGTTTCCGCATGCTGCTGCACCTGCGCCACCTTGCCCTCGATGCGGATGACGCCGCGCTGCTCGGCGTAGCCGCGCAGGTAGCGCGCGTAGAGTCCGGCGTCGAAATGGTAGGCGTAACCGATGTCCGCCATGGGCGAATTGGGCCGATCGGTGACGGCCGGCAGGAACTTGTTGGCGCGCGCCGCCGCCGTATTGATGGAGTAGTCGTCCAGCGGGCCGGCGCGGCCGGCCTGGCGCATCTTCAGCCAGTGCTGGTAGAAGGGCACCACGCCCAGGTCCTGGCCGATCTTGCCGAAGCCGTGGATGTAGCTGTCGCCCAGCCGGCCCCAGTCGACGAATTCGATGCCGAGCTTGAACGAACCCTTGGTGGCGCGCATGAACTCCTGTTCGTCGATGTCCAGCGCCTGGTTGAACAGCTTGATCATCGGGATGGTGGCTTCGCCCACGCCGACGGTGCCGATTTCCTCGGACTCCACCAGCCGGATGCGCTGGGTCGGGCCCAGCACCTTGGACAGCGCGGCCGCGGTCATCCAGCCCGCCGTGCCGCCGCCCACGATCACCACTTCGTTCACTTGCCCTGACATGTCCTGCTCCTGATCCTGTTTGCCGCCCGCTTGCGAATGCTTCCACGCCTGCGGCTGCGGTTCAATCCAACACGTACACCACCGCCGTGCGGGCGGGCACCGTGAAGCTGCCGCTGATGGGTTCAAAGCGTGCGCTTTCACGCGGTCGCGGGTCGGCCGCGCTGGCGGACGCCTGTACCGGGTGCAGCCGGAACGGCCGCCCGACGGCCTGCGGCATGGCCACGGTGGCCGGCTCGGTGCCGGCATTGATGAGGTAAGCCAACGCGGCGAAATTCGCCCCGGCCAGTCCGGCGCCGTCCAAGTGCACGGCCACCACGGTGCCCGGCTGCGTCGGCCCAGTGCCGGCGAAGCTCAGCCGCTGCAGTACGGCCTGCGCGTCGGGCAGGCGCAGCAGCGGCGTGCTGGCGCGGATGCGCAGCAGGTCCAGGAAGGCATCGCGCGTCCACGCCATCTCGGCCGCGCCCGGCCGCACCGAAGCATCGGCCAGCACCGGCCGCATCACCGGCCAGCTGCTGCGGTTGTCGGTGGCCAGCGGCAGGCCCAGGCCAAACAGGTTCTCGCCGAGGCTCCAGTCAATGCGGTTGAAGGCATCGCCGGAGTTGAAGCTGTTGCGGTCCAGCGATTTGCTGCGCAGGATCTCGCCGCCGGCGTGGAAATAGGCGATGCCCTGGCTCAGCGCCACCGTGGCCAGCGCCAGCACCTGCACGCGCGCGCGCTCTTGGGCCGAGGTGCCGGCCGGCAGCTTCAGCGCGTTGGCGTCGAACAGGGTGAGGTTGTCGTGGTTCTCGACGTAGTTCACCACCTCGCCCGGCGCGTGGGCGAAGCCGGCGGGCTGGCCGGCGTAGTCGATGGCATCCAGGCGCCGCGCCGCGCCAGTGTGGGTTTCCAGCGAGACCCCGCGCAGCGAGCCGGCCAAACCCACGCGCAGCAGGTCCGCCGCGCGCTTCAGTTCGGCGCGGCTGGCGCGATTACCGACCAGTTGATTGGGTGCGAAATAAAGCCCGTTCGCCCAACCTTGGTTGGCAACCAGGGCTTCGCCATCGTCGCAGCAGCCGCCGCCGCGCACGGCGTCGCGGGCGCGGTCGGAGAAGCTGCCGATGCCGCTGCCGCCCAGTGAGCGCTGCGAGGCCTGCACGAAGCGCGCGCCATCGGCCACTTCACCAAAGTTCCAGCCCTCGCCCACCAGCAGCACCCGGCGCCCGGCGGCGGCGTCCACGGCTTGCTGCAGCTGCTGCATGGCCGCGCGCGGCTGGTGACCCATCAGGTCGAAGCGGAAGGAGTCGATGCGGTAGTCGCGCGCCCAGGTGACCGCCGAATCGGTCATCAGCTTGGCCATCATCAGGTGTTCGGTAGCGGTGTTCTCGCAGCAGGTGGAGCGCGTGACCGCGCCCTTGGCGTCCAGCCGGTGGTAGTAGCCCGGCACGATGCGGTCGAGCACCGAGCGCGGGTCCTGGCCCGAGGCATAGGTGTGGTTGTAGACCACGTCCATGCCCGCGCGCAGCCCGGCCGCATGCAGGGCCTGCACCATGGCGCGGAGCTCGCGCACGCGCACGGCGCCGTCGCTGGCATCGCTGGCATAGCTGCCTTCGGGCGCGGTGTAGTGCATGGGGTCGTAGCCCCAGTTGAAGCAGTCCTGGTCACGCACGGCCGCCACCGCGGCCTGCCAGGCTTCGTCGCCATCGGCCGCGTCGGCCTGCGGGGTGACGCAGCCAATTTCGGGCACGCTGCCGAAGTCGTACACCGGCAGCAGGTGCACGTCGGTGACGCCGGCCTGCGCCAGCCGGCGCAGGTGCGCCATGCCGGCCGAGCCGGGCGCGGTGAACGCGAGGTACTTGCCGCGCTGCGCTTCGGGCACGGTGGCGTCGGACGCGGAGAAATCGCGCACGTGCAGCTCGTAAACCACGGCGTCGGTCGCCGCCGCCAGCGCCGGCCCGCGTTCGCCGCTGGCCCAAGCTGCTGGCATCAGCGCCGGGTCATCGAGGTCGCCGATATAGGCGCGGGCGGAGTTGGCCGACAGGCTGATCGCGTACGGATCAGTGACGCGGTTGCGCACCAGGCCCAGGCCCGGCACGAACACGTCCACCAGGTAGGTGTAGTACTGGCCGCGCAGGTCGCCGGGCAGGCGTGCGGACCAGGCGCCGGTGGTGGCGTCGCGCTGCATCGGCGCAGCCGACTGCGCCGGCGCAGTGCTGCCCGGGTAAAAACACAGCGTGACGGCTTGGGCCGTGGGCGCCCACAGCCGGAACGCGGCGGCGCTTTCATCCGGGCGAACGCCAAGGTCCTCCAGTTCAGCGGCCGCGGCATAGCGCGCATCCAGCGCACCGGCGTGCTGCACGCGGGTGGCGTCGCGCACGCGGCCGTTGGCGTCCAGCTCAACCAGCAGCACGTCCTGGCCGAATGTTTCCGCGGCCGAGGCGCCCGCGGCGGGCACCCAGGACACGCCTTCGCCGAGCCAGGCATGGCGCTGGGCCACGGCGTTGGGCAGCGTCGAATCATCCGCCGCCAGCGCGATCCTGATACCCGCCGATGGAAGCGCGGCACCGATGGCCACCGCCGAATCACCGCTGACGACGTACAGCCGGGACCGCGCATCCGCGACCTTTCCCGGCCAGCGCAATCGGCCGGCATCCAGCCATGCCGCACGCGCGTCGGTGATGCCGGATGCCGACGGCAACAGCACGCGCGCGTGCACCGGCGCATCGCAGTCGGCTGTAGCCAACGCCGCATGGGCACGGCCGCCGCAGGCAGCCAGCAGGCACAGGGCCAGCGCGGATCTGCGCACGGATTCAGGCCGCGCCGGATGCGGCCACCGCGGCGGGCTTGGCCGGCAGCAGGCGGTTCACCAGCAGGATCACCGCCAGCGTGGCCACCAGGGTGATGAACATCAGGTGGATGTAGTGCAGCGGCGACCAGACGAAGGTGAATACCGCATACAACGCCGCGCCGAACACGATACCGATGCGCGCCGCCAGTCCCTTCACCCACGGGAACATCACCGCGGTGATGAAGATCGCCAGCACCG
>JANORD010000214.1:0-3326 GCA_031415095.1 Lysobacteraceae bacterium
AGCGCGACGAAATGCTCGCGCTCGAGCTTCAGCAGCCACTCCTCGTCCACCAGGGAACCACGGTCGATGTCGCCGCCGCACATCACGGTGGCGATGCGGGTGGACACTTCATAGTCGTGCGCCGAGATGAAGCGGCCCTCGAGCATGTTCTGCAGCATCATCTTGAAGGTGGCGATGCCGACGTCGCCGGCCACCTGCACCTGGCGGGCGGGCAGGGGCGGGCGGTAGCCCGACTCGGCCATTGCGCGCGCCTGCTGCTTGGCCACGTAGAGCAGCTCGTACTGGTTGAAGACCACCACGTCGTCCTCGCGGACCAGCTTGAGCTCCTTGGCCTCCAGCGCCGAAGCCGACACCTTGCCCATCGCCACTGCCTCGAAGTAGGGCTTGAGCGCGGCGAAGACATCGCCGCCGGGCCCCGCGGCCGCCGAAGCGCGCACCGCGATTTCCTTGAGGCCACCGCCGGCCGGAAGCAGGCCCACGCCGGCTTCGACCAGGCCGATATAGCTCTCCAGGCCCAGCACGGTGCGGGCCGAATGCATCTGGAACTCGCAGCCGCCGCCCAGTGCCAGGCCGCGCACGGCAGCGATCACCGGCACCAGCGCGTACTTGATGCGCTGGCTGGTGGCCTGGAAGGTCTTCACCATCGCCTCGAACTCGGCCACCTTGCCGGCCTGCAGCGAGGCCATGGCGCCCGAGAGGTCGGCGCCGGCGGAGAACGGCTCTTTCGCCTGCCACAGCACCAGGCCCTGGAAGTCGCGCTCGGCGCGGTCCACCGCTTCGAGAATGCCGGCCAACACGCCGTCGGAGACGGTGTTCATCTTGGTCTTGAACCCGAGCACCGCGATGCCGTCCCCGTCGTGCCACATCCGCACCGCGTCGGTTTCGAACACGGTCTCGCCCGCGGCTGGACGCTCGCCCAGCATCGGATCCGGGAAGCGCTGCCGCTGGTAAACGGCCAGGGTGGAGCGCGGCAGCTTGCCGTTGCGGGACGGGGCAAAGCTGCCCTCGGCCGCATGCACGCCGTCGCGGCCGTCGAAGACCCAGTCAGGCAGCGGCGCAGAGGACATGGCCTTGCCGTCCACGATGTCCTGGGCGATCCATTCCGCCACCTGCTTCCAGCCGGCGGACTGCCAAGACTCAAATGGGCCCAGGGCCCAGCCGTAACCCCAGCGGATGGCCAGGTCCACGTCGCGCGCGGTCTCGGCGATGGAGGCCAGGTGGAAGGCGCTGTAGTGGAACAGGTCGCGGAACATCGCCCACAGGAACTGCGCCTGCGGATGCGAGCTGGCGCGCAATTGGGCGAATTTCTGCGCCGGGTCCTTGTTTTTCAGGATGGCGATCACCTCCGCGGCGGCCTCACCGGTGGCCGGGCGGTAGTCCTGCGCCTTGAGGTCCAGCACCACGATGTCCTTGCCCTTCTTCTTGAAGATGCCGGCGCCGGTCTTCTGGCCCAGCGCGCACTTGTCGATCAGGGCCTTCAGCCAGACCGGGGCGACGAAGTATTTGTGCCAGGGATCATCGGGCAGGGTGTCGGCCATGGTCTTTATCAATTGCGCCATGGTGTCCAGGCCCACCACGACAGAAGTGCGGTAGGTGGCGGACTTGGGCCGGCCCAGCAGCGGGCCCGTGAGGGCATCCACTTCGTCGAAACCCAGGCCGAACTGGGCCGTGTGGTGCAGGGTGCTCAGGATCGAGAACACGCCGATGCGGTTACCGATGAAGTTGGGAGTGTCC
Source organism: Lysobacteraceae bacterium (assembly GCA_031415095.1). Taxonomy (GTDB): domain Bacteria; phylum Pseudomonadota; class Gammaproteobacteria; order Xanthomonadales; family Xanthomonadaceae; genus Arenimonas. Next base: position 1,735 of record JANORD010000214.1, read on the forward strand.
TTGGCGTACACCACCCCTTTGCCCAGCGTAGTGACCAGAAAAGTTTCAAGTCCTTCAAGAACTTGCGGGCTAGTCTTAACGCAAGGTATCAACTCCGCAAGGTGCATGTACCGGGGCGGGTTGAAGAAATGCACGCCGCAAAAGCGAGCCTGCAGGGACTCGGGAAGGACCTCCGCCAGGCCGTTCATGCTCAGGCCCGACGTGTTGGAGGCCAGGATGGCGTGCGGGGCCACGTAGGCCTCGATCCGGTCGTAAAGCGCCTTCTTCCAGTCCATCCGCTCGGCGATGGCCTCGATGATCAGGTCGCAGTCCTTGAGCAGGTCCAGGTGCTGGTCGTAGTTGGCCGCGGTGATGGCGGCGGCCTTGGCCTTGCTGGCGAAGGGGGCCGGGGACAGCTTGCCCAGGTTGGCGATGGCCTTGTCGACGATGCCGTTGGGCGGGCCCTCTTTGGCGGGCAGGTCGAACAAGACGGTGTCGACGTTGGCGTTGACGAGGTGGGCGGCGATCTGCGCGCCCATCACGCCGGCGCCGAGCACGGCCACCTTGCGGATGCGAAGTTGCGGCATGGGGTGACTCCGAGGGGGAGGGTAGGGAGGGGATCAGCTGGCCCGAAGGCCGGCGGCGGCGAAACGTATCAGGGCCTGGGCGGCCTTCTCGCAGTGGGCTTTCTCGGAAACGCCGGCGGGGCGCTTGATCAGCCCGAAATCGGCCATCGCGTAGGTGAGCGCACCGGCGGTGAAATCGAGCCGCCAGTACAGGTCTTCCTTGGCCAGCGCCGGCAGGGCCGCACCGATGGCCTTGGCGAACTCGCGCAGCACGTGGCCGTAGTTGTCGGACAGGAACTTGCGCAGGCGATCGTTCTTTTCAGCAAAGGCCCGGGCCAGCACCCGCACGAAGGCCGAGCCGCCGTGGCGGTCGATGGTGAGGGCCAACGGCGGTTCGATGAAGGCGGCCAGGATGGCCTCGAGGTCGCCGGGCTGGGCGTCCTGCGCCAGCCGCAGCTGTGCCAGCCGGCGTTCACTCATCTCGTCCATGCGGCGCCGGAAGACCTCGTTGACCAGGTTTTCCTTGCTGCCGAAGTGGTAGTTGACCGCCGCAATGTTGACGTCGGCGCGGCTGGTGACCTGCCGCAGCGAGGTGCCCGCGAAGCCGTGCAGGGCGAACAGCTCCTCTGCCGCGCCGAGGATGCGTTCCTTGGTGTTGAAGTGGGTGGTGGTCATGGCCTGCCAGCGCTCGATTGAAACACTTGTTGGCTAGTCTAACCGGCTTGGCGTGACAGTCAAATGACCGATTCAAACAGGGCGTGGGTCCCGCGCCCGAAGGATTCACCGAAATGACCGGTGGCCACACCTGCGGAAAAAAGCAGCGATTGGAGCTAAACCCCCGATTGAATGGAGAATTGTGCTAAATTCACACGCTTACTTAACCCTTAGAACCCACGGAGTTACACCATGGCGCTGGAGCACACCATTTCCATCATCAAGCCCGACGCGGTTGCCAAGAACGTCATCGGCGAAATCTATTCCCGCTTCGAGAAGGCCGGCCTGAAGGTCGTCGCCTCGAAGATGAAGCACCTGTCGCGCAAGGAAGCC
>JANORD010000215.1:0-3959 GCA_031415095.1 Lysobacteraceae bacterium
GGTCGAGAAGGCGTAACGAGTTTGCTTCAAGCGTGAAAGCCGGGGCACGCAACCCGCCCGGCACGATGGGGAGCCTGACAACAGGCGCTTGCACCCGGAGATAAGACAATGGCTAAGAAAGTAGTTGGTTACATCAAGCTGCAGGTGAAGGCCGGCCAGGCCAACCCCTCGCCGCCGGTCGGTCCTGCGCTGGGTCAGCGCGGCCTGAACATCATGGAGTTCTGCAAGGCGTTCAACGCCGCCACCTCCAAGCTCGAGCCGGGCCTGCCGACGCCGGTGATCATCACCGCGTACTCGGACCGCACGTTCACCTTCATCACCAAGAGCACCCCGGCCACCGTGCTGCTCAAGAAGGCCGCTGGCCTGACCTCGGGCTCCAAGCGCCCGAACACCGACAAGGTGGGCAAGGTCACGCGCAAGCAGCTTGAGGACATCGTGAAGGCGAAGGAAGCCGATTTGACGGCGGCTTCGCTGGACGCTGGCGTTCGTACCATCGCGGGCAGCGCCCGTTCGATGGGTCTCGTGGTGGAGGGCTAAGACATGGCAATTATCTCGAAGCGTTACAAGGCGCTGCAGACCCTGGTCACCCCGGGCAAGGCCTATCCCCTGGACGAAGCCCTCAAGCTGATCCAGTCCAATTCCAAGACCAAGTTCGTCGAGTCCGTGGACGTCGCCGTCCGCCTCGGCGTGGACGCCAAGAAGTCCGACCAGCAGGTGCGCGGTTCCACCGTGCTGCCCGCGGGCACCGGCAACTCGGTGCGCGTCGCGGTGTTCTGCCCTCCGGGTGCCAAGGCTGATGAAGCCCTGGCCGCCGGCGCCGAAGTGGTGGGCATGGAAGACCTGGCCGAGTCGATGCTGGCCGGCAACATCAACTATGACGTCGTCATCGCCACCCCGGACGCCATGCGCGTGGTCGGCAAGCTCGGCCAGGTGCTGGGCCCGCGCGGCCTGATGCCGAACCCGAAGGTCGGCACCGTTTCGCCGGACGCCGCTGGCGCCGTGCGCAACGCCAAGGCCGGCCAGGTGCGCTACCGCACCGACAAGGCCGGCATCATCCACTGCACCATCGGCAAGGTGAACTTCGAGGCCGACGCCCTGAAGAACAACCTGCACGCCCTGCTGGGCGACCTGGTCAAGGCCAAGCCGGCCGCGTCCAAGGGCCAGTACCTGCAGAAGATCTCGCTGAGCTCGACGATGGGCGTGGGCGTGGTCGTCGACCCGTCCTCGCTGTCGCTGGCGAAGTAATCGAACAAACCGTCCGGGACGCGTCCCGGACGGAAGAATTTGAAGGCACCGGCGGGGTCGCGACCCCGCCGGAGCCATCAAAGACCGCAGGTGCGGTCAGCGCGTAACGACGTCGGGCAGGGATGCACGACTGGCAAGGATTCGCCGTCGTCACAAGCGGGATCGTTTAATCCGTACTTCTCGCGAAGTCGGGCCTGCGTAGATGGTGCCGCCTTCTGGAAACTATTCTGGAAACGGCCACCACCGGGACGCATCCGCGTCCCCGGCGCCGAAGGAACGGTGCCGCCCAAGACCGCTAGCGGCAGGAGCCGCAAGCGGAGTCCAATTGGAGGAGTGTAATGGCTCTCAATCTGTCCCAGAAACAACAAGTAGTCGCTGAACTGGCAGAAGTCGCCTCGAAGGCTCACTCCTTGGTCGCTGCCGAGTACGCAGGCATCACGGTCGCCCAGCTGACCGCGATGCGCAAGAAGGCTCGCGAGACCGGCGTGTTCTTGAAAGTTGTCAAGAACACCCTGGCCACGCGCGCCGTCACCGGCACGGAATACGAAGGCACCAAAGATGCCCTCGTCGGTCCGCTGCTGTACGCGTTCTCGATGGAAGACCCCGGCGCCGCCGGTCGTCTGATCAAGGAATTCGCCAAGGGCAACGACAAGCTGCAGGCAAAGGTCGTCTCCATCGGTGGCAAGACGTATCCGGGCACCCACGTGGAAGTCCTGGCTGCGCTGCCGACCCGTGACCAGGCGTTGGCCATGTTGGCCCGCGTGCTGGCCGAGCCGGCCACCATGTTCGCCCGTGCCGTCAAGGCCGTTGCGGACAAGCAGGGTGGTGGCGATGTCGCCCCCGCCGAAGCTGAAGCTGAAACCGCCTGAGTTCTTCGCCGTCACACCTATTTTCCAGAAAACTTTCCAGAGGTAATTAAAATGTCCCTTTCCAACGAGCAGATCGTCGAAGCCGTCGCCGGCAAGACCCTGATGGAAGTGATGGAGCTGGTCAAGGCCATCGAAGAGAAGTTCGGCGTCACCGCCGCCGCCCCGGTCGCGGTTGCTGCCGCTGCCGGCCCGGCTGCCGTGGTCGAAGAGCAGACCGAGTTCACCGTCATCCTGAAGGCTGCCGGCGAGAAGAAGGTCGAAGTCATCAAGGCCGTCCGCGCCATCACCGGCCTGGGTCTGAAGGAAGCCAAGGACCTCGTCGAGGCCACTGGCATCGTCAAGGACGCCGTTTCCAAGGACGACGCCGCGAAGTACAAGAAAGACCTCGAGGCGGCCGGCGCCACGGTCGAGCTCAAGTAATCAGCACCCTCAGTCGCCGGCCGGTATTGGCGACAACCTGAGGCTGGGGGCGAAAGCCCCCGGCCTCTGGCCGTTCCAGATGGAGCGGGCAATGCAAGGCAAGCAACGATTCCGAGTTGCCAGTTGGAAGTAGCGGGAGAAGGCGTGCTGGTGCCGGCAATACCAGCAACTTCCAACTGGCAGTTTGATGTTTTCCCCGGGACCGCGGACGCGCGGCCCACAGATACCCGAGGCGGTAGCTCACCATGACGTACTCCTTCACCGAAAAGAAGCGTATCCGCAAGGACTTCGGCAAGCGCCGCCAGGTCCTGGAAGTGCCGTACCTGCTGGCGATCCAGATGGACTCGTACCGCGAGTTCCTCCAGGAGTTCGCCCTGTCCGGCAAGCGTGATGACCGCGGCCTGCATGCCGCCCTCAAGTCGGTGTTCCCGATCACCAGCTATTCCGGCAACGCCGCGCTGGAATACGTGAGCTACAAGCTCGGCGAGCCGCCGTTCGACGAGCGCGAGTGCCGCAACCGTGGCCTCACCTACGGCGCCCCGCTGCGCGTCACCGTGCGCCTGGTCATCTACGACCGTGAATCGTCCACCAAGGCCATCAAGTACGTGAAGGAGCAGGAGGTCTACATGGGCGAACTGCCCCTGATGACCGACAACGGCACCTTCATCGTCAACGGCACCGAGCGCGTCATCGTCTCGCAGCTGCACCGCTCGCCGGGCGTGTTCTTCGACCACGACCGCGGCAAGACCCACAGCTCGGGCAAGCTGCTGTACTCGGCCCGCATCATTCCCTACCGCGGCTCCTGGCTGGACTTCGAGTTCGACCCGAAGGATGCCGTGTTCACCCGCATCGACCGCCGCCGCAAGCTGCCGGTCACCATCCTGCTGCGCGCCCTGGGCTACAACAACGAAGAGATCCTCAAGATCTTCTTCGAGGTCAACACCTTCCACATCGCCAAGCAGGACGGCGTTGAGCTGGAGCTGGTGGCCGAGCGCCTGCGCGGCGAGACCCTGAATTTCGACCTGGTGGTCGCCGGCAAGGTGATCGTGGAAGCGGGCAAGCGCATCACTGCGCGCCACGTGAAGCAGCTCGAACAGGCCAAGGTCGACACCCTCGCGGTGCCGGACGACTACCTGTACGACCGCATCCTGTCGCATGACATCATCGACACCAAGACCGGCGAAGTGCTGGCCCTGGCCAACGAAGTGCTCAACGAGGCCAACGTCGCCAAGCTGCGCAAGGCTGGCGTGGACGCCATTGGCAGCCTGTGGGTGAACGACCTGGACCGCGGCCCGTACATTTCGAACACGCTGCGCATAGACCCGACCAAGACCCAGCTCGAGGCACTGGTCGAGATCTACCGCATGATGCGCCCGGGCGAGCCGCCCACCAAGGACGCCGCGCAGAACCTGTTCTACAACCTGT
>JANORD010000216.1:0-5524 GCA_031415095.1 Lysobacteraceae bacterium
CGCAGGGCACGCCCGCTTCCTTCATGGCGCGGATCGCCTCGACCTTGTCGCCCATCATGCGGATGACGTTGGCGGTCGGGCCGATGAAGATGAAGCCCGAGGATTCCACGCGCTCGGCGAAGTCGGCGTTTTCCGACAGGAAGCCATAGCCCGGATGGATCGCCGTAGCATCGGTCACTTCCGCTGCGGCAATGATGGCCGGGATGTTGAGGTAGCTTTCGCTGGACGGCGCCGGGCCGATGCAGACCGACTCGTCGGCCATCGCCACGTGCTTGAGATTGCGGTCCACCGTGGAATGCACGGCCACGGTCTTGATGCCGAGCGCATGGCAGGCGCGCAGGATTCGCAACGCGATTTCGCCGCGATTGGCGATGACGACTTTCTTGAGCATGGTCGGGCCCTTGCCGTCGGTCATCAGGAGATGACGAACATGGGTTCGTCAAACTCGATCGGCTGGCCGGTGGTGACCAGGATGGCGCGCACGGTGCCGGACACATCGGCTTCGATCGGATTGAACATCTTCATCGCCTCGATGATGCCCAGCGTGTCGCCGGCCTTCACCGTCTGGCCCACCTTCACGAACGCGGGCTTGTCGGGGCTGGAGGATTCGTAATAGGTGCCCACCATGGGCGAACGCACGGTGTGGCCCTCGGGCAGTTCCTTGGTGGATTTACCCACCGCCTCGGGCGACATCGCCGGGGCCGGGCCAGCGGCCGGGGCCGGGCGTGCCGGTTCGGCATAGGCCATCGGGGCCGGCGCAGTCGTCATCACGGTGCCGCGCGGGAGGCGCGCCAGGCGCACGGACTCCTCACCTTCCTTGATTTCGATTTCCGTGAGGTTGGATTCCTCGAGCAGGTCGATGAGTTTCTTGATCTTGCGAAGGTCCATGCCGGCCTCGTCTTGGTTTGTCAGGGGGAAGGGTGGCGCCGCGGCCCGGAAGCCGGCGCGGCGGTGGGGTCAGGGCGCGGCCAGCCGCTTGATCGCGGCTTCCAGGGCGTAGCGGTAGCTGTCGGCGCCGAAGCCGCTGATCACGCCGAGCGCCAGGCTGGAGAAATAGCTGTGCTGGCGGAAGGGCTCGCGGGCGTGCGGGTTGGACAGGTGCACTTCGATGAAGGGCAGGGCCACCGCGGCCAGCGCGTCGCGCAGGGCTACGCTGGTGTGGGTGTAGGCGGCCGGGTTGATCAGGATGAAGGCGGTGCCGTCGCGGCGGGCGGCCTGCACCCGGTCCACCAGCACGTGCTCGGCGTTGGACTGGAAGCTCTCCAGCGCGTGGCCGGCGGCCAGGGCGCCGGCGGCCAGGGCGCCATCAATCTGGGCCAGCGTGGCGTGGCCGTAAATGCCCGGCTCGCGTTCGCCCAGCAGGTTGAGGTTGGGGCCGTGCAGTACCAGGATCTTCGCCACGCCAGCCTCCTCAAGGGAGGCACAGTCTGCCGTCATGCGCGGCCGGGTGTCCAGACGATACCCGCGAATTACCGGATTTTAACGGGCGTTTGAATTCGGCTGCGGCTCATTGGCCGGCGAAGTCCCGCACTTCGGCGGCGCTGGAGAAGGCGCCGTAGTGGGTTTTCAGCAGCCGGCCCTCGGCGTCCACCAGGGCGGTGTAGGGCAGCACGCCGCGGGCGTTGCCCAGCTGCACCGAGCTGTCGCCGGGGCCGGGGGCCTCCAGCAGCAGGGGGAAGCTCACCGACACCTCGCGGGCGAAGGCCAGGGCGTCGTCGCGGTTGTCCAGTGCGATACCGATCACTTGCACGCCGTTGGCGCCCTGTTCGGCGGCGTAGGCGTCCAATGCCGGCATTTCCTCGCGGCAGGGCCCGCACCAGCTGGCCCAATAGTTGATCAGGCGCGGGCGGCCGGGGCCGGAAATGCGCATCAGGGCGCCCGACTCAAGCTCGGGCAGGGCGATCAGCGGCAGGAACTCGCCAGTGCCGGCCACGGTGAGACCGGGCGGCGGCGGCTGTTCGGCGCCCAGAAACACGCGCTTGCCCAGCCACAGGCCCAGCGCGGCGCTCACCGCGGCCAGCACGGCGATGGCGCCCCAAGTGAGCAGGGCCTCGCGCTTCATCTCAGGGCGCCGCGGCGGCCAGGGCGTCTTCAATCACCGACAGCGTCAGCACCGTGGGCAGCACCACCGGCTCGCCTTGCGCTGGATACACCACGTAAAGCGGCACGCCCACGGCGCCGTGGGATTCCAGGAAGGCGGTGATCGCGGGATCCACGTCGGTCCAGTCGCCCTTCATGTACACCGCGCCGGCGGCGTCCATGGCGGCGCGGAAACCGTCCTGCGACAGCACCGTCCTTTCATTGGCCTTGCAGGTGACGCACCAGTCGGCGGTCATGTTCACGAACACCGGGCGGCCGTCGCGGCGCAGCTGCGCCAGTGCGTCGGCCGAATAGGGGACCACGCCTTTTTCTGCCGCTGCCGCGCGCTCGGGCACCGGCATGCGCGGCACCACCACCACCGGCCACAGCGCCGCCAACACCAGCGCGCCGGCGAGGATGCGCGGCAGCAGGCGGCCGCCCCAGCGCGCCTTTTCCCACCACCACAGACCTAGCGCCAGCAGCACCGCGCCCACCAGCACCACGCCGATGGCGTCGGCGCCGCGCTGCTTGGCCAGCACCCACAGCAGCCACACCGCGGTGAGGTACATCGGGAACGCCAGCACTTGCTTCAGCGTGTCCATCCAGGCGCCGGGCTTGGGCAGGCGCGCCGCCAGTCCCGGCACGAAACCAATCAGCAGGAAGGGCAGGGCCAGGCCCAGTCCCAATGCCAGGAACACCGCCATCGCCGCCGCCGGCGAGGCTGCGAACGCAAACGCCAGCGCCGTGCCCATGAACGGCGCGGTGCACGGGCTGGCCACCACCACCGCCAGCACGCCGGTGAAGAAATCGCCGGCAGGCCCGGATTTCTCGGTGAGTTTCTGGCCGCTGCCGGCCAGCGAGGCGCCGAAGCTCACCACGCCCGACAGCGACAGTCCGATCGCCACCATCACCAGCGCCAGTGCCGCCACCACGCCCGGCTGCTGCAGCTGGAAGCCCCAGCCCAGCGCGAGCCCGGCCTGCCGCAGCGCCAGCGCCAGCGCGCCCACCGCGGCGAAACTGGCCATCACGCCGGCCGTGTACCACAGCGCCTGTTTGTGGGCGCTGCTGGGCTCGGCCTGCGCCAGCGACAGCGCCTTGAGCGACAGCACCGGCAGCACGCAGGGCATCAGGTTCAGCACCACGCCGCCGCCTAAGGCCAGCAGCAGCGCCAGCCACAGCGCCGTGGCGGCGCGCGCGGGCGGAGTTTCGCGCGGCGCCGGATCGCTGATGGCGCCGGCGGGCAAAAGCAGCTCCACCGTGCGGGTCATCGGCGGGTAGCAGATGCCGTCGGTCTGGCAGCCTTGGAACGTGACGGTGAGCGAGGCCGGCATCGCGTTGGCTTGCGTGCGAATTAGCGGCAGCGGCACGTCGATGGGTTCGAAGAACACCTGCACATCGCCGAAGTGTTCGTCGCGATGCGCCTGCGAAGGCGGCCAGGCCGGTTCGCCGGCGCGGGCGCCCTCGGCGGCCAGGGTGATCGTGGTGCGGTCGCGATAGAGGTAGTAGCCCGGCGCAGGCGTGAAGCGCAGCAGCAGCTGGTCGGGCGCGGCGACGATGGCTTCGAAGCCAAACGCCTGGGCTTCGGGCAGGGCGGCGGCGCCGGCGGCAGGGGTTCCGAACAGGCCGCCCTTGCCGCTGGCGGAGCCATCGAGCAGGCCGCCCGCAGCAGGCGCCGGGGCGGCGCCGTCGGGCGGCAGCGCCACGGTCAGCGTCTGCGTGTGCGGCGGGTAGCAAATGCCGATATCGGCGCAGCCCTGGTACTTCACCTTCACCGTGACCGAGTCCACGCCCGGGGCGGCGGTGCCGGTGAGTACGCCGGTCACCTGCTGGCGGTAGGTTTCCACGTCGCCGAAGAATTCGTCGGTGTAGGCGTCGCCGGCCGGCAGTTCCAGCGGATTGGCCGTAAACCCGCTGCCCACCCCCTGGGCGCCCATGCGGTGGCGATAGAGGTAGTAGCCCTCGGCGATCTGCCAAGTGAATTCGATGCGGCCGCGGTCGGTGGCGCGTGCGCTGAGCGCGAAGGCTTGGTCGATGGGCAGCAGCTCGGCCTCGTCCACGGCTTGGGCCGCGGGGGCGAACAGCAGCGCGGCCAACAGGGCCAGAAGCCAACGGGTCATGCGGGAAGTCTCACTAATAGCGGCCGGCGGGCGGGGAGGGCCAGCCGATACGACCCGCAGTATCGGCGCAAGTTCATCGCGATGGCGAGATGACGGGGCTCAGCCGCGATCCGTCATGGCCTCCACGAAGTCCACCAGCGGCTGCTGCTCGGGCCCGCGCAGGGACCGGAACGCCATCAGCAGCCTTTCCTCCAGCCCGCACTGGGCGTAGAAATTGAGCAGCATGGCCGGCGTTTCATCGTCCCCACCCACCCAGCGGCCGCCGCGGCCGGTGGCCAGCCACTCAAAGCTGACGGCACAGCCCATGGCCACCTTGGCCATGTTCTCGGTGGTGGGCCGTGCCCCGCCCAGGCGCTCCCACTGGGCCACGGCGCTGCGCGCCACGCCCACAACCCGGGCCAGGTCGGCCTGGGACATTTCGGCGCCACGGCGCGCCTGTTTCATGCGGTTGAACAGCATCTCCATGGTGGTTCCCCGAAAAAGAGCCAGAAACTGCAATACCGCGCCGATACCCTGCGGCGTGGACGCGGCCTGGCGTGCCCGTCTGATGCGGGTCTTCGCCGACCAAAGCCCGGGATGTCCGGTGCCCGCCCGATTGTAGGGGAAAGGCCCCGGCGTGAAATTTGGCCCCGGGCGGGGCTTGAAAGGCCGCGCCCCCCGTCCCATTGATGGGGAGTCGCGCCGCTTTCGGACTCCGAGCCGCGCGCGTATCATTGGCAGTCACCGGGGCCGAGTGCTAACGCACAAGGCCAATGTTGTTGAAATCATTGGAATAACGAGGAAAACCCATGAACATCAAGCCGCTCTACGACCGCGTGGTCATCAAGCGTATGGAAGAAGAAAAGATGTCCGCTGGCGGCATCGTCATTCCCGACTCGGCCACCGAGAAGCCCATCAAGGGCGAAGTGCTGGCGGTCGGCGGCGGCAAGGCGCTGGACAACGGCACCGTGCGCGCCCCGCTGGTGAAGGTTGGCGACAAGGTGCTGTTCGGCAAGTACGCCGGCACCGAAGTGAAGCTCGACGGCCAGGAAATCCTGGTGGTGAAGGAAGACGACATCCTGGCCATCCTCGGCTGATCCCCCGCCGGCCTGCGCCTGCGCGGCCGGCACTGAACCAACCGCATTCAAGCATCTGGAGTAAATGAAATGGCTGCCAAGGAAATTCGTTTCGGTGAAGACGCCCGCGCCCGCATGGTGAAGGGCGTGACCATCCTCGCCAATGCCGTCAAGGCCACCCTGGGCCCGAAGGGCCGCAACGTCGTGCTCGACAAGAGCTTCGGCGCGCCCACGATCACCAAGGACGGCGTCAGCGTCGCCAAGGAAATCGAG
>JANORD010000217.1:0-1708 GCA_031415095.1 Lysobacteraceae bacterium
CCCTCCTACAGGAAGGGGTGGGGGTGGGCTTGAAGGTTTTTTACTGCCATCACTTTGCGCTGCCTTTGCCGCCGGGGCATTCGTTCCCGATGGCCAAGTACAGCCGTTTGCATGAGCGAGTGGCTGCGTTGGCGCCGATGCTGGGTATTGAGCTGGTGGAGCCGGCGGCCGCCACCGAAGGCGACCTGCTGCGCGTGCACGCGCCCGAGTACGTGCGCGCCATGATCGATGGCACGGCGGATGCGGCCTTGATGCGCCGCATCGGATTCCCCTGGTCGCCGGCGATGGTGGAGCGTTCGCGGCGATCGTCCGGCGGAACCCTGATGGCGCTGAGCGCGGCACTGCAAGGCGACGGCATCGCAGTGAACCTGGCCGGCGGAACCCATCATGCGGGGTATGCGCGGGGCGGCGGCTACTGCGTGTTCAACGATGCGGTGATAGCGGCGCGCCACGTGCAGTCACGGCAGCTGGCCGAACGCGTGCTGGTGATCGACCTGGACGTGCACCAAGGCAACGGCACCGCAGAACTTTGCGCGCAGGACGATTCGATCTTTACCTTCTCGATGCACGCCGGGCGCAACTACCCGGCGGTGAAGCCGGAGTCCGACTTGGACGTGTCGCTGCCGGACGGCACCGGCGATCACGCCTACCTGGACGCACTGGCCCAGCACCTGCCGCAGGCCCTGGCGCGCGCCCGGGCCGATGCGGTGGTCTACCTGGCGGGCGCCGATCCCTATGCGGGCGACCGCCTGGGGTACCTGGCCCTGAGCAAGGCGGGTCTGGCAGAGCGCGACCGCCAAGTGTTCGACGCCTGCCGGCGCCACGCGCTGCCGCTGGCCGTCTGCATGGCTGGTGGCTACGCGCCGGACGTGGAGGACATCGTGGATATCCACGAAACCACCGTGCGCCTGGCCGCCGCCAGCTACCGCGATCGCGCAGCGGCCTGAATCCTTCCCCCGTCTGTAGGAGGGACTTCAGTCCCGATGGCTCTCGGCCAAAAGCATCGGGACTGAAGTCCCTCCTACCAAGGGCTGGGGGCTTAAACCATTCGGCGGTCTGGCGCATCCCAGCCGGTATGCTCAGTGTGGCCGTGACCGCCGATACCGCCAGCCTCGTCGCCGACGCGTCCACACGCGACGAGGACCATGCCTTGGTGCGCGCCGCCGGCAAGGGCGACATGCGCGCGTTCGAGGCGCTGTACCGCCGGCATTCCCGGCGCATCTTTGCAGTGCTGTGGCGGCTGTGCGGCCACGAGGCGCGCGCCGAGGAGCTGGTGCAGGACGCCTTCGTACGCGCGTGGCAGGCGCTGCCCGGCTTCCGTTTCGAAAGCGCCTTCTCCACATGGCTGCACCGTCTTGCCGTAAACACGGCGCTGATGGACCTGCGCTCGCGCGCCGGCGCCGAGGCGCTGGAAACCGACGATGCTGCGCTGGAGTTCCAGGCCACCGCCGACAGCGCCGGCACCCGCACCGCGCTTGCACTGGATCTTGAACGCGCCATCGCCACCTTGCCGCCGCGGGCGCGGGCGGTGCTGGTGCTTTACGACATCGAAGGATGGAAACACGAGGAAATTGCCACCGAGCTGGGTATGGCGGTGGGCAGTTCCAAAGCGCAACTGCATCGGGCGCGGCAGCTGCTGCGGGCCAGATTGGGAGAAGACCATGGGCGACACTGAACTGCGCTGGGGGCTGCGCCAACTGCCCCGTGA
>JANORD010000218.1:0-3249 GCA_031415095.1 Lysobacteraceae bacterium
CCGGCAGCGCGACGACGACGTGGGCTTCCTGCGCACCCCGCCCCAGTCGGTGCAGGCCGAGCAGGCGGTGCTGGGCGGCGTGATGCTGACCCCCACCGCCCTGGCGCTGGTGGGCGACATGCTCACCGAGGACGACTTCTACCGCCGGGACCACCGGATGATCTGGCGGGCGGTGCAGGCGCTGGACAAGGCCGGCCAACCGTTCGACGCAGTGACCCTGGGCGAGTGGCTGGAAGGCAAGGGCGCGGCCGAGCAGATGGGCGGCACCGGCTACCTGATCGAGCTGGCCTCAAGCACCCCCAGCGCTGCCAATATCCGGGCCTACGCCGAGATCGTGCGCGACAAGGCCGTGCTGCGACGGCTGATCGAAGCAGGCACCCAGATCGTCAACGACGGGTTCGACCCCGAAGGCCGCGAGACGGCCGTGCTGGTGGCCGAGGCGCAGCGCAACCTGGGCCAGCTCGCGCGCACCGGCCACGGCGCCGGCCTCGAGGCGATCAAGCCGGCACTGAAGGTCGCGTTCGAGGACCTGAGCCGCCGCTGGGAACTGGGCCAGGTAATGACGGGCATCAGCACGCCCTGGGACGTGATCAACCAGCAGACCTTCGGACTGCAGGACGGCGACCTCTACATCCTCGCCGGCAGGCCGTCCATGGGCAAAACCATCATCGGTGAGCAGCTGGCCGCATGGGTGGCAGAGCACCACGGCGACGTGGCGTTCTTCAGCGTGGAAATGAACACCCAGCAGCTGCTGCAGCGGTCGATCGCCCGCGAGGGCAGGGTGCCGCACGAATGGCTGCGCAGCCCGGCCGGCTACAGCGCCAAGGCCCACGAGGACGACCCGGGCGACGACGAGCGGTGGGCGGGCGTGAACCTGGCCATGCGCAAGCTGAGCCAGCTCAAGATGCACATCGACCAGACCCGCGGCATCACGGTGGAGCAGATCGTGAGCCGCGCGCGCCGGCTGCAGCTCAAGCACCGGCTGCGCCTGGTGATGGTCGACCACCTGCACATCATCGCCATCCCGGGCAAGGACCCGGTGCGCGAGATCGGCGAGGTGTCCCGGCAGCTCAAGGCGCTGGCCGGTGAGCTTGGATGCCCTGTGGTGGTGCTGGCCCAGCTCAACCGCGCCAACAACGGCCGCACCGACAAGCGCCCGATGCTTTCGGACCTGCGCGCCAGCGGCGACATCGAGCAGAACGCCGACGACGTGTGGTTCCTGCACCGCGAGGACTACTACCAGCGCGACCAGCCCAAGACCGGCGTGGTGGAGCTGATCGTGGCCAAGGCCCGCAACGCCCAGGCCGGCGGCACGCTGCACTTCAAGAACCGATTCGACCAGATGCGCCTGGACGCCTGGGAGGGCGACCTGCCGCGCCCGGTGGACACCAACCCGAAACCCGCGCCGCGCCGGTGGGGCGGAAACCAGAGGAACCGCCCGAATGAGGATTGATCCAGGCACCCAGGCGTACCTGAGCCCCTACTGGGTGGAGGTGGTCAGCTACAGCCCCAAGCACAAGGTCGTGCGCTACCGCCGGCTCAGCCGCGGCAAGGCACCGATCCGCTACATGGGGCGCAAGGCTTTTGCCAAGGTGGCGCGGCTGGGATGAGGACCAAGAACGCCGCCCCGATCAACAAGCTGGAACGGGCCCACCTCGAGCGGGTGAAGCAGTCGGGCTGCGCGGTGTGCGGCGACGGCCCGTTCGTGGAGGCCCATCACATCGTCCAGGGCGACCACTTCACGGTGCTGGGCTTGTGCACCTACTGCCACACCAGCCCCCAGGGCATCCACGGTGACCAGAGCGCGTTCAGACGCCGGTTCAAGGCGGTTGGCGAACGGGGCGAGTTGCTGGCGCTGAACGAGACCCTGAGCCGCGTGGCCGCACTGGGGCCGGTATGACTCACGCCCTGGTGCTGCCGTGGCCCAACCGCCTGCTGCACCCGAACGCGCGCCCGCACTGGGGCGCCAAGAGCAAGGCCACCAAGGCCGCGCGCCAGAACGCCCAGCTGAGCGCCTTGGAGGCGGGCTGGCACCTGCTAAAGCTGCCCGAGGGTCGCCTGCACCTGTGGATGGACTTCTACCCACCCGACCGCCGCGCCCGCGACGACGACGGCCTGCTCAGTTCCATGAAAGCGGCCCGGGACGGCATAGCGGACGCCATCAAGGTGAACGACAGCCGGTTCGTGAGCCACCCCTACCTCAAAGACGAGACCCATCCGGGCGGCCGGGTGGAAATCCGCATCACTGGAGAGCCTAGCCCATGACCCGCCAGAGCCTGTGCCCCGCGCGCGACCGCAACTCCCGCGCCGAGGCTCTCGAGATAGAGGTAGAGAACGCCTGGGACCGGCTGCAGGACTTGGGCCGGAAATCATTCAGGACGGTATGCCTGTCGCCCAACACCGGGCTGATCGTGCTCAGGCACCCGGCCAATGGCGAATACCCCGGCGAGATTAGGACCTACGGCCGCATGGTTTCCCTGGCGCACTTTCGCGACGACTGTTTCCACGCCCTCGAGCAGGGGCGCTCCAGATGAGCACCACGGACCTGTTCGGCGCCTACGTGCGCGACCGGCTGGACGCCTGGGGCCGCGACTTCGCCCTGCACCGGGACTGCGACTACCTAGGCCACCAGTCAAAGAACATGCTCCAGGTGCTGATCGACCACCGCGGCGAGATGCCAGCCCACCCCACCGGGTTCAAGCCGCTGGAGTTCAACCCTGTGACGCTGCAGATCGAGGACGTGGTGGGCGAGATCGCGCGCCGGGACATACAGCGGGCCTGCTGTATGCGTGCCTACTACTGCGGCTCAGGCCGTCGTGGCGTGGAGCGCCTCGAGGTGGCCCAGAGACTTATCAGGGTAGCGACGGGGCAACGATGGATGATTGGAAAACGGCACTACTTCACTCAGGTGGAGCTGGGCACTTCCGAGGTGCGGGGCTTCCTTGCGGGACTTGCGCAGGCGGCTTGACAGTGCGCACTTATAGCCCCCACACTTCCGGCACGCTGCAGAAAGTCTCCCCGAAGCCCTGGCCTAACCCGCCGGGGCTTCTGCGTTTCTGGTCCCGGCCCGCACAAGGGCGTGGCTAGGCCACTTATCCCCCACTGGATGCGCGGCCGGGGCCAGACCTCCGTTGGACCACCACCGCCCCGCTGGGTGGTGTAACTGAGCGCCCCAAGCAACCATGAGTGCATCGCTGCCGACTGAGGCCAAAGCCCGCAAGGCCGCGCCGCTGGCCGAGGGCCTGCTCT
>JANORD010000219.1:0-8418 GCA_031415095.1 Lysobacteraceae bacterium
CACGAACGGGCCGGCCTCGAAGCGATCGAAGTGATAGTCGAGCGAAGCGTAGCCGCGCGACACCGACTTGAGGCGGTCGAAGAAGTCCAGCACCACCTCCGCCATCGGCAGCTCGTAGCTGATCTGCACCTGCGAACCGAGGTAATTAATGCTCACCTGGCGACCGCGCTTTTCCTCGCACAGCTTGATGATGTTGCCGACGTAGTCGGGCGGTGTGAGGATGTTGGCGCGGATGATCGGCTCGCGGATCTCCTGCACCTTGTTGGGTGCGGGCAGCTTGGCCGGATTGTCCAGCGAGAGGATGTTGCCATCGGTGAGCAGCACTTCGTACACCACCGTGGGCGCGGTGGTGATCAGGTTCAGGTCGTACTCGCGCTCCAGGCGCTCCTGCACGATCTCCATGTGCAGCATGCCCAGGAAGCCGCAGCGGAAGCCAAAGCCCATGGCCTCGGAGCTTTCGGGTTCGAAGCGCAGCGCGGCGTCGTTGAGCTTGAGCTTCTCCAGCGCCTCGCGCAGCGCCGGGTAGTCTTCAGCGTCCACCGGGAACAGGCCGGCGAAAACACGCGGCTGCATTTCCTGGAAGCCCGGTAGCGGCTCGGATGCCGGGTCGTTGGCCAGGGTGAGGGTGTCGCCCACCGGCGCGCCATGCACGTCCTTGATGGAGGCATTGATCCAGCCCACTTCGCCCGCGCCCAGCTTGGGCAGGTCCTTGCGCTTGGGCGTGAACACGCCAACCTTGTCCACCAAGTGCGTGCGGCCGGTGGACATCACCAGCATCTTGTCGCCAGGCTTTATCTCGCCCTGCATCACGCGCACCAGCGACACCACGCCCAGGTAATTGTCGAACCACGAGTCGATGATCAAGGCCTGCAGCTTGCTGCTGCCGCGGTCCTTCGGCGCCGGGATGCGCTTGACGATGGCCTCGAGCACGTCAATGACGTTCAGGCCGGTCTTGGCGCTGATGGCCACGGCGTCGTCGGCATCTATGCCGATCACGGCCTCGATTTCCTTTTTAACCTTTTCGATGTCGGCCGTGGGCAGGTCGATCTTGTTGAGCACTGGCACCACTTCCAGGCCCTGCTCCCCCGCGGGGTAGCTGTTGGCCACGGATTGGGCTTCCACGCCCTGGGCGGCGTCCACCACCAGCAGCGCGCCTTCGCAGGCCGCCAACGAGCGGCTGACTTCGTAGCTGAAGTCGACGTGGCCGGGGGTGTCGATGAAATTGAGCTGGTAGGTCTGCCCATCCTTGGCGGTGTAGGGCAAGGAAACCGACTGGGCCTTGATGGTGATGCCGCGCTCGCGCTCGATTGGATTGGAGTCGAGCACCTGCGCCTCCATCTCGCGCGCTTGCAGGCCGCCGCAAATCTGGATGATGCGGTCGGCAAGCGTCGACTTGCCGTGGTCGACGTGGGCGATGATGGAAAAATTACGGATGTACTGCATGGGGGAAGCCGGCGACCTGGGGGTGGCGGTAAACGGCGAATTATCGCACAGCGGCTCGGTCCCAGCCCGGGTTGACGCCCAAAACGCCGGGACCGATGCCGGCCCCGACGCCTGCGAGCCCTCAGCGCAGCGCGAAGCCAACGAAGCCGGTGCTCTGGGCGTCGCGAACCAGCAGCCGCACCTCGTCCCCCGGCTCCAGCGTCTTCACGGCCGCGTTGAATTCCGCCACCGAGCCGATGCGGCTGCGGTCCACCTGCAGCACCACCACGCCCGGCGCCAGGCCCGCCGTGCGCGCCGCCAGCCCGGTGACCCGGCTGATCATCACGCCCTCGCCCGCTTCCAGGCCCAAGGTCTCGCGCTGGTCGGCCGTGACCGGCTGCACCACCAGGCCCAGCGGATTGGCGGCCGGCACGGGGGCCGCTTCGCGCTGCGCCGGGGCATCCGCGCTGGCCACCGAGGGATCCAGCGCGGCCAGGGTCACCACTAGCTCCATGGGCTTGCCATTGCGCACCAGGCGCAGGCTGGCGCGGCTGCCCGGCGGCAGCGCGCCCACCATCGGCGGCAGTTCAGCCGAACGCACGATGTTGCGGCCGTTGAAGCTGGTGATCACGTCGCCAGGCTGGATGCCGGCGCGCGCTGCCGCGCTGCCGTTCTCCACCGCACCCACGAACGCGCCTACCGCGCGGTCCAGGCCCAGTTCCTGCAGGTCTTCGCGCTGCACGTCCTGGATGCGAACGCCCAACTGGCCGCGCACCACGCGGCCGGTCTCGCGCAGCTGGCGCGAGGCGTTCATCGCCACTTCGATGGGAATGGCGAAGCTGACGCCCATGTAGCCGCCGGAGTTGGAGAAAATCTGCGAATTGATACCCACCACTTCACCGCGGGTATTGAGCAGCGGGCCGCCGGAATTGCCGCGATTGATCGCCACGTCGGTCTGGATGAAGGGCACGTACTGCTGGCTGGGGTCCAGGCTGCGGCGGCCGACGCCGCTGACAATGCCCGCGGTAACCGAATGATCGAAACCGAAGGGCGAGCCAATGGCCATCACCCACTGCCCGGGCTTGAGGCTGCGCGAATCGCCGATGGGCAGCACCGGCAGGCCGGCGGCCTGCACCTTGAGCAGGGCCACGTCCGACAGCGGGTCGCTGCCGACCAACTTGGCGGTGTATTCGCGGCTGTCGGTCAGACGCACCACGATGCTGTCGGCGCCCTCCACCACGTGGTGGTTGGTGAGCACATAGCCGTCGGCGGAAATGATGAATCCCGTGCCCTGCGACACGCCGCCGCCCTGGCCACGCTCAGGCCCCTGCGGTGCGCCCGGCTGCCCGGGCTGGCCGAAATAGCGGCGGAAGAATTCAGGCATGTCATCGGGCAGTTCTTCCTGAGGTCCGCGCGCCGCGGGGCGCGCCTGCGTGCCAGGGCGGGTGCTGGCTTCGATGTTGACCACCGCCGGCCCGGCCCGCTCCACCAAACGGGTGAAATCAGGCAGGTTGACGATGGGCGCTGCGGCGGGTGCAGCGGCCGGGGACTGCGCTTGCACCATCGGCACCAGCAGGGCCAGGGCGAAGAAAAGGGCGTGGCGGCTCTTGCAAATCATCGTGGTTCACTCGTGGGGGAAGGAGGCGCCGGTTCACGCGCGGCAAGCAGCCGCGGCTCCGGAAGGTGGCGCTTGGAGAACTGGACAGCGAAAAAAGTTCCCGCCAGCAGTCCGGCCAGCGTTAGCACGTTGGCGTAGCGGTCCAACAGCAGGCCGGCCGCACTGCCCAGGCCGGCGCCCAGCAGCAGGCCCAGCAACGCCCAGCCGTAGCCGCGCCAGGCGGCGCGGCGCAGCTGCTGGTCGTCCAACTGCAGACGCAGGCGCTGGCCCGGCGCCGCGCTGTCGCCGGCCGGCAGCGGCAGCCATAGCTGGCCATCCTCAGCCGTGGCAAACAGGCTGCAGCGCCCCGCGCATCCGCCCTGGCAGCCGTCACAGGCGCTGCCCAGCAGGCGCAGCTGCACGCGGCCATCGTGCACCGCGCAAACCAGCACCTCGCGCTCAGCCATCGTCGCGGCTCGGGCGCACGCTGCGCGCGAAGTGGTCCGCTGTGACCGCCGGCACTTTGCCGATGGCCAGCACGCGCCAACCGTCCACCCAATACGCGCGGCCATTCACCGCGCCGCGCTGGATGCTGGAGGCGCCGTTCCAGCCGGCATCGGCGGCTTCGAGGTAAATGGACACGCTGGCCAAACCATCGCTGTAAAGCAGGTGCTCGCCGCCGGGCCAGCGGCGCGTGGCGCGCAGCGTGAAGCCCTCGGGAGGCGCCGGCACGTACCAGCCCGGCGCGGCATCTTGCCGCGAGGCCATCGGCGGTTTCGAGGGCTGGGTGGCGCCCGCCGTTGGCTGAAGGTCGGCCTCGCTGGGTCGCTGGCCCAACTGCAGGTCGGTAAAGGCGACCTGCTCCAAAGTAACGCCGGCCTCGCCCAGCAGGTCCACGCGCAGGGGAAAACCGCTCTCGCGCTCCAGCCATAGCCGATAGCCGTAGCGCCACGCATCCTGCGGCTGGAGTTCGACCGCCTGTGCGGCATGGCCCGCAACCCGTGCGCTGCCCGCCAGCGTGGCCCGGTAGCCGCGCAGCCCCGCGGCATCCGACAGCGCCAAGGCCGGACTCCAGCGCCCCGTTGGGCCCAAATCGAAGGCAATCGGCGCGGCGTCACTGCCTTGGAAAATCACGCGGCCATCGTCACGGACCACTTCGCGCACAGCGCCGCTAACGGCCACCAGCCGCTCGCGTTCGCGCTCGCCGTCGCGCCGGTGATAGACCTTGAAAGTTTCCATGCGCCCCGGCACCACGTAGACCAAGGTGCCCTGGTAGTCCAACTCGCTCAGCGCCGGCGCCACCCGCGCCAGCCAGGCCTCGGCGCTGGGCGCGGCCTGCAGGGGGCCAGCCAGCGACAGCAGCAGGGCCAGCAGCGCGCGCGTCATTGCTGGGAATCGTCCTGGCCGCGCGCCGGGTCCGGATCGTTGGCCACCACGTCCACATAAGGCAGCAAGCCGGTCCCGCCGTCTTCGGCCACCAGCGCGCTGTGGCGCACCAGGTAGCCGTCAAGCGCCTGCGCATCAGGTGCCAGCGGCGAGCGCGGCCAGGGCTTGCGCTCGGGCGCCATCACCAGCGGGAAGCTGCCCACGGCGTCGCCCGGATCAACAGGTGTTGCCGAAACCTGCGGCGCCTCGGCGGGCGCCAGCAGCAGGGGCGCGGCGGCCGGACGACTGGCCACTTGCGGAAAAGCGACGGGCCCGGCGTCGTGTGCCAGCCACTGCGGCAGCGCCAGGGCCAGCATCAAGGCCGCGGCGGCGCCCGCCATCCAGGCACGCCCGCGGACCGGCGCTGGCGCGGCAGCCAGCGCAGCGGCAATGCCCTGCGCCACAGTCGGAGGCTGCAGCAGAATCGACTGACCCCGCAGGCAGGCCGAAGCCAGCTGCCAGCGCTCGAACTGCGCCCGCAGCGCCGGGTCGGCGTGCAACCGGCGCTGCAGGAAGCGCGCCTCGTCGGCCGACAGCTCGCCATCCATCCAGGCGCTGAGGTCTTCGCGGTTTTTTTGCTCGTCAGGGGTCATGGTCAGGCTCATTGGGCGTCCATCAGCGGGCGCAGTTTTTGGTCGATGGCGTCGCGGGCGCGGAAGATGCGCGAACGCACCGTGCCGATCGGGCACTGCATCAGTTGGGCAATCTCTTCGTAGCTCAGGCCGTCCACTTCGCGCAGGGTGATGGCGCGGCGCAGTTCGTCGGGCAAGCTGGCCACGGTGCGGGAGACGGTCTGTTCAATTTCCTGGCGCAGCAGCTGGTGTTCGGGGGTGTCGTGGTCGTGCAGCCGGCCGGCGCCGGCAAGGTGCTCGGCATCCTGCACGTCCACGTCGGCGGTGGGCGGGCGGCGCTTCGTGGCAACAAGATGGTTCTTGGCGGTATTCACGGCAATCCGGTAAAGCCACGTGTAGAACTGCGCATCGCCGCGAAAATTCGGCAAGGCGCGGTAGGCGCGGATGAACGCGTCCTGGGTGATGTCCTGGCTTTCGGCGTGGTCGGGCACGAAGCGGTACACCACGGCGCCAATCCGGTGCTGGTACTTGCGCACCAGCAGGTCGAAGGCCGAGTTGTCGCCCGCCTGCACACGCTTCACCAAGTCCAGGTCAAGTTGATCCTCGCCCATCCGGGACGCTGCTCCTGCGGCCATCCGGGCCGATGCATGGACATCACGGGCCCGGGAAAGTTCCGCGGCGCGTTCAGCGGCGTTGACCCCCCGGGGTCCTGCCCGGATGATACGGGCTCCCTTCCCTACCCCAACGTATGGAGACCGCCATGTTCGACGGACTTCGCCTGGCCCATTGGCAGGCCGACCGCCGCCCCGACGGCATCCTGGTGCTCACCCTGGACCGCGCCGACGAGGGCGTGAATGCGCTTTCTCGCGCCGTGCTGGATGAACTCGAGGCCATGATCGAGCGCATCGCCCTGGAACTGCCCAAGGGCATCGTCATCATTTCCGGCAAGGCGGCGGGCTTCATTCCCGGCGCCGACATCAAGAGCTTCGAGGAAATCGCCGCCAAAGGCCTGGTGGAGGACTGGATTCGCCGCGGCCAGCTGGTGTTCCAGAAGCTGGCCGAACTTCGCTGTCCCACCGTGGCCGCCATCCACGGCCACTGCATGGGCGGCGGCACCGAGATTTCCCTGGCCTGCCGCTACCGCATTGCCAGCAATGATGAAAAGACCCGCATCGGACTGCCTGAAATCAAGCTGGGCATCTACCCCGGCTGGGGCGGCAGCGTGCGCGCCCCGCGCCT
This sequence comes from Lysobacteraceae bacterium, assembly GCA_031415095.1. Taxonomy (GTDB): domain Bacteria; phylum Pseudomonadota; class Gammaproteobacteria; order Xanthomonadales; family Xanthomonadaceae; genus Arenimonas. The sequence goes on from JANORD010000219.1 coordinate 6,256, forward strand.
GCTGGGTGCGCCGGCGGCCATGGACCTGATGCTCACCGGCCGCAGTCTGTCGGCCTCGGCGGCCAAGGCGATGGGCCTGGTGGACCGCGTGGTGGAACCGGCCGTGCTGCTGGAGGAGGCGGTGAAGCTGGCCCAGCGCGGCACCGTGCGTCCACTCAAGCAGCGTCTGCTGGCCTGGGCCACGAACACGGGTCTTGCGCGCGCCGTGCTGGCGCCGCAGATGGCCAAGCAAGTGGCCCGCAAGGCGCGCAAAGAGCACTACCCGGCTCCGTTCGCGCTGATCGAAACCTGGCGCCGCAGCGGCGGGCTGCCGGTGCACGCCGCGCTCAAGGCCGAAGCGCGCTCGGTAGTGAAGCTGGCCGGCACGCCGACCGCGCACAACCTCGTCCGGATTTTCTTCCTGATGGACCGGCTGAAAGGCCTGGGCGGCAAGCACCACGACATCTCGCACGTACACGTGATCGGCGCTGGCGTGATGGGCGGCGACATCGCCGCCTGGTGCGCGCTGCGCGGCTTCGAGGTGACGCTGCAGGACCGCGAGATGCAGTACGTGCAGCCTGCCATGGACCGTGCCGCGGCGCTGTTCGCGAAGAAAGTGAAGGACCCGGCCAAGCGCGCGGCTACCACGGCGCGCCTGAAGGCCGACGTCGAGGGCGCGGGCGTGGCCCAGGCCGACCTGGTGATCGAGGCCATCTTCGAAAACCTGGAGGCCAAGCAGGCGCTGTTCGCCAAGGTGGAGCAGACGCTCAAGCCCGGCGCGATCCTGGTGTCGAACACGTCCTCGATTCCGCTCACCCAGCTGCGCGAAGGCCGGCGCGATCCGTCCCGGTTTGCCGGCCTGCACTACTTCAACCCGGTGGCGCTGATGCCGCTGGTGGAAATCGTGCGCCACGACCAGCTGGACCCGGAAACCGAGCGACGCCTGGCCGCTTTCTGCAAGGCCATCGACAAGCTGCCGGTGCCGGTGGCGGGCACGCCCGGCTTCCTGGTCAACCGCATCCTGGCGCCGTACATGCAGGAAGCCCTGATCGCCTATTCCGAAGGCATCCCGGGCCCGGTGATCGACAAGGTGGCGCTGAAGTTCGGCATGCCCATGGGTCCGATCGAACTCGTTGATACGGTGGGCCTGGACGTCGCCGCCAGCGTCGGCAAGATCATGGCCGACTTCCACGGCCAGTCACTTCCCGATGCGTTCAAGGTGGAGCCCGGCAAGCGCGGCAAGAAGGACGGCCAGGGCCTTTACACCTGGAAGGACGGCCGCGCGGTGAAGCCCGAGGTGCCCAAGGACTACCAGGCGCCCGAGGATCTGGAAGATCGCCTGATCCTGCCGCTGCTCAACGAAGCCGTGTCCTGCCTGCACGACGGCGTGGTGGCGGATGCCGACCTGCTTGATGCCGGCGTTATCTTCGGCACGGGTTTCGCGCCGTTCCGCGGCGGTCCGATCCAGCACATCAAGGCCGTGGGCGCGCAGAAGCTCGTCGCGCGTCTGGAAGTGCTGAGCGCGCGCTACGGCGGCCGCTTCAAGCCGCGCGCGGGCTGGGACGCGCTCTAGCGCCCAGCGCCACGGCGGTCGTCAGTGCTTGCAGCCCACCAGCTGAAGGCGCTGGCCGGTGCGGATGACGTAGGGCGTACGCAGGCGATTGGCGCGCGCCAGCTGGTCGGGGCCATCGCAGCCGTGGCGGCGCGAGATGCTGCTGAGCGTATCTCCGGCCTTCACACGGTAAGTGCGGCCCGACGCCGCCCGCGGCGCCGATGCGGCAACCACCGTGGGCTTGTGCGCGGCCATCAGGCGCACGGCCAGCTCGGCGCGCTCGCCGGTGACGCAGTTGGCGTCATACAGCAGCGGCACCGCCACCGGCACCCGAAGTTCGGTGCCGGCCGGAAGCATTTGTTCGGCTTCGAAGCGGGCGTTGAGGTTGCGCAAGGCGCGGAAATGGCCATCGCGCGGGCCGCCCAGGCAGATGGCCAGCTGGTACAGCGACGCCGGCGCCTTCAGCTTGATCACGGTCGCGGCACCGTTGACCTTCGGAAACTCCAGGCCGTGCTCCTCCGGGTGCAGGAACAGCCACGCTGCCGCCAGGACATACGGCACGTAGTCGCGTGTTTCCGGCGGGAACTGGCCGTACACGCCCGGGTCCCAGAAATCGCGGCCACCGGAAGCTT
>JANORD010000220.1:0-17236 GCA_031415095.1 Lysobacteraceae bacterium
GAACAGCCAGAGCGAGATATCAAAGGCCTGTTGAATTTGGATCATCTTCTCGCTGGAATCGAAGTCGCCCGGCTCGCCCAGGAAGAAGAACACAGACAGCGCGATGGCCAGCGTGATGCACGAGGTGATCAGGGTCTCGCGTATGTGGGTGTAAAGATCAACGCCGGCCGAAGCGGCCGACAGATTCGCCGAGTCCGACAGTGGGGAAGACTTGTCGCCAAAGTAAGCGCCGGAAATGATCGCGCCCGCGGCAATGGCCGGGTTCAGGTCCATGCTGACGGCGATGCCCATGAAACCCACGCCGATGGTGCCCACCACCGTCCAGGAGCTGCCGATGCTCAAGGCCACGATCGCGCAGACGGCGCAGGCCGTGACGAAGAAATAGTTGGGGCTCAGCAGCTGCAGGCCGTAGTACACCATCGCCACCAGGGTGCCGCTCAGGGCCCAGGTGCCAATCAACCCGCCCACAGCGAACAGGATGAAGATGGCACCAATGCCGGTGGACACGCTATCTGTGGCGGCCTTGCTCAAAGACTGCACCGAGTGGCCGCGCCGCCAACCAATGAACACCGCGATCATCGTCGCAACGACCAGCGCCACCTGGTTGGGCCCGCCGGCCCCGGCATCGCCGAACAAGAAGTACGACAGGCCAACCAGCAAGACCAGGCTGGCTACCGGCACCAGCGCCTCGAACAAACTCAGGGGTTGCGGCGAATCTGGCCGTGTCATGCGCTAGCTGCCCGTTGTTCCTGCCTTGGCCGAAGTGACCTGGAACAGGTTTCCGTACTATCACTCATCGCCATCGTATTCGCAGCCGCCTTCCCCGCATTCGTCGCTTTTGGTGAGGATGCTGACGACGTCCACGCCTCGCTCCCGAACGGCGTCGGTGCCGATGATGGCCACGCGCCCATCAACCGGCGAGATGTACTCATGCACGGTCTCGCCGAACGCGTTTTTCTGGATGGCTAGTTTCTGACCCTTCTTCACCCAATCGTCGATCTTGACGAACAGCTCGGTGAAGCCGCTTTCGGCGGCAAACATGTCGACCAGCTGGTTCCCGATGAAGACGCCCCGGTCCTCGGCGGTTTGCCCTATCGGTCGGTCGTGCATCTTGTAATGCGACATGACGTTCCCGACGCCCACTACCCCGGCATCGATCATCTCAGGGACGAACTTGCGGGGCCCGCCGAGTTCGAGCGTGAACGCGGGAATCCCCGCATTCACCAGCGCCGCTGAAAGGGATCCCCCGGTGGTGGGAGACAGATAGATCTGGTCGAGCGGAAAAAGTCCGGTGAGCTTTTGGGTCTCTTCGTCATCACTGCTGCTGAACGCAAACAGGCCGAAGTAAATGCCATTGCCGCCGGTGTGGATGTCCACCCCGATATCCACGTTTCCCTGGATGAGGCGGTTCATCAAGAGCCAAGAATGGCGCTCCGGGGTGTTGCCGTTCTCATTGCCCGGCCAGGTGCGGTTCGGGTTGATCAGGCTGTGGCCAAGATCCATCCAAAGCCACCCGCGGGTGGTGTGCTCCACGCCTGGGCGGCTGGAACCGATGACGCCGATGACGGCGCCGGAAAGCGTGGTTGGATCCAGCTCGGCAAAGACCTTCTGGACGGTAGCAATGGGATTGAGTTCGTCGCCGTGCACGCCGGAAACCAGCAGCAGGCGCTTTCCGGGCCTCACGCCCTTTGCCACCATCACCGGCACGTACCAGTGCTGGCCGGTGCCCATTTCCACGCCTTCGAACAGGAATTTGTGTATCTGTCCCGGCGCCAGGTCGGCGACATCGAGCTGGCGGATGACCTTCTTTCCCTCGATGGTGTCGCCGGTATAAACCGTGGCCGCCTGCGCCGGCAGGGAAAGCCAAAGGCTGGCTGCGACCAAGGCAATGCGCGAAAGGTGGGTTATGTATCCCATGGCCGTCCTCCTGTTTGCCAGCCCTATCTCCGGTGCATCGGGGCAGCTGGCCTGGAACGCAAAAAAATGACGCCTGCCTCTCGGCAGGCGTCAGGCTCATCTCCTGCGAATATCAGAAATCAACCGCGTCGCGGATGATCGGGCAGGTCATGCAGTGGCCGCCGCCACGGCCGCGGCCCAGCTCGGCGCCGACGATCGTGATCACCTCGATGCCCGCCTTGCGCAGCAGGGTGTTGGTGTAAGTATTGCGATCGTAGGCGTAGACAACGCCCGGCGAGGCGCAGACGAGGTTGGCGCCGCTGTCCCACTGGGTCCGCTCGCGCTGGTACTCAGTGCCACCGGCTTCCACGACGCGCATCTTCTTGATACCCAAGCCCTCGGCAACCACGTCCACGAACGGCTTTTTCTCGGCGTGCATTTCAACGCCGCTGGGATGGTCGCTGGGGCGGTAGGAGAAGGTGCGGGTCTGGTTCATGAAGTCGGGCGCCAGCAGCACGCAGTCGCGGTCCGCAAACGTGAACACGGTGTCCAGATGCATGGCCGCGCGGATCTTCGGCATCGCCGCAACGATCACGCGCTCGGCAGCGCCCTTCTTGAACAGCGCTGCGGCGAGCTGGCTGATGCCTTGGCGCGAGGTGCGCTCGCTCATGCCGATCAACACGATGCCTTTGCCGATGGGCATCACGTCGCCGCCCTCGATGGTGGCCAAGCCGTGGTCCGCGGTCGGATCGCCGAACCACACGTTGACGTTGCCCGCGAAGTCGGGATGGAACTTGTAGATCGCGGTGGTGAGGATGGTCTCCTCCTGGCGCGCCGGCCAGAACAGCGCGTTCAGCGTCACGCCTCCGTAAATCCAGCAAGTGGTGTCGCGGGTGTAGAGAGTGTTGGGCAAGGGCGGCAGCAGGTACTCGATGCCATTGGCCGAATCACGCATTACGGAGAATGCCTTTCCGCCGACCGACTCCGGGAATTCTTCGGTGGACATGCCGCCAATCAGGGTCTCGGCCAAGTCGCGGTTGCTGAGGCCTTCGAGGTAGCTCTTGAGTTCATCGATGAAGCCCAGTCCAACCTGGTTGGGCACCACCTGGTTGTCGAGGATCCACTTCTTGCCCTCCGGCACCGCCAGGGTCTCGGCCAGCAGGTTGTGCATCTCCACCACCTCGACGCCGCGGTCGCGCATCTTGGTGACGAAATCGAAGTGGTCACGCTTGGCGTTTTCCACCCACAACACGTCGTCGAACAGCAGTGCGTCGCAGTTCGAGGGGGTGAGGCGCGCATGGGCCCGTCCCGGGGCGCAGACCATCACCTTGCGGAGCTGTCCAACTTCAGAGTGAACGCCAAAAGCGGGCTTTTTTGCTGCGTCTGTCATGTCAGTAATCTCCGTTTAGATGGTGATGTAGCCGGTAATCAGACCAATCAGTGCGTAGATGGCGCCAGCCACTACCACCGCAAAGGCAAACCACTCGGCGGAAGTGAACAGCTGCTTGGATTGCTCGCGGCGCGTCTTGAGGTACAGCAGGGTGCCGGGCGCGTAGATCAGGAACGAGAGCACCAGGAACTTCATGCCGCCGGCGTAGATCAGGAACAGGCCATAGATAACGCCCAGGACGGCTACGATCGTGTCCTTGCTGATGTCCTTGTCGCCAATGCTGTAGGTCTCGCGGGTCATCACCAGCTTAAGCAGGAACGCGGCCGACAACAGGTACGGTAGCAGCGACAAGTGACTGCACAGCGACAAAGCGAACGTGAAGGCATCTGCGGAAAAGAGCGTTGCCACCAGTACGCCTTGGACCAACAGCGTGCTCATCAACAGGGCGTTGGTGGGTACCTGCGCCGCGTTTTCCTTGGCCAGGAAGGCCGGCATGTCGCCCTTCTTGGCAGCGATGGACAGCACTTCCGAAGACATCAACGTCCACGCCAGGTAAGCGCCCAGCACCGAGATGATGACGCCGACGCCGATAAACGTTGCCGCCCACGGACCCACCGCAGCCGCCAGCACGCCGCCCACCGAGGGCTGGCTGAGCTGCTGGATCTCTTCACGCGGCAGGATGCCGAACGAGAGGATCGAAACCGAAGCGAACAGGGCAAGTACGCTGAGGAAGCCGACCACCGTGGCCGTGCCGACATCCTCGCGCTTCTTGGCAAAACGTGAGTAGTTGCTGGCACCTTCGATGCCCAGGAACACGAACACAGTGATCAGCATCGTGGCCTTGACTTGGTTGAACAGACCGCCGTAGCCAGCCTCCTCACTACCGCCCCACAGGTTACCCATGAACACGTCGGGCTTGAACGCAAAGATCACCAACACCAGGAAAAGCAGCAGCGGGATAATCTTGGCGATGGTCACGATCTTGTTTATGGCGGCCGCCTCCTTGGTGCCGCGCAGGACGAGGAAGTGGAAGGCCCAGATGCCGATGGAAGAGACCGCGACGGCGATAACGGTGTTGCCGTCCCCGAAGGCCGGAAACACCGCGCCCAAGGTGGACTTGATCAGCACCCAGTAAGAGACGTTGCCCACGCACGCGCTGGCCCAGTATCCGAACGCGGACGCAAAGCCAAGGTAAGGTCCGAAGCCTGCGCGGGCATAGGCATATACGCCAGCGTCAAGGTCAGGCTTGCGGTTGGCGAGGGTCTGGAACACGAAGGCCAGCATCAACATGCCCAAGCCGGCGATAGTCCAGGCTATCAGCGCGCCGTAAACACCGGTGGCCATGGCAAAATTGCGTGGAATAGAGAAAACACCGGCACCCACCATGCCGCCCACCACCATCGCGGTGAGGGTACCTAGCGGCAGCTTTTCAGTTGTTGTCGAACTCATTGGGTAACTCCCCTTACCTTGGATTTGCTTTCTGGGACACCCTGCGGGCGCAAGCGCGAGCAGTCACTTATTGCGGCGCTGTTTCGGACTCGACCACCATGTCCAGCGACACCAGCACCGGGGGCGCTGCCGCATCCGGCTGGAAACGTTTCACGCGAATGATGTTCCGGGTGCCGGCTGAATGCTGGTAGCCCTCGATCAGCCCGGGGAACGCCTGGAACTCGCCGGGAGTGCCCGTACGCAAGCCCTGCTCGTCGAAGTTGATCTCGCGCACCTGCAGGCACAGGCCATCCGGGCTGGTCGCGCCATCGCAGGCCAGTCGCTGTGGGCCCACTTCCAGGAACCCGATGCCCGGCGCGCCATAGCGCGCTTCCGGCGTGAGCTCGCCGCGCAGCTGCAGCACCTCGCCTGATTCGGCAAGCAGCGCGAGCAAAGGCTCCGGCCCGTGCGCCACGGCCACCTCAAGGGGCTTGGCAAGCAGCGCCGCCACGGCCGAATCGGCAGCCATCAGCGCCGGCTCGCAAGCCATCATGGTGGCCGCTCCGCCGCTGATTCCGAGCACGCCTTCGGGGCTGAGCTGGTAGCCCGCGCGCAGCCCATTGCAGCCACCCTCGACCCGCAGCCGCCCTTGGGCGAAGCTGAATACGAAGCCTGGACCGGCAGCGGGCAACAGCGCGGCAATGGGCGCGTTGTCGGCGCCAGCGGCGGACACCAGCGTCCAGCGGTGATCCTGCAGCACCTGGCCGAGCGCGCCGCCCGGCGCCGCGAGCTTGTGAAGAATGGCCGCGGGCGCATCGGCGCCCGGCCGCGAGCCGTCGCTGTTGAGTTGGACCAGCCGCTCCTCGCCTACGCCGAAAGCGGCAGCGTCGGCGCCGGTGACCAGGCTGATGCCGTTGCCGTCAGCTGCCCAAGTCAATTGGCCCGATTGCTCGGTGGGCGCGGCGCCAAAGGCGAGTCGGCGGGAGCTCATCTGGAAAGTATTGTCGCTGCCAAGTTGCAGCGTGGTGACAACACCGGCGCAATCACTGCAGGGCAGCACGCCGGAGTAGGTGCCGGCCCAATCAAGCGAGTTGCGGCTGTTGTGCATGTCGGGGGCCGCGGCGGGCTCGCTGGGTGCGGGAGCTGCGGCCGGGACGGTAGGCTCGCCGGGCGAACAGGCGGCCAGGGCGACTGCAGCGAGCAGCAAGGTTGGGGCGATTCGGGTCATGGGCGGTTCCAGGCAATAAAAAAATGTCGGCCGTCAACGCGGCCTTCGCACATCGGAAAATGGTGAGGTGGTTGCGCAGAAACACCCGACTGGATACAGTTAACCCGACCTGAATATGAAGCGCAAGACCTGCTGTGAGTTGTGATTTTTGTGTGAAAACAGGTTAACCAATTTCAAACGGTTTGGTCCTCGGAGATCCCCGCTTCTCTTGGTGTTTTTGCCAAGGCGGGACGACACCCGCTGGGATTGAGTCGTAACCTTGGAGCTGAGTTCAGATGCAGCGTGCCCACACCATCAGCCGCTCGGCCCATAGGCAATCGCGGTGCCGCGGAGCCCTCCTCGGCCTCACGCTTGGTATCGGCGTCGCCTTCGCCAGCGTCGCCAGCGCCCAGGAGTCGGCCGATGCCAAGGTTCCGCCGCCAGCGGACCTGGAAACGGTTGACTCCCACCTTCGGGCCGGCCTGCGCTACCTCGAGGCCGGCGACTACGCCAGCGCGGTGCTGGAGTTCGAAACCGTGCTGCGTCTGGACGGCCTGCCGCCCGACCTGAACCAACGCGCCGAGATTTATGCCGAAACCGCACGCCAGTACCTCGCCGGCGACCCCTTGGCGCTATCGGGCTACGCCTTGGGTGGCATCGGCAACTATCGCGAAAACTCCACTTCGGCCGGCAGCGGCGAGACCGATGACTTCTTCGTGAGCTATCGCTTCGGCGGCCGCCTCAACTACCGGCTGTCCGACGAACTCGCCTTCAATAACAGCCTGGACTACCGGTTTAGGTATTACGACGCCAGTGCACGCCGCAACGACTCCGACCTGCGCTGGAACTCGGCCCTCAGCCGCTCCCTGGGCGACAACAACCTCGCGGTGGGCGTGCGCGGGCGGGTGAGCTTCCGCGGCAACGGCAACTATCGCAACGACTACGGGCTGTATTCCGACTGGCGGATCCTGATTGACGAGGACAATCAAGTGGAGCTTGGCGCCGAGTACCGCCGCCGGCGCTACCCGGAAGGCCCGCTGCGCGAACGCTCCCGGCACATCGCCGAACTGAGCGCCGGCTGGACGCGGTCGCTGATGGACGGCGATGCCAGCTTCACCCTCACCGCCGCGGGCGGCCGCGAGACCTCCAGCCGCATCGACGGAGACTCCAATTTTTTTAGCTTGTCCCCGGAATTCGACTTCACCATCAACGACAGCTGGAGCGGCTTCGTCTTCGTCTGGTACCAGAACGATCGCTACAGCTACGAACGCATCAGCTCCGATAGCGGCGATGAGCCCTTTGCACTTCCCACCCGCAATGACGACCTCTACGAGTTGGGCGGCGGACTGATCTGGGAGTTCGCCGACGGCTGGTCGCTCAATCCCGAGGTGCTGTACATCCGCGACCGCAGCAACCTGCTGGGCTCGAACTACAGCTCCATCGAGACTTGGATGACGGTGCGCAAGGACTTCTAGCTCGCTACCATGGGCCTCACGCCCGGCTTGTCCGGGCCGGAACCAGCAAACGCCTCCCCACCGGAAGACCAGATCAAATGCTTAGATTTGCCACGTTGGTTCTTGCGATAGGCGGCATCACCGGCTGTACCGTGGGTCCAGACTATGTCCGTCCTGGGTTCGACACGCCTGAGAAGTGGCGCATCGACAGCAGCGCGGCCGTCGACGCCGCCAACACCAAGTGGTGGGAACAGTTCCAGGATCCCGTCCTCAACGAACTGGTGGACTCCGCCCTGCGCGAAAACCTGGACGTGCGTATCGCCGCCGCCCGCGTGGACCAGTTCCTTGGCGCGCTGAATGCAACGCGCTCGCAGCTCTATCCGCAGATCGGCTACGGCATCGACGCCAGCCGCGCCCAGGCCAGCACAGTGGGCCAGCCGCCCCTGCCCCCGGGCGCGGATCCGTATTTCTCGCTGTACCAGGCGTCCCTGGGCACCGCCTGGCAGGCCGACCTGTTCGGCCGCGTGCGGCGCCTGAGCGAAGCCGCCCAGGCCCAGGTCTACGCCAGCGAGCAGGCGCAGCGCGGCGTGGTGCTTTCCCTGGTGGCCAACGTGGCCACCAACTACATCTCGCTGCGGGCGCTGGATCGCCAGCTGGAGATCGCCCACGCCACCGCGGACAACTTCGTGGAGACGGCGCGCATCTTCGACCTGCGCTTCAAGGCCGGCATCGTTTCCCGCACCGAGGTGACCCAGATCACGTCGCAGGCGCAGCAGGCCAAGGCGGCCATTCCGGCCTTCGAACAGGCCATCGCCGCGCAGGAGAACCTCATCTCCATCCTGCTTGGCCGCAACCCGGGCCCCATCCCGCGCGGCAAGACCATTGATGAGCTGGTGACGCCCCAGGTGCCGGCCGACCTGCCGACTGCCCTGCTGCAGCGTCGCCCCGACGTGCTGCAGGCCGAACAGAACCTGGTGGCCGCCAACGCAAACGTCGGCGCGACGCGGGCGCTTTACTACCCCAACATCTCCATCACCGGCGTCTTGGGCAGCGTCAGCACGGCGTTCTCCAAGCTGCTGACCGAGCCGGCGTCCACCTGGCTGCTGGGCGCAAGCATTGCCGGCCCGGTGTTCACCTTCGGCGGCATCAAGGGCCAGGTTTCCTCGGCCGAGGCGCAGAGCGAGCAGGCGGTGCTGGTGTACCAGCTGACCATCCTCAATGCCTTCCGGGAAACCAACGACGCGCTCACCGGCACCGAGAAGAAGACACGGGAGCTGGCCGAACAGCAGAAACGGGTAGACGCCCTGCGCGAGTTGGCCAAGCTCTCCCGCCTTCGTTTCGACCGCGGCATCACCGGCTACGTGGAAGTTCTGGTCGCGGAGAACGAGCTGTTCGCCGCCGAACTCGCCGCCGTGCGCCTGAGCGCCGACCGCTACGCACAATCCATCAATGTCTACCGCGCCATGGGCGGCGGCTGGGTGGATTTGTCCAGTGAAATCGCCGGGCAAGGGCCGTTGGCATCTGCCGCGGTCCCGCCCGAGGGCGAACCGGCCACGCCGAGCGAGTAAGGCATGAAGCCCCGGCCGTGCCGCCGGGGCTTTCGCCCTGAGCCAAAGTCAGATGCTTATACGGCCGGTCAGCAGGGCGTAGAGGGCCGTCACCGCCATCAGACAGATTCCGGCAAACGCCGCCGCCTCGGGGCGAGTGAACACTTGGCAGGCCTGCTCCTGACGGGCGCGCCAGAACAGCCAGGTGCCAGGCGCATACAGCAGCGCCGCCAGCAGCACGAACTTGGGGCCACCGGCCACCAGCATGGCGATGGCGTACAGCGTGGCGACGGCGGCGAAAATCCCCTCGCGGCGGCGGCTGCGGTCGGCGGCACCGTAGGTTTCCGCGGTCCAGGCCAATTTGAGGCCGTAAGCGGCTACCAAAAGGTAGGGAATGAGGGTCATGGCGCTGGTCATTTTCAGCGCGATAGTGAATGCGGACTCGGCGAAGAAGGTGACCAGCAGGAAGGCCTGGATGACGATGTTGGTCAGCCACAGCGCCGTGTAGGGCACTTGCTTGGCGTTCTCGCGGCCCAGGAAAGCCGGCACGGTGTTGTGCTTGGCGGCCGAACTGAGCACCTCGGCCGCAAGCAGCGACCAGGAAAGGTAATTGCCGGCGATGGAAATCAGCAGGCCCACGCTCACGAAAATCCGGCCCCATGGCCCGACAATCGCCTCCATCACGCCCGCCATCGATGGCGTGGCCAACGCCGCCAGCTCAGGTCGCAGCAAAACTCCGTACGAGAACACGGTGACCATCATCAGCAGGCACAGCACCCCCAAGAAGCCCAACACGGTTGCCCAGCCCACGTCGTCGCGGTTCTTGGCGTGGCGCGAATAGACACTGGCGCCTTCGATGCCCACGAATACGAACACCGTCACCAGCATGGTGTTTCGAACCTGGCTGGCGACGCTGCTCAGGCTGGCCTCTTCGCCGCCCCAAAAATTCAGCGCGAACACGTCGGCCCGGAAGCCGGCGATCACCACGAAGATGAAGATGCCGATGGGGATCATCTTGGCCACCGTGGCGATGCTATTGAGCGTCGCGGCCTCCTTCACCCCGCGCAGCACGAGCATATGGACCAGCCAGACAATGGCACTGGCGCCGAGGATGGCCACCGCGGTGGAACCGTCGCCAAACACCGGGAAGAACTGGCCCAAGGTGGCCTTGATCAGCACCAGGCACGCAACGTCCGCTAGGCAGCAGGCAATCCAATAGCCAAACGCCGCCACGAATCCCAAGTAGTGGCCAAAGCCGGCCTCGGCGTAGCCGTAGATGCCAGCGTCGATCTCAGGCTTGCGCCGCGACAGGGTCTGGAACACGAACGCCAGCATCAGCATGCCGGTGCCAGCGATGGCCCACGAGACCAGCGCACCCACCACGCCGGTGGATCGCCCGAAGGCCGACGGGAGGGTGAAGATGCCCGCCCCGACCATCGAGCCCACTACCAGGGCAAGCAGCGCCCCGCGCGACAGCTTCTGGGTGCTTGCGTCCGTCAACCTTGCGCGCCCCGAACCATCAACCAGGCAAACAGACCGGCCAGGGCCAGCAGCAGGACGCTGGCGCTGGTCCAGCGGCGGGCAAACTCATCCAGACGCTCGAACGCCACGCCTGCCGCACCCGCAGCGCGGCGCAGCAAGCCGCCAGAGTCCGCGCCTGCGTCTGGATTGAACAGCGAGCCGCGAGCCAGGCCCAGCGCCAGCAGCACGCCGCCCAGGACCACGCAGAGGGTGGAGGCAAGCTCCTTGGGCGCCAGCGGATTTGACACCAGTTCCGGGGACACCGGCCCCAGCGCCGCGAACGCCAGCAGCAGGGACGCCAGCGCCAGGCCCAGCGCCGCAAGCTGCGGCGCAAGTGGCAGCGGCTTCACCAGCGTGAGCGGTGCCGGCGCACGGCGCAGCACCCGCACCAGGAACAGCACCACGTAGCCCGCGGTGAAGGCGGCACCGCCCTGCAGCACCACCGTCCACCACCATTGGCCAGAGCCATCGGCAGCGCTGAGCAGCAGCTTCTTGGCCAAGTACGCACCGCTGGGCACCACGCCCATCAGAGCCACGCCGGCCACGGCAAAAGCAATCACGGTGATCGGCATGGCCCGCGCCACACCGGCCAACTCTGCAATGCGGTCGTGGCCCAGTGCCGCATATATCAAGCCGGCCGCCATGAACATGCCGGCCTTGGCGGTGGCGTGGGAAATAGCCTGCAGCACGCCGCCCGTGAGCACGTCGCCGTGCACCAAGCCGCCGTCGCCAAACGCCAGCGGGAACATCAGGAACAGGTAGCCAATCTGGGCAATGGTGGAATAGGCCACCAGCAGCTTCAGCCGCTCCTGGCGCAGCGCCACCACGCTGCCCACCACGATGGCCAGCGCGCCTAGGGTGGCCAGCAGCTGCGCGGCGGAAGGGGTGACCACACCCGGCATTACGTCGAACCAAAGCCGGATAACCAGGAACCAGGATCCCTTGATGACCAGCGCCGAGAGAATGGCGCTGCCAGCGGCCGGCGCGCCGGCGTGGGCCGGCGGCAGCCAGATATGCAGCGGGAACAGCGCGGTCTTGGCGAGCAGGCCCACCGTCATCAGCGCCGCTGCAGCCCAGGCCAATGGGCCCGGCTCAATGACGGCCGCAAGCAGCGCGATGTCCAGCGTGCCGTAGGCGCCGTAAAGGAGCACGGCGCCAAGCAGGTACAGCAGCGAACCGAGCAGCGCGAACAGCAGGTAGCGCAGCGCCGCGCGCAGGGTTTCCCCTTTGCCGTCCAAGCACACCAGCGGCACGCCGGCAAAGGTGAGTAGTTCCAGCGCCACGTACAGCGTGAACAGGTCGCCGCTGACGAACACGAGGTTCAGCGAGCTCCACACCGCCATCAGCAGCAGCCAGAACATCAGCGGTGCGCGCTGTTCGCTGCTGCCCACCGGCGTTTCGAACTGGCCCCAGCCGTAGACCGCGATGCCGCCCACCACCACCGCCACCGCTGCCATCATGGCCACGGCGATGCCGTCGGCACGCAGCGCGATGCCCAGCGGCGGCGACCAGCCACCGAGCAGATAGACCACGGACTGGCCCGACTCGAGGTACTGCATTGCGATGGCGGCAACGAGCCCGGCAACCGCCAGCCAAGTGACGACGGCGACGCGGCGGGCATTTCGGCCACCCAACACCAGCCCGGCCATCACGCCCACCGCCGGCAGCAGTACAACCAAAGCCAGCAGCAAGCCACCGGGCGTGGTCATGCCCTGCCCCGCCGCAGGCTTTCGAAATCATACATCGCCGGACTCCTTGCCTTTCGTGTCCGGCGGCGGCGCGTTAAGGCTGTCCGAGCCCGATTCATCGAACAATCGCAGCAGTAGCGCCACGGCCAATGCCGTGGCGGAAAACGCCACCACGATTCCAGTGATTAGCAACGCCTGCGGCACCGGGTCGCCGCCCATGCCGGCACCGGCGCCGCGCCGGGCAATGGCGCCCAGCATCAGGAACACACCGCTGCCGATGACGTTGAAAGCCAGGATTTTTCGCAGCGGCCGCGGGTTCACCATCAACCCGAACAGGCCCAATCCGATCAGCACCGCGGCGCACAGGCCAAACAGCGTGGCAGCGGACATCATGGTGCGCCAGCCCGTCGCGGCGCGCCGGCCAACAGCAGGCCCAGGATCAGGGTCAAGCTGGGCATCAGCGCGAATTCGATGACCAGAATGAGCGGCTTGGCATAGCCGTCCGGGTACGCCAGGAAAGCGCCGGCCGTCACCGCTCCCAGCAGGCCAATGGCGATAAAAACCAGCGGGCCAAGTATCAGCGTGGCGCGCAGCCAGATGCGGCTGATGGGCGGCATGTCGGCCAAGCCGGCCATCACCACCAGCAGCCACATGGCCGCCAGGATGGTGGCGCCCTGGAATTTGCCGCCCGGGTAGTCTGCGCCCACCCAGAAAATGTACATGCCCACCACGATGCCAATCGGCGGCAGCACGCGCGCCACGTAGGCCAGGATACCGTTGGGATCAGCCAACTGCCGCACGCCGGGACGGCAGGCCCAGTAGCGGTCCGGCGTTAATGACCAGACGCCGACCAGCGCAAAAAGCAGGACCACCGCCTCGAGCAAGGTGTCCGTGGACCGAAACGCCAGCAGCACCGCCGTGATCGGATTGCCAACGCCGGTACTGGCCATGTTGTCGGCAACGTCCTGGGCCAACGACGGCGCCGGATGCGGCAGCGCCAGCACGCAATAGCCCAAGCCCACGGTCACCGCGATGGCAACGATGGCCGCAACGCAGGTAGCCAAAAGACCGGGGCGCTCGGAGCGTCCCACCGCTTCCGTACCGCGCATGCGCGACACCGCGCCGATCAGCAGCGCGCCGGTGAGACCGCCGCCGATGGCGGCTTCGGTCAGCGCCACATCCACGCCGCTCAGCTGCACCCACACCAAGGTGAGCAGCAAGCCGTAGGAAATGAAGCCGACCACGGCGGAGAACGCTTCACGGGCAAACACGACCCAGGTGCCCAAGGCCAAGATGAGCGCCGCCAGTCCAAGGTTGAGCCAGTCCATCATCGGCGCGCTTCCTCGCCCAGGCGGATCAGCCGCGCCACCAGCTGCGACACGCTGGCACCCGACAGCAGCACCAGCAGCCAGATGCAAACCAGCTTGAACCCATCCAACAACGAGGACACTTGCGGCAGCAGGCCCAGCACCACCAGGCCCAGGCCGAGGTTGTCGGCCTTGGTCAACGCGTGCAGCCGCGTGAGCGAGTCGGGAAACCTCAGCAAGCCCGCAGTGCCGGCCATGAAGAAAAAGGCGCCGGCGACGACCGCCAGGATGGTCCAAGCGTCCAGCAGGGATGAGATCACGGCTCGCGCCCCGAATCATCGACAGCCGCATCCGGCGAACCCGCCTTGACGAACGCGATGCCGGCGAAGGCCGCCAGCAGCGCCAAGGTCAGCCCGACGTTGATCATCGTCGGCTGGTCGGTGGCCACGCCCAGCAGCAGCACCACGGCGATACCACCGGTGCCCAACAGCTGCGCCGCCATCATGCGGTCCACGTCGTCGGGGCCGCGCAGGATGCGCAGCAAGCCCAGGGCCACCATGGCCAGCACGAAGCACGCGGCGCCCAGCAGGAACTCAGCCATGTCGGCTCCCCGGAACCAGCACGCGGGCGAGCCGCTTTTCTTCAGCCCACAGCTGCTCCACCACCGGCTGGTTGGTATCCAGGCAGTGGTACACCAGCACCCCGTTGCGATCGCCGCAGGGCACCGCGCCGGGCAGCAGGCTGGTGATGGAGGAAAAACGGTTGCGTGCCAGGCCCGGCGGAAAACCCAGCGGGCAATCGACGTAGCCAGGCTGCACGCGAACGCGCGGGCCGAGCGCGCGCAGGGCCACGTCCACGCCGGCGCGCACCGACTCCCCGAGGAAGTGCGGCAGCAGCAACAGCAGGATCCCCAGGCGCACGCAGCCAGTGGCCGGCGGACGCAGCCACAGGCTGGTCCAGGTGGCCGCAGCCACCGCAAATGCCCCCACCGCCAAGTCGCCTGGTTTTGCGCTCGGCATCAACACCAGCCATATCGCCACGAAACTGGCGGCACGGACCGCCGTGACGTTGAGCACCGAGGGCAGACGCGGCGGCAGCGTCTCGGGGACCTGGTTCACTGGGCGCCCCGTCCCAGAATCGCTTCGGTCGCGCCGCACAGCTTCATGTCCATCTGCGCCAGGCGGTCAAACAGCTTGGCCTGCGCGCTTATCGGCCACCACTCATAGAGAAAGATGTTGACCGGGTGCCAAAGCGCAACCCAGGCGGCAATCACCAGGGTTTCCTCAATCAGGGTGGCGGAGCGCTGCGCGGTAACCAAAGTACCAAGGGCGTCGGTGATCAGGATGGTGACCGCCACGAACCCCACGCCGATGAGCATGCTGATCCGGCCGTCCCGGAACAGACGCGCCAAGCGGCGCCGCTCGGCCTGCGCCCGACGCCGGAAGTCCTGACACAGCGCCTCGCGCAAGATGTCCACATCGTGGTCGGACACCGTTTCATGGTTGAGGCTGACCACCATGCCCAGTTCGGCATTCCTGGGCTGGTCCTCGGCCCAGTCAACGATGTAGTCCACCACCGCCGGGTCAAGATCGCGGGCCCGGAACGGCGCCGGGTCCATGGAATTGAACAGCTGCCGCTGATCCGTCAGGTTTATCTCCAACAGCGGCTTGTACCCGCCGGCAGCCATCAGGCGGCCCCAGGTGCCGGCTGCGGCGTACTTTCCTTCTCATTGCCAAGGACCATCACGTAGACCACCGGCAGGAACACCAGGGTCAGCAGGGTAGCCACCAGCAGGCCGCCCATGATGGCAAAGGCCATCGGGCCCCAGAACACGGTGGGCGCGATCGGGATCAAGCCCAGCACGGTGGAGATGGCCGTCAGCATCATGGGTCTCAGGCGGCTGGTGGCGGCGGCCATGACAGCGTCGATCACGTTCTTGCCTTCAGCGCGATCGGTTTCAATCTGCACGATCAGGATGACGGCGTTTTTCGCAATCATGCCAATCAGGGCCAGGATGCCGAGGATCGCCACGAAGCCCAGCGGCTGGTTGAACACCAGCAGCGACAGCACCACGCCGATCAGGCCCAGCGGCAGCACGCACATCACCATGGCCAGGCGCCGGAAGCTCACCAGCATCACCATCATGATCACCAGCATCAGCAGGACCATCAGCGGCACGACCGCAAAAACGGAATCGCTGGATATCTTGCTCTCCTCGTACAGGCCGCCGGTGGCAACGCCATAACCGGCCGGCAAAGCAGCGTCGAAGGACTCGATCTTGGGCGCCAGGCTGCCCACCACTGCGTCGGGCATGACGCCGGCGGTGACGTCGGCACGCACGGTGAGCGTGGGCAAGCGGTCGCGGCGCCAGACCAGCGGGAACTCCTGATCTTCCTTGAACGTGGCAAACTGGCTCATGGGCACCATGCGGCCGCTGGGCGTGGCCACCTGCAGCGAACTCAGCGTCTCGAACGAGGCCCGCTGTTCGTTGGTGGCCCGTGCCACCACGTTCACTAGGTAAATGTCATCGCGCACCTGCGTGATGACCGTACCCGTCATCGCCCCATTCAGCACCGCCGACAGCGAGCGGGTGCTGATGCCGAGGCGTCGCGCTTCGTCCTGGTTGACGATGACGCGCACTTGGCGCGCCGGCTCCATCCAGTCGTAGTTGATCTGGCGCACCCGGTCATCGGCGCCCACCAGCTGCGCCAGTTCAAGCGAGATACGCCGCACTTCGTCTTCATCCGGACCGGTCACCCGGTACTGCAGCGGCCAGCCCACGGGCGGCCCCAATTCCAGCGGCGACACCCGCGACACGACTTCCGGGAATTGCTCGGCCAAAACAGACTCAAGTTTCTGCTGCAGACGCTCGCGCGCCTCGAGATCCTTGGCAACGATCACGAACTGGGCAAAGAATGGATTTGCCAGCTGTACGTTCAAGGTCAGAATGAAACGAATGGCGCCGCGACCAACGTAGGTGCTGTAGTGATCGACATCCGGGTCGTCGTTTAGCAGCGCCTCCAGCCGCTTGGCCTGTGCTTCCGTGGCAAGGATGGAAGCGTTTTGGCGCAGGGTCATGTCAACGGTGAGTTCAGGGCGATCGGACGCCGGGAAGAACTGCCGGGACACCTGGCTCGACAGCAGGATGGCCACCACGAACGCACCCAGCGTTAGCCCAACCGTGAGCCACTTGGCCTTGATGGCGCCCTTCAGGAACCCGCTGTAGACCTCCAGCACTTTGCCGGGCTTGGCGTCGGGATCCGGCTTGGGCGCCTTCAGGATGGCCTTGCCCACCACCGGCGCAAAGATGACCGCCACCAGCCAGGACACGATGAGGGAAATACCCACCACCGAGAAGATGGTGAAGGTGTACTCACCGGCGCTGCTTTGGGCGAAACCAATCGGAACGAAGCTGGCGATGGTGACCAACGTGCCAATCAGCATCGGCGCCGCCAGCGTCTTGTAGGCGAAGGTGGCGGCTTGGTCCTTGGTATCGCCCGCGCCCAGTCGGCGCACCATGGCGTCCACCGTGGTCATGGCGTCATCCACCAGCAGCGTCAGCGCGATGATCAGGGCGCCCAGCGAAATACGGTGCAGGTCGATGTTGGCCACGTCCATCACCGCGAACACGATGGCCAGCGTGAACGGGATGGCAAGCGCCACCACCGCGCCCGGCCGCATGCCCAGGCTGACGAAGCTGCACACCAGAATGATCAGGATGGCCTGCCAGAGCGAGGTCATGAACTCGCTGATGGCGACATCCACCGTGACAGCCTGGTCAGCTACCAGCGTGGGCTG
>JANORD010000221.1:0-14254 GCA_031415095.1 Lysobacteraceae bacterium
CCTCGGTCTGGCGCAGCAGTCGCCGGTCTTGCTGCAGCTGTTCGTGGCGATAGCGGGGGCGATGGCCCTGCTGCTGGGAGCCACCGCCGACGATCATCGCCGGCAGGCGCTCGAATTGCTTTCATCCCAGCGCGGGCTGGCCGGCTTGGCGGATGAGCTCCGGGCGGCAGCGGCCCGCAACCTGCAGGTGGAGGAGCAGGAGCGCAAGCGCCTGGCCGCCGAACTGCACGATGAGTTCGGCCAGAATCTTGCCGCCCTGCAGACCCACCTGAAGCTTGCCCAGCCGGGGTTCACTTCGGTCGGCCGGCCGGAAACAATCGAGAACCTGCTGGAGCTGGCCCGGGCGATGCAGGCCAATATTCGCGGCGTGCTCGATGCCCTGGCCCCGGTCGGGCTGGCGGAACTTGGTTTGTTTGGCGCCATCGACCGCGGCGGCATCCGTCGCCTGGCCGAAGACGCCGGCCTGGTCTTCGAGACGCGGCTGGAGGGCGACTCGCGCCTGCTGGCCGCCATTGGCGAAGCGCAGCGCACGGCGGCGTTTCGCATCGCGCAGGAAGCCGTGACCAATTCCGTGCGCCATGCGCATGCGGTCCGGCTGCTGCTGCGCCTTCGGATCAGCCGCCGGGGCGGTTCGCTCTGGCTGTTCATGGACATCCGGGATGACGGTGCCGGGCGTCTGGAGACCTTTCGCAGCCGAAATGGCCTGGTTGGCATGAAGGACCGGGTGTTGGCCCTGGGTGGCCGGATGCACTTGCGCCAGCTGGAGCCCGGCCTGCGCATACACCTGCTGATCCGCCAGGGGCTCGCCGGATGAGTGCCGGCGCCTCAACGGCGGTTCCTGGGCTGATGCTCCAGGAGTGCGTTTCCACCCTTGAAGCCCCGGTCGGTCGGCCCCAGATCAATCAGCGTTCAGGAAGGCTGGCTGTTGCATGAATGGAACAGACAGTGAACTTCTGGCCTATTCAGCACTCCAATAGGCCGAGTGCTAAACTTGACCCATGAAAAAGGACACCATGACCACCACGGCCCTGATCGCGAACAACCTGCCGATCCCGAGTGCGCTGGGTTCGCTGGATGCCTACATCTCCGCAGTGAACCGCGTGCCGGTACTGACCGTCGAAGACGAGCAGGCCTTGGCGCGCCAGTTCCGCGACGGCGAAGACCTGGACGCCGCCAAGGCGCTGGTGGTTTCGCACCTGCGCTTCGTCGTGCACGTGGCCCGTGGCTACCAGGGCTACGGCCTGGGCATGGGCGACCTGATCCAGGAAGGCAACATCGGCCTGATGAAGGCAGTGAAGCGCTTCGATCCCGACCAGGGCGTGCGCCTGGTGTCCTTCGCCGTGCACTGGGTGCGCGCCGAGATGCACGAATTCATCCTGCGCAACTGGCGCATCGTCAAGGTGGCCACCACCAAGGCGCAGCGCAAGCTGTTCTTCAACCTGCGCAAAAGCAAGAAGCGCCTGGGCTGGATGAACGACGCTGAAGTGACCGCCGTGGCCAAGGACCTCAACGTCTCCAAGCGCGAAGTGCTGGAGATGGAGTCGCGCCTGAGCGGCCGCGACATCGGCTTCGACGCCCCGGACGAGGACAATGACAACGCGCCTCCGTCGCCGGTGGCCTACCTGCGTGACGCCAGCGACGACCCGGCCATGGCCTACGAGCGCGAGAGCCACGAGGACGACCAACTGGAGCTGCTGCGCGAGGGCATGGCGGAACTGGACGCCCGCTCGCGCGACATCCTCAAGCGCCGCTTCCTGGGCGAGCCCAAGGCCACGCTGCAGGAGCTGGCCGACGAGTACGGCGTGAGCGCCGAGCGCATCCGGCAGATCGAAGCCAACGCGCTCAAGAAAATGCGCTCGCTGTTCGCGGCCTGATCCCCGCGCTCCGCCAACCCCGCAGTACGGCCCCGCTCGGGGCCGTTTTTTTTTGCGGGTTACTCCACACCCATGGCTTGCCGGTTTTTCAAAGACAATGTTAGTGTCGAAAACGTCCTGAACTGCTCCATCCAAGGGCCGCTTTTTGGCCAAAAATAACGAGAACCGCCCAATGTTCGAAGCCTGCCTGCCCTGGGTTCGCCGCACTGCACTGCCTCTGCTGCTGGCCGCCTGTGGCGCTGGATTTGCCAGCGAGGTCGAAGCGGTCGAGCCGGTGTTAGCCGCCCGGGACGATCGATTCGTGATCTTGAACAACAATTCGGCGAACTTGGACGTGCTGATCAACGATGTGTTCGATGCGGCACGTCTATCCCCTGGCGTGTTGCGCATCAGCGATAGCGCCGCGCAGGCCACGCTCCGGATAAACGATGCAGGCACCCCCGGCACCGTGGCCGATGACTTCATCCGGTTCATACCCTACGGCTACGCCATCGGTAACCAGTCCTTCGCCTATGAGTTGTGCGATGCGGCCGGGAAATGCGTGGAAGGATTGGTCAGCATCGTGGTTCGACCGATCGCAGACATCCACATTCAGTCGGCAACGGGTGCCGGGCACCTGGACATCAATGTGGCCACGCCCAAGCCCACTGCCGGCGACCTGGGCCCGGAAATCGAGGTGTCGTACTGGCCGATGTCGTTGGCGACGCCGGTCATCGTCGATCGGCCGCTTGCCGTCGACACAACGCCGCATCTGCCCTGGGACCTGGCGGGACTGGGCACGTCCTGGTTGACCCAGGAACTGTTCGTCACTACGGAAGGCTTTCCCCAGACCCTGCATGTGCTGGCCGAGGCATCATCACTTGATGGCGGCGATGCGGACCTGTATCTGGGTGTCGACATTGATGGCGACGGCGCGCCTGACCCCAATGAATTGCGCTGCACCGCGGCCATGTCGGCGGTGCGCGAGCGCTGTGAGATGGAGGTCCAGCATCCGGGCGACGGCGCGTTTCGGGTTTGGGCAATGGCGCACAACAGAAGCCCCAATTCCCACGCTGCGCGGCTCGAGCTGTACGCCGTGAAGAACGAACTCACGGATGCCAGCCTGGTGGTCACTGGCCGGCGCCGGGCGCAAGCCGGCGATGATTTGCCGACGCGCGTTGCGTGGGTGAAGCACGCAACCCTGCCGGGCGAAAAGCGCCTGGGTTATTTCTGGATGCGTGCCAGCACGCTGGCCTATGGCATCGTGCCAGTGATGATGGAGCGGACCAGCACCGAAGCTGCCCCGCTGGCACTCAAGAATGGCGCATGGACCAAGCTGAGGCTGGCTCCCGGAGCGGCCCAGGACAAGATGTTCATCGATGTGCCGGTGGGCGCCAGGATCCTGACTGTTGAAACGCGGAGCGAACAGGATGTAGACCTTTACCTGACCAAGCACGATGCTCCTTCTTCCCCCCGGATCTCCGCTGCGCCGGCGGCCGGCGCCCAGTTGGCGTCGGCCGGGTCGCGAACGGGCGATGAATACCTGATGGTGGATGGAGGGCAGTTAAGCGCAGGAAGGTGGCAGGTGACGGTGGTGAATGCCGGCGATACGCCAGCGACGCTCGACGTGTTGCCGGTCATAGTCGCCGAGGCACCGATGATCCGTCCCGGCAGTTATTTCAATCCGCAGCGTTCCGGCCACGGCCTCTTCATGTATCCCGCCGGCAGCTCGTGGGCGGGCCTCTGGTACACCTACCTGCAAGACGGGACGCCGACCTGGTACTACCTGCAGGGCGTCAAGCCAAATGCAGACGGACTCTGGACCGGCGATTTGTATCGATCCGGTTGGACCGTGCTGGGAGACGCCCTGAATGTAAAAATCGGACGGGCCCAGATCACGCCCGCTGGCGGCGACCGTTTCGTGTTCACCTACCAGCTGGATGGTGAGACCGGTTCGGAGATGATGACGGCCCTGGGGCGCGGTTGTCCGAGCATGGATGGCCAGCCGCTCAGCGTCAGCGCCCACTGGTTCGATCCGGTCCGCAGTGGCTCCGGCTACAGCGTGCAAATGTTCCCGAACTACGAGTTCCACGCGGCGTTCATCTACGACAGGTACGGCGTGGCCCGTTTCCTCGTCGCCGAGCGAAGTGGCTTCGGTGGAGCCGACGCCACCCTGCCGTTGGAGCAATTGAGCGGCTTCTGTCCGCTCTGTGACCGCACCGGCAGCCCGGCCCGCTATTCGGCGGGCACCCCGCGCCGCACCATTGCTGCCGGGAGCATCAACACGATGACATTGTCCGCCAACATGACGGCGGGGGTGTCGGGCCGTTGGAACTGGGCGGACAAAGTGACTGTACTCGGCGGATCGAGCGCGACGCAGGGCTGTGAACCGTAAGAAGCGGCTGTCAAGCTTTGCTCGAAAAGATCCGGATAGCGGCACCTATCGGGGCTGAGCCTCAATCTGCGCTGTTGGGTGGCGCGCGCCCGACGATGATCCGGGCGTGCCGTTGGTAGGTCCAGTACGACCAGCCCCAGTTCACCAGCACGATGATCCGGTTGCGGAAACCGATCAGGAAGAACAGGTGTGCCACCAGCCAGAACCACCAAGCCAGCAAGCCCGAAAGTTTGAGCCTGCCGTAGTGCACCACCGCGGCCATGCGGCCGATGGTGGCGAGGTTGCCGTAGTCGCGATAGTGGAACGGTTTGGCCACCCTGCCGCGCAGGCGTTGGCGGATCACGGCGGCCACATGCGCGCCCATCTGCTTGGCGGCGGGCGCCACGCCAGGCACCGGTTTGCCGTCCTGCTGCACGCTGGCCAGGTCGCCGATGACGAACACCTCCGGATGCCCGGGCAACGACAGGTCAGGCGTCACCGGGACGCGGCCGGCACGATCGGTGGGCACGCCCAACTGCCGGCCCAGCGGTGACGCGGCGACACCGGCAGCCCACAGCACGGTGCGGCTGCCGATGCGCGTGCCGCCCAGGGTGACGCCGTCGGCGTCGATCGCCGTCACCGGCTGGCCGGTATGTACTTCGACGCCGAGCTTGAGCAGCTGCACGCGGGTTTTTTCCGAAAGCTCCGGCGGCATGGCCGGGAGCACACGTGGCCCGGCCTCGACCAGGTGCACCCGGGCGCTGCGTACGTCGGCATGGCGGAACTCGCGCGGCAGCGTGTGGCGCGCGATTTCGGCCAGGGTGCCGGCCAGTTCGACGCCGGTAGGTCCGCCGCCGATGACGACGAACTGCAGCCAGGTGCGGCGCAGCTCCGTATCCTCCTCGCGCTCGGCGGCTTCGAATGCCGACAGCACGCGCCCGCGGATCGCCAGCGCGTCGTCCAGTGTCTTGAGGCCGGGCGCGTGTTCGGCCCAGGCATCGTTGCCGAAGTAGGCGTGCGTGGCGCCGGTGGCGACCAGCAAATAGTCGTAGTCGAGGGTGCCCTGCGCCAGCGTGACGCAGCGCGCGTCCAGGTTGATCGACAGCGCCTCGTCGAGTCGAACGGTGACGTTGTCCTGGCTGCGAAGGATGTGCCGCAGCGGCGCTGCGATGTCCGGCGCCGACAGTCCCGCGGTGGCCACCTGGTAGAGCAGCGGCTGGAACAGATGGTGGTTGGTGCGGTCCACCAAGGTGATGCGGACGGGCGCAGTGGCCAACGCGCGCGTCGCCCACAGCCCGCCGAAGCCTCCACCCAACACCAGCACGTGCGGTTCGCGCGGTGCCTCCATCGATCACTCCTCAGTACAAATCGGTAGGATCCACGTCCAGCGACCAGCGTACCTTGCGCGCACTCTTCAGCGCGTGCAGCTGCGGCAGCCAGGCCTGCAGTGCCGCATGCAGCGGTGCGCGCTGGGGCGCGTCGAGCAGGATCTGGCCGCGCGCCTTGCCCGCGCGGCGGGCCATCGGCGCCGGCATCGGGCCGTTGAGCTGCACGCCGTCGTGCTTGCCGAACGCATCGCGCGCTTCGTGCAGGAAGCCCTGCATGTCGGACTCGGTGGGGGCCTCGGCGCGCAGCAGCGCCAGGTGCGCGTAGGGCGGGAACTGCGCCGCTTCGCGCTCGGCCAGCTGCATCGCCGCCACCGCGGGATAGCCGCCAGCGAGCAGCGTGTTGAGCAAGGGATGCTCGGGGTGGTGGGTCTGCAGCAGCACCTCGCCCGGCAGCAGGGCGCGGCCGGCGCGGCCGGCGACCTGGATCAATAGCTGCGCCAGTTTTTCGCCGGCGCGGAAGTCGGCGCTGAACAGGCCCTCGTCCACGCCCACTACCGCCACCAGCGTGAGCCGCGGCAGGTCGTGGCCCTTGGCCAGCATCTGCGTGCCCACCAGGATGCCGGACTGTTCGCCGAAAGCTTCCAGGTGTTTTTCAATCGCGTCGCGCTTGCGGGTGGTCTCGCGGTCCACGCGGATCATCAGCGCGTCCGGGAACCGCGCGGCCAAGGCTTCCTCGATGCGTTCGGTGCCGGCGCCTTGGGGCTGCAGCGCCAGGCTGGCGCAGTCGGGGCAGGCGTTGGGCGGCGTGGCGCGCGCGCCGCAGTGGTGGCAGATGAGCCGGCGGCCGCCGGCGTGCACCGTCATGGCCGCGTCGCAGCGCTTGCAGTGCGCGCTCCAGCCGCAGTCGTGGCAGATCAGCACCGGCGCGTAGCCGCGGCGGTTCTTGAACACCAGCGCCTGTTCGCCGCGCGCCAGGCAGCGCGCCACCGCGTCCAGTAGTTCCTCTGAAAGCCCGTTTCGCAGCGGGCGTTTGCGCACATCCACCACGCGCACCTTGGGCGGCTTGGCGCCACCGGCGCGCTGGGCCAGGCGCAGGTGGCCGTAGCGGCCCGACAGCGCGTTGTGCAGGGTTTCCAGCGACGGCGTGGCGCTGCCCAGCAGCACCGGCACGCCCAGCTTGCTGGCGCGCACCAGCGCCAGGTCGCGCGCGTGATAGCGGATGCCGTCCTGCTGTTTGTAGGAGCCGTCGTGCTCCTCGTCCACCACGATCAGGCCGGCTTCCGGCAGCGGGCAGAAGATGGCTGAGCGCGTGCCCACCAGCACCCGCGCTTCGCCGCGCGCCATCGCCATCCACGCGCGCGCCCGCTCGCCGTCGGCCAGTCCCGAATGCAGCGCATGCACCGCCACGCCCAGGCGCTGCCGGAAGCGCGCGAGTGCCTGCGGCGTCAGGCCGATTTCGGGCACCAACACCAGCGCCTGCTTGCCGGCCGCCAGGCAGTCGGCGATGGCCTGCAGATAGACCTCGGTCTTGCCGCTGCCGGTCACGCCCTCCAGCAGCCAGGCCCGGAACCCGGATTCGGCGCGGATCTTCGCCAGTGCCTGCGCCTGGGCCGGCATCAGCGGCGGCCCGGGCGCGGCCAGCGCCGGCTCGGCGTTACTGGCCAGGGCGATCCGCTCGGCCAGCCCACGCTGTGCCAGCGCGCGCGCCGCGGGGCGCCAGTCGCGCTCGGACTGGTCCAGCCAGTCCTCGCCCAAAGGTCGCGCGGCCAGCTGCAGCAGGAGTTCGCGCGGTTTGCCTTCGCGGCCCGGTGCAGCGGCTGCGGCGCGACCTTCCACCGTCAATTGCCAGCCGTGGCGGGCGGTTTCTGGCACGGCTTGGCCGCCCCGCAGCGCGGTGGGCAGGGCCGTGGCCAGCACTTCGCCCAGGGGCGCGTGGTAGTACGCCGACACCCAGCGCAGGCTGTCGAACAGTTCGCCGCTGATCAGGGCCTCCGCGTCCAGGCGGGCCAGTGCGGGCTTTAGTTCCGGGCCGTTTGGGTCGGCGGCGGCCAGCGCCACCACCACGCCCACCTGCACGCCGTCGCCGCGGCCAAAGGGCACCCGGACCCGGCAGCCGATCCAGTCCGGACCCACGGCCTGGCCGGGCGGGGGGCGGTAGTCGAACAGCCGCGCCAGCGGCACCGGCAGGGCCACGCGCAGCGCGGTTTCAGGGCTCAGGGGCATGGCGCCAGTTTAGCCTGAGCGCCCCGACGGACCGCTTTGGGCCACTTGCACGCCATTGCTGCTAACAGCATCAGGAATAGTGCCTAAGCCACTGTTCACCAAACCGAAAGACCCTTATCCACACAAATTGTGGATAACTCTGTGGAAGAGCCCTGCGACAAGGCTGCGCACCCCCCTGTAGCAAGGCTATATAGCCGGGTTGGTGATATTTTAACCAAGGCGTCATAATCTAATAAAATCAATGCTTTGGCCATATCACAATTCAGTCATGCTGGCCTTCTCGGCAGGTGAGGGTCTTGTGGAGGAGCGGGGACTGGCGCTGTGCACAACGTTCCACGCCGGAAGCCGCGTGGCGCTTGGCTGAGCAGGATTTTTCCTACTGTCAAGCCCCGTGAATTCCGGCTGGCGTCGCTAGAATGGGGTCGTGACTTCTGCTCCCGCTCCGGCTCCGGCCTCCCCAACGGTCTCTCCCGCCCTGTCGGCCTTCCTGCGCGGCATCGAGCGCCGGGCGTTCGTGTTTGCTCAGGTGCAGTGCGGCGACGACCAGGTGGCTCAGGTGGCGCTGGGGCGCGCCATGCGGGCGTTCCGCAGCACCTCGGCAGTCAGCCCGCTCTCGGCCTGGCCGGCGGGCTTCTGGGCCCTCCTGCTGGCCCAGGCGGAACTGTCGCAGGGCGAGAGCGAGGTGCCCGAACTCACTGCGCTGGGCAGCGGACCGCGTGCGGCGCTGCTGCTGCGCATGGTGGGCGGGCTGGATTTTCCGCATGCGGCCCAGGTGCTGGGCGTCAGCGAGAGCACCTATCGTTTCGCGCTGCAGCGCGCCCTGCAGCAGTTGGGCGACGCGGGCATCAGTTACGCGGTGCTCGGCGCACTTCGCGAGCGGCTGCACCATCAAGTCAAGACGCTGCCCGATGGGCGCACCGCTGCGCTGGCCGTTCTGCGCGCGCGCGTGCTGCAGGGCGAGGCCGATCCCGACGACGCGCCGCAGCCGGCCGTCGCGCCATGGCGGCGGCGCGCGCCGTGGGTGCTGCTGGCGCTGCTGGGGCTGGCGTTTGCGGCCACTTTTTGGCCCAGCGCCAAGCCACTGCAGCCGGGCGGCACCGAAGGCCTGCCGGTGGAGTCTGCGCCGGCATCGCTGCCTACGCAGAGCGACGCCGACCGCGTGACGCACCCCGACTACGCGCTGCTGGCCGCTCCCGACGACGAGGCGCTGGCTGCCGATCTTGCCTTTCTCAGCTGGATTGCTTCGGGCCAGGCGCCGCCGCTGCCGGCAGCGGCACCGGCGGCCGCGCCTGAGCAGACGCCGCCGCCCGAAGCCGCCGCCGCGGACGTGGAGACCGACGATGCGCCGTAACCGCCGGGTGCTCGCACTGGGGTTGCTGGGCGTGCTGGCACTGGCGCCTGCGCTGGCCTTCCAGAACATGGTCCCGGCGCAGCGCCAGCTGCTGGCGCCGCTGGCCGCCGCCTGGCCTGGCCTGGACCCCGCCACGCGCCAGCGCCTGCAGCAGAACGCCAGCCATTGGCTGGGCCTGGGACCGGCGCAGCGTGCGGCGCTGGCGCAGCGGATGCACGACTGGGACGCGCTGCCAGCGGCCGAGCGCGCGCGCCGCCGCGGGGCGTTCGCGGCTTGGCAAGCGCTGCCGTTGGCCGAGCGCGAGCAGGTGCGCGTGGCCGACGCGCGGGTGCGCGCACTGGTGCCGACGCAGGTGCAGGCGCTGCGCGATGCCTTCGAAACGCTGCCGTCCGACCAGCGCCAGGACTGGTGGCTGGGGCCCGGCATCGGCGCGGGATTTGCGCAGCTGCGGCCGCTGTTCGCCTTCGTTCCCGAAAGCGAGCGGATGGTGCTGCTGGAAATCCTGCGTGGCCTGGGGCCGGCAGCGCGTGCCGACCTGGCGCTGCTGGCGCTGCGCTTGCCCGCCAATGAGCGCGAAAGCCTGCGCCGCGAACTGGTGGCGGCGCCGGCCGCCGAGCGCGAGACCCTGATCCGGACGTGGCTGCAGCGCTGAACCAACAGCGCTGCGCGCGGCTCACATATTCACCACGCTCACCATCAGGCTCACCGTGGCGCCTAGCGTGACCAGCACCAGATAGCCGGTGCCCAGGATGCCGAACTTGAGCAAGGTCATTGGCCAGCCCTGCCGGTAGACGCGCTTTTGCATCAGCAGCAGGTAAATTGGCATCCAGACCACCAGTGCCACTTCCATCCAGCCCAGCGGCCGCGACAGCCAGGCCAGGCTCACCGTCCAGCCCGCCAGGGCGTCCAGCAGCAGCGCCAGCAGCATTCCGGCGCACAGGAAGCTGTGGCTGTGCAGCGCGACGATGAGGTGTTCCATGTACAGCCTGCGCTTGAACAGGTAGGCCAGCTTGAGCATCAGCGCAAACAGCGGCAGCAGCACGAACAGCGTGGTGGGCACCGTGCTCAGGAACGCGTCCTTCAGCAAGTTGGGATCGCGCTGGATGCGCGTTATGTTCTCCTTGGCATCGCCCAGGGTTCCATTGATCCGTCCGTTGGCCGATTCCGGCAGCCAGTCCACCTCGACTGGATTGGATTCGGGATCCCAAGGCGTGCCGTTGAAATTGAAATCGCCATCGTCGCCGCTGTCTTCGGACAGCGGCTCACCGGTCCGCTCGGACTTGCGGATGGCGTCGATGCGCCGCTGCGCGTCGGCGCTGATTTCCCGCGAAGCCACGTCCAGGCCGATGCCAACTCCCGGCACCTCCTCGGTTTCCTTGCGCGCCAGCGCCAGCTCGGCCAGCGCCTTGTCGCGAATGGCTTCCACCGCGGGCACGGTATCCGCGCTGACCAGCCGCGCCGTGTCCGAATCATCCTCGATCACAATGGCGTCTTGTCCCTCGTCGTCCACGCCGATGTTGAAGCTCAGCTGCGCGGCGAAGAAAGCGAACAAGCTCAGGAACACGAACAGCCGCACCGGGCTGACGTAGCGCACGCGCCGCCCGGCGAAATATTCCTCGCTCAAATAGCCGGGGCGAAACAGCAGCGGCCCGATGGTGCGCAGGATCCGCGAGTCGAGCCCGAGCACCGAATCGAAGAAGTCGCCGAAGATGCTGCTGAAATGCCGCACCAGGCCCTGCGTGGGCTGGCCGCAGGAATAGCAGTGCTCGCCCAGCAACGGCTCGCCACAGTTCTGGCACGGGCGCCTGGGTGTTTCCGCAGCGGCGTGGTCCGGGATCATGGTGGGCTCCAGCTCGGCAGCGGCTAATATAGCCGTCCAGCGGCTGGCGGCATTCCCCCATGAGTCACTCCCCAACCCGCGCGGTGCGCTTGCTGCGCGAGATGCGCATCAGCTTTGCGCTGGCCTTGCCGCTGGTGCTGGGCCAGGTTTCGTCCATGGCCATGAACATCGTGGACACCGTGCTGGCCGGCCGCCACGGGCCGGTGACGCTGGCTGCCGTGGGCGTGGGCAGCGCGGTGTGGTCGGTGGTGATCCTGGTGAGCATTGGCGTGCTGATGGCGGTGCCGCCGACCGTGGCGCAGCTCAATGGCGCCGGGCGCCGGCGCGAGATCGGCCCGGTGTTCCGGCAGGCGCTGTGGCTGGCGCTGGGGCTGGGGGTGGGCCTTTTCTTCGTGGTGCGTGGCGGCGCGCTGGCGCTTACGCCCTTGGGTATCACCGCCGAGGCGCGGCCTGAAGCCGAGGCCTTCCTGCGCGCCATCAGCTGGGGCGCACCGGCGCTGGCGGTGTACTTCTGCCTGCGCAACCTCAGCGAAGGCATTGCCTGGACCAAGCCGACGATGGTGTTCGGTATCGGTGGCCTGGTGCTGCTGGCGCCGTTGGGCTACGCGTTGATGTTCGGGCTGGGTCTCGGCGCGGCGGGGCTGGGTTACGCTGTGGCGATCATCCTTTACTGCCAGGCGCTGGCGCTGGGCTACTACCTCTGGTGGGCGCCGCGCTTCGCCGATTTGGGCCTGTTCACCCGCTTCGATCCGCCGCGCTGGGCGCCGATTCGCGAACTGCTCGTGCTCGGCCTGCCGATGGGCGTGTCGGTGTTCATGGAGGGCAGTCTGTTCGTGGCGACGGCGCTGTTGATCGGCAAGCTGGGCACTACCCAGATGGCGGCGCACCAGATCGCCATCCTGGTGGCCAGCCTTTGCTTCATGGTGCCGCTGGGCGTGGCCATGGCGACCACGGTGCGGGTGGGCCACGCGGTGGGTGCCGGGGATGCGTCGGCGGTGCGCTGGTCGGCGGCTGGCGGCTACGGGCTGGCGATGATCGCGCAGACGCTGTCGGCGGTGGTCCTGGTGTTCGGCGCCACTTGGCTGGCGGGGCTCTTCACGCAGGACCCGGCCGTGATTGCCTTGGCCGGCCTGCTGATGGCGTATGCCGCCGTATTCCAGTATCCCGATGGCCTGCAGGCGATGTCGGCCGGCGCGCTGCGCGGCCTCAAGGACACCCGGGTGCCGATGTTCATCACCGTGCTGGCGTATTGGGGCCTCGGCCTGCCCTTGGGCTATTGGCTGGGGCTGTCGCGCGGCCAGGGCGCACCGGGGCTGTGGATGGGCCTGATCCTGGGGCTGTCCGTTGCCGCTACCCTGCTGGGCTGGCGCTTCTGGCGCCTGGCGCGGCGGCCCCTGCCGCCGGTACGCGTTACCTAAGGCGCATGCGGCCTTCACCGGGGCTGGGTATGCTGGCCTCTGGAATCCTCGGAGTCATCCCATGTCTGACACCCAGCCCGGCCCGATCCGGCGCGTCATCGGCGGCCTTTGGGGCGCCCTGAACTTCACCCGCCAGTTGGTCTTCAACCTGATTTTCCTGCTCATCGTCGCGCTGCTGGTTGCGGCCATCTTCGCCAGCCCCTCGGCGCAGCCGCTGGAGGAAAAGACCGCCTTGGTGCTCGACCTCGAAGGTGTGCTGGTGGAGCAGTTCAGCTCGGCTCCTGTGGACCGGATCGTCAACGAATTGACCGGGCAGGCCATGCCGGAGATCCAGCTGCGTGACGCCGTGCGCGCCATCAAGGCCGCCAAGGACGACACCCGCATCGACCGTATCGTGCTGCTCACCGACGGCTTCAACGTGGCCGGCTTTGCCGCCATGCGCGAACTGGCCGCCGCGGTGCGCGACTTCCGCGCCGGCGGCAAGCAGGTGATCGCCTATGCCACCAACATGGACCAGAAGCAGTTCTACATCGCCGCGCAGGCCGACGAGGTGTTCCTCGACCCGCAGGGCGGCGTGTTGATCGAAGGCTTCGGCCGCCATCGCCTTTACTACCGCGAAGGCCTGCAGGACAAGCTGGGCGTGGACGTGCACCTGTTCAAGGTGGGCGAATACAAGTCCGCCGCGGAGCCCTACGTGCTCGACGGCGCGTCGCCCGAATCGCGCGAAGCCGATCTGTACTGGATGGGCGATATCTGGCAGCGCTTCGTGGCGGACCTGGCCACCGCGCGCAAGATCAAGCAGCCGGCGCTGGAGGCGATGATCAACGAACTGCCTGCGCGCGTGCAGGCGGCCGGCGGCGACCTGGGCCAACTGGCCCTGGACGAGAAGCTAGTGGATGGGCTCAAGACCAGCCAGGAAATGGAAGCGCTGCTGCTTGAGCGCGGCCAGGCCGACGCCGAGGGCGAAAGCTTCCGGCAGATCGACCTGGGCGCCTATCTCTCGCATCTGGCGCGCGAAAACCTGGGCGTGGACAGCCGGCCGCAGGTGGCCGTGGTCGTGGCGCAGGGCGAAATCACCGACGGCGAACAGGCGCCGGGCACCGTGGGCGGTGAGTCCACTTCGGCCCTGCTGCGCCAGGCGCGCGAGGACGAGAACGTCAAGGCAGTCCTGCTGCGGGTGGATTCACCCGGCGGCGGCGTGTTTCCGTCCGAGCAGATCCGTCGCGAAGTGGAGCTGACCAGGGCCGCGGGCAAGCCGGTGGTGGTGTCGATGGTGAACGTGGCGGCTTCGGGCGGCTACTGGATCTCGATGAACGCCGACCGCATCTTCGCCGACGAATCCACCATCACCGGCTCGATCGGCATCTTCGGCCTGTGGATGACCGCGCCGCGCGCGCTGGAAAAAATCGGCGTGCGCGCCGACGGCGTTGGCACCACGCCGCTGGCGGGCGCCTTCGACCCGACCCGTCCGCTGGACCCGAACGTGGGCCTGCTGATCCAGTCGGTGATCAACAAGGGCTACGCCGATTTCATCGGCAAGGTGGCGGTGGCGCGCGGCAACACGCCGGAAGAAATTGACGTGCATGCGCGCGGCCGCGTCTGGAGCGGTGCGCAGGCCAAGGACCGCGGCCTGGTGGACGAAATGGGCGGGTTTGACGCGGCGCTGGCGCACCTGGCCGGGCTGGCCAAGCTGGAGGATGGCAAGTACGGC
Organism: Lysobacteraceae bacterium; assembly: GCA_031415095.1. Classification (GTDB taxonomy): domain Bacteria; phylum Pseudomonadota; class Gammaproteobacteria; order Xanthomonadales; family Xanthomonadaceae; genus Arenimonas. The sequence continues at coordinate 14,099 of JANORD010000221.1, forward strand.
GTGAGCTACATCGAGAAGCCGCTGACGCCGTTCGAGCGCTTCGTAGTGGGCATGGGTGGCAACGCCAGGATGCACGGCGTGCTGCGCGTGCTGGCGCCGACGCCGCTGCTGCTGGACCGCCAGACCCTGGCCACGGTGGAGCGTGAACTCGCCTGG
>JANORD010000222.1:0-5941 GCA_031415095.1 Lysobacteraceae bacterium
ATCAGGTCAGCAACCTGCTCAAGCGCAAGGGCATCGTCCACGTCCTGGTCCGCAAGGGCTCGGAAAAGAAGCTCGATGCCATCGCCGAGCGCATGGGCTGGGATCGCAAGCGCATCGTCACGGTGACCGGTGACCTGTCCAAGCCGAAGCTCGGCCTCACTGCCGTCCAGATACGTGCGCTGGCGGGCAAGGTGCAGCATTTCATGCATTTGGCGGCCATTTACGATATTTCCGCGGACGCCGCCTCCCAGCAGGTGGCCAACATCGACGGCACCCGCCACGCCATCGAGTTGGCCGCGGCCATCAAGGCCGGCTGTTTCCACCACACCAGTTCCATTGCGGCCGCCGGCCTGTACCCCGGCATCTTCCGCGAGGACATGTTCGACGAGGCCGAGGGCCTGAAGGATCCGTACCTGCGCACCAAGCACGAGTCCGAGGGCATCGTGCGCAAGGAATGCAAGGTCCCGTTCCGGATCTACCGTCCGTCCATGGTGATCGGCCATTCCAAGACCGGCGAGATGGACAAGATCGACGGTCCCTATTACATGTTCAGCCTGATCAAGAAGATCCGCTCGGCGATTCCGCAGTGGGTGCCTACGCTGGGCATCGAGGGCGGCCGCATCAACGTGGTGCCGGTGGATTTCGTCGCCGATGCGATGGACCACATCGCCCACAAGAAGGGCCTGGACGGGCAGTGCTTCCACTTGGTGGACCCGGAGCCGATGCGCTTCGGCGAGTTGATGAACACCTTCGCCCGCGCCGCGCATGCCCCCGAGATGACCATGCGCCTGGACGCGCGCATGCTGGCTATGGTGCCCAGCGCGGTGCGCAATGCGGCGTTGAACCTGCCGCCGGTCAAGCGCTTCACCAGCATGGTGCTGCGCGACTTGAAGATTCCGCCTTCCACCCTGGCATTCATCACCTATCCCACCCGTTTCGATACCCGTGGGGTGGAGCGCGCGCTCAAGGGCAGCAAGATTGCCGTGCCCGAACTGGAGAGCTACGCCTGGAGAATCTGGGATTTCTGGGAGCGCAACCTCGACCCGGACCTGTTCGTCGATCGGTCCCTGCGCGGCAAGGTGGAAAACAAGATTGTCCTGATCACCGGCGGCTCGTCGGGCATTGGCAGGGCGTCTGCGCTGAAGATCGCCGAGGCTGGCGCCAAGCTGATCATCGTGGCTCGCGGCGAGAAGGAACTGCATGAGACCCGCGACGAGATCATCGCCGCGGGCGGCAAGTGCTGGGCCTACACCTGCGACCTCACCGACCTGGCCAGCTGCGATGAGCTGGTGAAGACCGTGCTGGCGGAGCACAAGCACGTGGACGTGCTGGTGAACAACGCCGGCCGCTCCATCCGCCGATCGGTGGAAGCCAGCTACGACCGCTTCCACGACTACGAGCGCACGATGCAGCTGAACTACTTCGGCTGCCTGCGCCTGATCATGGGTTTCCTGCCGCCGATGACCCAGCGCCGCCGGGGCCACATCATCAACATCAGCTCCATCGGCGTCCTGGCCAGCTCGCCGCGGTTCTCCGCCTATGTGGCATCGAAGGCCGCGCTGGATGCCTTCAGCCGCTGCGCCCAGGCCGAGTTCAGCGGCAAGAACATCGCCTTCACCACGGTCAACATGCCGCTGGTTAAGACCCCGATGATCGCGCCCACCAAGATGTATGACTCGGTGCCGACGCTGACCCCGGAAGAAGCCGCCGACCTGATCGTCAAGGCCATCATCGAGCGGCCCAGCCGCGTCGCCACCCGCATGGGCATCTTCGCCGCCACGCTGAATGCGCTGGTGCCCAAGGCCTACGAAGTGATCATGAACACCGCGTTCGAGATGTTCCCGGACTCGGCGGCCGCCAAGGGCGACCGCAAGGCGCTCAAGGATGAAAGCCCCACCAACGAGCAGGTCGCGTTCGCGGCGCTGATGCGCGGCGTGCACTGGTAAGCAAGCCAGGGGCGGCCTGCCTGGCGGCGGGCCGCCCGAGTGCTTTGCTTCAGGCTATTGGCACTGGCGCCAGCGCACCGGCGTGGTGCTGCCGCTCGGCGGCTCCAGCTGCAGGCGCGTGTAGCGCAACTCCTCGTACTCCACCAGGATGGCACAGGCTTTGTTCACGACGCCACTGTCGATGCCGTCGGCGTCTATCAGCGAGATCACCAGGGTGGACTCCGCCGCCCAATGCGCACTGTTGGCGTCTTCCAGGTCCGACACCCGGGATGCGGCCAACACGCGCCGCTGGATCCGCTGCTCGCTGGTGAGGTTTGCGATTTCCTCCAGCGCTTTCATCGCGGCTGTCACTTCCAGGCTGGCGGGATCGGCCGGGGCAGTTGCCGCTGCAGGCAGCGCGGCTGCCACCGGGCTGACCGCGACCGGGTCATCGGATTTCAAGAGTGTTCCGGCGACATAAACCAGCAAGCCCAAGCCCAAGCTGGCGAAAATGCCCAGCCGTTGGCCGTGACGGATTGCGCTGCCGGCGTGCAGGCGAATGTCCTCCACCATGGCCGGGGGCGCGAAGGGCTCCACTTGCGGCCAAAGGCTTCGGCCGTCGATCAGTTCGACGCCGTAGCGGCCGGCGATGTCGCGGGCAAAGGCCTCGGCGCTGCCCAGGGTCACCAGGATGCCGGTGGTGGCGCCCTGCAGTTGGACGGCATTGGCAAAATCACGGACGTTGGCTTCACCCAGCCGATAGGCGGTTCCGTGCTTGTAGCCCAGCAGGCAGCGCTCGTCGCCCTTGCTGAGCAGGAACTCGGTGCCACCATCCCCGGGCTGGCGGCTCGATGGCGCTTCCACATAGCCTTTTTCGGCCAGCGCCTGCAGCACCAGGCCCGCGCATTCGCGCCACTTCATACCGGCCAGGGCCTGGACCCCGGCGGCCGTCTCGGCTTTGCGCCGCCGCAGCACGCCAAACCACCAGCCGCTGGCAAGGAAGGCCAACAGGGTAACCACGAGGCCGGAAAGTAGCGGATTCATGCCAAACATCAAGCCAACTCCGTCACGTGTGTCAGGGGGCGCTGAGGATAACGCGGAAACTCGGCAAGGCAGGCCCAAAACGGCAAAGGCCCGGCGTTGAGCCGGGCCTTTGCCTGCAGAAGATGTCCACCAGCCGGATGCCGAAAGGGGAGGGAGCGAACGGAATCCGTTAGCGGCTGGCGGACATTAAGCGATTCAGCGGGACTGGGGCGCAACCGGCTTGGGGGCCTTGGGCAGCGCCGGCTTGCGGGTCGGCTTGCGGGCAGCAGCGGCTTTCTTGGCGACTGGCTTCTTGCGAGCCGGAGCCTTGGCGGCGGCCTTGGCGGCTGGCTTGCTGGCCTTGGCCGGTGCCGACTTGGTCAGCTTGCGCAGTTCGGCGGTGAGTTCGTTGACGCGGCTGGTCAGGTCCGTCAGGTCTTCGCGGCTGGGCACGCCCAGGCGATTGAGGGCGCGCTGCACGCGGTCTTCGAACACCTTCTCAAGGCGGTCCCAGGTGTCCACGGCGCGCTCGCGCACCACGCCCACGCGGTCTTCGACGGCGTCGCGCACGGCGTCAACCTTGCCGGTGGCCAACTTGCGGGTGGTCTGCTCGATGGTCATGCCTTCCTTCACCAGGGCCTCGAACAGCTTGGAGCCTTCGCCCTGCGCGCGGGTGAATGCACCCACGCCGGCCATCCAGATCTGCTGGGCCGACTCGACGATGGAGCGCGACATCTGCTCGGCTTTGGCCTGCAGGTCAGCGCTGGAATTCGCAGCGGCTGATTTGGCGCGGACGTTCTTCTTGAGCTTGGCCATGGAACTAACTCCAGTGAAAGTTTGGGCGGGCGGCGAGGCCCAAGTGGCGCCAATTTGCGCCGGCTGTCTAGAGCATTCACACCACTGCCACAAACGCTGGAGCTACTCGCGGCGCTCCGCCGCAGCCCGGCGCCGGTTAGGCCGGCGGGCCTTCACCAGGGCGTCGACATCGTCCAGGGCGCGACGCAGCCTAGCGGTGGTTTCGGTGGGTTTGGGCGCGAGTCCCAAACCGTCCATGATCGTCGCCCCGGGGTCGTCGAGCACCTCGTCACGCAAGCGCAGTCCGTGGCGCGCCAGCACCGGGGCCAACTGCTCGCGGCGTTTGCGCAGGTCGGCCAGGGTGGAGCGAAACGCGTGCTCGCAAACACGCTGGCGGGAGGAGTAGCTGAAGACGTTGGTGAAAAACATTTCGCCGTCGTCTTCGTTGGGCTCGAATACGGCCTGGTCCGTGTCGGGATACTGCTGCGCGTACTTGGCCAGGCCCACCTGCATGCGCGACTGCAGCAAGGTGCGGAACGTCTGCGAAAGCACCACCGGCAGGCCGCCGTCGGCCAGCTTTTCCATGCCCTCGGGTGGGCGGCCATTGACGCTGGCGTTGAAGGGTACGAACGGGTTGATGCCCAGCATCAGGTCGATGCCGTGGTCGAGCACCACCGAGGCGTGCATGGTCCGGCGCAGCGCGCCGTCCACGAAGTGATGGCCGCGGACGTCCACCGGAGAGTACAGGCCGGGCAGGGCGGAGCTGGCCTGGACGGCGCGGGAAATGGTCACGTCGTCCCAGCCGGGGCTGCCGAACCGCACGGCTTCGCCACTGTCCAGGTCCACCGCCACGACATAGAGCTTGGCGGCCAATTCGCGGAAGTCATTGCTGCGGCCGCGTATGGTGAAGACATGGCGCAGGAAGCGCTCGATGCCGCGGTTGTCGAACATGCCGGTGGGGATGGCGCCGCCGAAACGGCTGATCAGCTCGCTCAGGTGCGAGCCGGTGGGGTCCAGCAGCACGCCCTTCCACCAGTCGAACGCCAGCCGCGGCAAGGCCGAGGCGCGGCGGAAATACTCCAGGAAAGCCGGGCGCAGGAAGATCTCGGGCCGGAATTTCACCTCGTCGCTGTCGCCGGTGATGAAAATGCGGCACATCTCCGCGGTATCGAGCCGGTTGGCCAGGCCCGCGGCCAGAAACGCACCGGAGCTGACGCCGACGTAAACCTCCAGCCGGGTGAGGTCCAGGCCGTCGATGGCCACGTCCAGCGCGCGCAGGGCGCCCAGCTCGTACATGCCGCCGATGGGGCCGCCGCCGGCGATGGCGAGGCCGATACGCCCCTGGCTGGCTTGGCGGCGCTTCCGGGCGGGCTGCAGAACTAGCATGCTATGAGGAATTCCAGATTGAAGGCGCGGCGATTGTATCCCGCGAACGTGCACACAGCCGCGTGAACAGCCACAACCGCCCGCCCAATGCACCCACCAGCCGCGGGGCGCAGCCGTGAGCCAGGCGCTCCAGCGTCATCGCCTGGCCCAGCGGCTGGCCTGGCAGCAGGCCCTGCACGATCCGCGCCGGGAGCCGCGCAACCGCCTTGCCACCCTGCCGATGCTGCGGGCCTGGCAGACCCGGCGGCTGGCCGATGGGTTCGTCGATTTCCTGGCCGATGCGCGCATGCGGCCTGCGGCCGAGTTCTTCCTCACAGACCTTTACGGCGAGCGGGATTTTTCGGGCCGTGACCGCGATGTGGCGCGGATTATGCCGATCATGTCGCGCCTGCTGCCCGACACGCTGCTGGTGGCGGCCACCGACGCCATCGAACTGGCCGTGCTCAGCCACGCGTTCGACCTGCGGATGGCCCAGCAGCTCGCCCTTCGCCGTGACCCGCTGGCTGCGATCAGCTCAGCGGACTATGGAGTGGCGTACCGCGGCGTGGGCTGCCCGCACCTGCGGCGCCACCAGATTGAGTTGGTGCTGGGCGTCGGCTGGACCCTGGATGCCTCGGTGCGCCGGCACGGCGTGTTCAAGCTGCTGCGCGCCTCGCGCTTGCCGGCGCGGGCGGCGGGTCTGTCCCAGCTGCAGGGCTTCCTGGAGCGCGGCTTTGGCGCATTCGAAGCGCTTGATGGGGCCGGTGATTTCCTCGGGGCCATTGGCCAGCGAGAGCGCGACGTGTCCAGGAGGCTGTTCGCCGCCGACCCCG
>JANORD010000223.1:0-2052 GCA_031415095.1 Lysobacteraceae bacterium
AAAGCTGGGCCCGACGAAGGTGAACACCAGCTGCAGCGCGGCCCACAGGCCAATCAGCAGCGCCGCCGGCACTTTGATGAATTCCAGCCACACGCCCAGCGGCACCACCACGCCCAGGCGCGCGTTCGGGAACAGCGCCAGGTACGCGCCGATCACCGCCGACACGCCGCCGCTGGCGCCGATGATGGCGCGCGCCGGCGTGCCCATCAGCAGCGCCGCGGCCAGGTTGGCCAGCGCGCCGCCGGCCAGGAACAGCAGCAGGAAGCGCCACGGCCCCAGCACCCGCTCCGCCGGCAGCCCGAAGATGAGCAGGAACAGAAGATTGCCGATCAGATGCACCGGGCCCAGGTGGATGAACAGCGCGGTGACCAGGGTGAGCAGGCGCCCGTCGCTGAGCGCGGCCTGCCACTGCGTCACGCTGCCCGAGAGCGTGCCCCAGCCCAGCAGCGTGGCGCGCGAAGCGGCGTCGTCGGGCAGCAGTGCGATCCAGATGAAGGCCGCCACCATCAGCGCCACCAGCAGCACCGCGGCCCAGCGCGGGCGGGGCTTGCGGCGGCTTGGCAGGTGCACGAAGACCATGTGGCTAAGGCCGCGCCAGCAGCAGCTGGCGTCCGTTCACCGACAGCACCAGGCCGTCGCGGCGGATCTGCTGCAGCACCACGCCGGCGGCGGGGCTGGCGCCTTCGCCCAGGCGCTGGCCGTCGAGGATAACGAAGCGCTGCGCGGGGTCGTCGGCGTAGACGTGCATGCTCAGTTTCAGCGCGGGCAGCTGCGCGCGTTCGCTGGCGGGGAGTTGGGCGAGGGAGGGCAGGGTGGGGTCGGCGGTGGGAGTGGGTTGGGCCGCGGCGGCTGGTGGCGCGATGGGCGCCGGGACCGGTGCTGCGAGTTGTGCTGCAACTTCTGCTGCGACTGGCGCCGCGACCGGTGCCGCGACAGGTGCCGCGACCGTGGCCGCGACAGGTGCCGATGCAGAAGCAAGCGGCGCGTCAGGAACCGCGGGTGCCAGCGCGACGACGGCAGGCGCGGATTCGGGCGCCAACGCGGCGGGCAGCGGCGCAGTTGCGATGACTTCCGCAGGGGCCGTGGCGGGCACGCGGGGCGGCGGCGCGGCAGTGTCGACGGGCGTCGCCGCAGCGTCACCCGCAGCGTCCGCGGTGAACGCCGGCGGCGCGGCGCTTCTTTGCCATTCGCGCAGACCCCACGCCAGCAGCACCGCCACCAGCAGTGCGCCCAGGGCCAAGGCCCAACCCGGCGTGCGGCGCGCATCCACCGGCGCGGCGGATTGCGCCACGAACAGCCCAGGCGCGCGGCCACGCTGGCGCTCGGCCTCGGATTTGCGCAGTGCTTCCAGGATCAGCGACATCAGTCCAGCACCCGGCGCAGTCGCGGGCCCTCGTTTTCATTCGCAGCCAGCGCCAGCAGGGTTTCCGGGCCCACCACGCCATCGGCGCGCAGGCCGTGCGCGATTTGCACGCGGCGCACGGCGGCCAGGCTGGCGGCATCAAGTACGGCGGGCCCGGCTTCCGGCAGCGCCAGGCCGGCGCGGTCGCGCAGGCGGTCATGCACCCAGTCCACGGCGGGGCCGCTGTCGCCGGGCAGCGGCGGCGGCCACAGGAACGCCGGGCCGCGCCACATCGCTGCGTACTCGCCGCGCCATGCCTGCTCCAGCGCCAGGCGATCGGTGTCGAAGCGGCCGCCGCCCAGCCACAGGCGAACCCGCAGGCCGTCGGCGCCCAGCAGCACGGCCCATGCTTCGCCCTCGCGGCTTTGCAGCCGCAGCAGGACCGGCCGGCCCAGGGCCGAGAGCTTGTCCAGGCTGGCCCGACCGCGCAGGCAAAACAGTCCGGGCGAAAGCACCCACGGACAGGCAGCGGCTTCGGCCACGGTGGCTTCGCTGGCGCGCACGGTCCACAGGCCCAGCAGCTGGCCCCAGGCCGGCTGCGCATCGGCGCCGGCCAGGCGCGCACGCGCGTCTAGGGCCTCGCCCGGCAAATAGGGCACGCCCACCGGCGGCGCCGTCCGCGACGCGGCGGGCGCGGCCGCCACGGCCGG
>JANORD010000224.1:0-4269 GCA_031415095.1 Lysobacteraceae bacterium
TGCTGCTGGTGTTCACCGCAGCCGTCGCGATGGTGGTCGCCAATTCGCCGCTGGCCGGCATGGCGGTGCCGATGGCGATCTACGCCTTCGTGAACTGGGGCGACCCGGTGGCGATGCGCGGCGTCGGCATCCCCGCCGCCACCGACATCGCGTTCGCCTTGTGCATCCTGGCCCTGCTGGTTTCACGGGTGCCGCTGGCTTTGAAGATGCTGCTCACCGCCATTGCCGTGGCCGACGACCTGGGCGCGATCGTGATCATCGCGGTCTACTACTCGCACGAACTCTCGCTGTTCTCGCTTGGCCTGGCGCTGGCCGCGCTGGCCAGCCTGGTGCTGCTCAACCGCCTCGGCGTTGCCCGGCTTTCGGTGTATCTGATCATCGGCGCGCTGATGTGGGTGGCGATGGTGAAGTCCGGCGTGCACGCCACGCTGGCCGGCGTGATGCTGGGTATGACCATTCCGCTTTCGGGGCCGGGTGAGGCTGGCAAGGGACCGCTGGAGGACCTGGAAGATGCCCTGCATCCCTGGGTGGCCTACGCCATCCTGCCGCTGTTCGCATTCGCCAACGCCGGCGTGCCGCTGGACGGATTGAGTGTCTACACGCTGATGCAGCCGGTGCCGATGGGCATTGCCCTGGGCCTGTTCGTGGGCAAGCAGGTGGGCATTTTCTCGGCGGCGGCGATTCTGATCGGCAGCAAGCGCGTGCGCATGCCCGAAGGGGTTACCTGGGGCGGGCTGTATGGCATGTCCATCCTGTGCGGCATCGGTTTCACCATGAGCCTGTTCATCGGTTCGCTGTCGTTCGACGCCAGCCACGCTGACCTGCTGGTGGCCAACCGCGTGGGCATCCTCACCGGCTCGCTGGTGTCTGCGGTGGTTGGCTACGCGCTGCTGTCTTGGCTGCTGCCGCGCAAGCCAGCATGAAGCGCTGGCTGGTGTTTGGCCTGACCGGGCAGGTGGGCGCTGCCCTGCGCGCGCAGCTTCTGGCCGGAGAGGCGGAAATTATCGCGCCGACGCGCACCGCCCAAACTGACGCGCCGGGGTTGCGTTGGCTCGTAGGCTCGCTGCAGCAGCCACCGATGCTGGGCGCGGACTACGACGCGGTGGTCAGCCTGGGGCCGCTGGACGCTTTCTCCCAGTGGTTCCAAGGCAGCGCACTGGCGCCGGCGCGAGTGGTGGCGCTGGGCTCCACCAGCGTGCACGGCAAGCGCGACTCCCCGGATCCGCGCGAACAGGCGCTGGTGGCCACCCTGTTGGCCGCTGAGTCCGGCGTGGCCCGGACCTGCGCCGAGCGCGGTTGCGCGCTCACCCTGCTTCGGCCCACGCTCATTTACGGACTGGGCCGCGACCGCAACCTGAGCCGCGTGGTGGCGCTGGCCCGCCGCTGGCGCTGGCTGCCGCTGCCCTACGCAGCGCAAGGCCTCCGCCAGCCGGTGCATGCGTCCGACGTGGCGGCGGCCGTGCTTGCGGCCGTGCGGCCGGCCCAGGCCTGCCCCGGCCTGTTCGACCTGCCCGGCGGCGAGACCCTCCCTTTCGACCAGATGCTGGCCAGGACCCTGGCCGCCGCCGCCCCGGGCGCAAGGTTGGTGCCGGTTCCTGGCCCGATTTTCCGTTTGGGCGTGCGCGCGCTGCGCGCAACGGGCCGGTTGGGCGACGCCGGGGAGGGCGTTTTGGCTAGGCTGGACCGGGATCTTGCCTACGATTCCGGACCTGCCCGAATCGCTCTGAGCTATGCCCCACGCGGGTTTCAGCCCACCGCCGACCTCTTCCCTGGCTGATGCTGCAACGCAGCAGCAGCGGCCCCGGCGGGCACCATACGCGGGAGCATTGCCATTTCCTAACGAACATTTAATATGGCTAGAGGAAATGCTCTAGAGTCTGGGGGGAGCCAGAACGCCATGAAGAACAATTCCAACCCGTTGTCATACGGGACGTCTCTGCCCGCCGCCGCCGGCGGTGCTCTGAATTTCGCGCACTCGCACGCACTGACCCGAGGATCCACCATGAAGAAACTGCATTCACACCACGGGCTGGTTGCCCGCGCCCCGCTGGCCGCGGCCGTCGCCTTGGCCCTGTTCGCGGCCCCGGCCGTCCAGGCGTTCGAATTTTCACGCGGCGAGCTGACCGGCAGCCTCGACACCACGGTGTCCCTCGGCTACTCCTGGCGCACGCAGGAGCAGGATTCGAACCTGATCGCCAAGTCCTGGTTCAATCCGCTGCTGTGCACGCAGGCCTTCCCGCTCGGCGCCATTCCAGTTGGCCCGGGCCGTTGCACCTCCACCGGCGGCGTTCCGGGCTCCGCGGCGCAGCTCGCCGCACCGGGCCGCTTCTCGTCCAACCGCGACGACGGCAACCTCAAGTACGACGACGGCGACCCGATTTCCACCGCCTTCAAGATCACTTCCGAGGCGAGCGTCAACTGGCGTACCTGGGGCGCCTTCGTCCGCGCCACGTATTTTTATGACTACGAGAACGAGGGCCGCGACGACCTGACCCAGATTGCTCAGGACCGCGTTGGCTCGCGCTTCCGCATGCTCGACGCGTTCGTGTTCAAGGACTTCGAACTCGGCGACGATGGCAAGCTGGGCGGCACCGTCCGCCTGGGCCGCCAGGTGGTGAGCTGGGGCGAGAGCACCTTCATCCAGAACGGCATCAACGTGATCAACCCGGTTGACCTGTCCGCCCTGCGCGTGGCCGGCGCCGAGCTCAAGGAAGCCTTCCTGCCCATCGACATGGCCTGGGGCTCCATCAACCTGTCGCAGAACGTCGCCCTCGAGGCGCTGTACATGTTCGAGTTCGAGGAAATCGAGGTCGATGCCTCCGGTACCTTCTTCAGCTCCAACGACTTCGGTAGCCCAGGCGGCACCTACGTGATGCTGGGCTTTGGCACCACGCCGCAGCCCGTGTTGAACCCCGAGCGCTTCGCCAGCACCTGCTACGCCGGCCCTGCGGGCTTTGCCAACTCGGACCGCTTCGCCAGCCTGTCGGCCATCTACGGTCCGGCCACCGCCACGCAGATCATCGCCATCGGTTGCGGCAATGCGGTGGGCCGCATCGAGAATCGCAACGCCAAGGACGACGGCCAGTTCGGCCTGGCATTGCGCTGGTACGCCGAGGCGCTGAACGAAACCGAGTTCGGCTTCTACTTCCTGAACTACCACAGCCGCGTGCCCCTGCTCTCGGGCCGCGCCGTGACCAGCCCGACGGTGGGCGCGGCCAGCGGTCGCTTCTTCGTCGAGTATCCGGAAGACATCCAGATGTTCGGCATCAGCTGGAACACCACGCTGCCCGGCGGCGTCGCCTGGCAGGGTGAAATCAGCCATCGCCCGAACGCCCCGCTGCAGGTGGACGACGTGGAGCTGCTGTTCGCGGCGCTCACCCCGCTCAACCCGTTCATCCCGGTGCCGGCGCTGCGCTTCAACAGCCAGTTGGGCCAGTTTGGCCTGGGCCAGGAAGTGCGCGGCTGGCGCGAGCATGAAATGAGCCAGCTGCAGATGACCTTCACCAAGGCCTTTGCCCAAGTGCTGGGCGCCGAACAGGTGGCCTTGGTGGGTGAATTCGGCGCGACCGAGGTGTGGGACCTGCCCAACCAGTCCGAGCTGCGTTACGAAGGTGAAGGCACCGACACCGGTGGCGGCTGCGACGTGGCCGACGTGGCTGCGGCGGGCTTCCCCGGCGCCGGCGCGCTGCAGTTCGGCTGCCTGCGCAACCCGCAGACGCTGACCGGCGGCTTCCCCACCGCGTTCTCGTGGGGCTATCGCTTGGCCGCGCGCGCTGACTACAACGGCGCCTTCGGTACTCCGATCACGCTGTCGCCGCGTCTTGCTTTCAACCACGACGTGAACGGCATCACCCCGGGACCGGGCGGCAACTTCCTCGAAAGCCGCAAGTCGATGACTTTGGGCGTCGAGGCCAACTACCTCAACACCTGGGTCTTCGACCTGAGCTACACCAGCTTCACCGGCGCCAAGCCGTACAACCAGATCCACGACCGCGATTTCGCGTCGTTCACCGTCAAGTACTCGTTCTGACGCCACAGGGAGGCAGAGGATGAAAATCAACAAGAAGTTCGCGTTGACTGCATTGGTCAGCGCAGTGGTACTCGCCACCGGCGTCGCCCAGGCGGCTGTGACTGCGGAGCAAGCGGCCCAACGCGGCACCACGCTCACCCCGGTGGGCGCGGAGAAGGCTGGCAACAAGGCCGGCACCATCCCGGCCTGGGACGGCGGCATCACCCGTCCGCCCGCGGGGTTCAAGGTCGGAATGTTCC
>JANORD010000225.1:0-2615 GCA_031415095.1 Lysobacteraceae bacterium
CCGCGATGCCGCCCGCCCACAGCCCCTGCGTGCCCGCCTCGCCCAACTCTTCGGCCCACCCCCTGTAGGAGGGACTTCAGTCCCGATGCACCAGGGCCAGGAGCATCGGGACTGAAGTCCCTCCCACAAATGCTTAGGGCAGCGGGACTAACGTCCATCCCACAATAGTTGCCAGGGGTCAGTGGCGCAGGTCGAAGCTGGCTTGGGCTTCAGCGCTGGGGGTCGTGCGAATCCTGCTGAACGCCAATAGTTCGGCCAGCCTTGCACCCTTGTCGCGCCAGTCGTGGAAAAGCGACTCGCCCACCAGGCAGTAGTGCCATTCGCGGCCGTTGCGCTGGCCTGGCTCCAGTGAGTTGATCCGCTGGCACCAGGCGGCGGCCGCCTTGAGCTTGCGCTGCACGTTGGGGTGCGTCACCTGCTCCTGGGCCTTGGTTTCAACGAGGTACACAGCGTCGGCGGTGCGCACCAGGAAGTCGGGGTGGTACCAAGCGGAGAGCCCATCGTCCCGCACGTAGCGCAGGCGCACGAAGTCGTGACGGTGCTCACTGATCTTGCAGAATGCGTCCACGCCGGCGTCGGCCTGCGCCCATTGGATGAACGCGCGCTCCAGGCCGCCACTGCGGCTGGGATAGCCCAGTCGGTCGTAGATGCATTTCCCAACTTCCACCGAACTGCTCTCTCGCACCATCAGGCGCGGCACTTCGGACAGGCTGCGGTAACGCACCTCGGTCTCGCCGTGCCACTGCCGGGTCTCCGACTCAGCCAGCGCCAAGCCGAACACCCTCACCACGTGGTCCACCACCGGCGTGAGCAGCAGCAGCCGCCAGCCCTCGTCCACGAAGGGATCGAAGGGCTCGTCGAAGAGGCGCTCGCGTAGGTATTCGTCCAGCGCCGACGCCAACGCGGTGGTGTTGGCCTGCAGGTAAGGCATGGCCATGCGCTCGGAGATGCGGTTGCCGCCCGGCAGCGGCTGGTTCTGGGCCTGGGCGATGCGGCGGGTGAGCCGCGACAGCAGCTCGTTGTAGCCACTCACCTTCATCACCGCGCCGTCCACGCGGTAGTCGCCGAACAGCGTATTGCTCTGCAGGTCGTGGGAAACGAAGGTGTCGCCCTTGCCCACCAGCGCCGCCAGTGCACTGCGGCCCATGGCACCGAAGGGCGGCAGCGCCTGCACGTCGATCGGGCTGTGCTCCATCTCCTCGTCTGATTCGCGCAGGATGAAGGGGATGGCGAAGTCGTAGGTTTCAAATCCCTCGCGCAGCTGGGCCGGCACCAGGTCACCCACGCTGGACCCGTCTTCGTCGTCGTCGCCGGTGATGCCCGCCAGGCCCTCGTTCATCAGATCGTCGTAGAAGCCCTGGAAGGCCGGGTGCTCCACGATCGAGAGGATGTCGATCAGGCTGCCCGGCTCCTGCCCGGCGTTGATGCGCTCGCGGTTCTCGCGCTTGATGTCGGCGAACTCGTCCTCGCGCCACATCAGCCGAAGGCCGCGGCCGATGGTCTGCTCAAGCAGGATCTGCGCCTGGCTGGAACGCAGCGGCACGATCACACAAATGTTGTTGACGTCGAAGCCCTCGCGCAGCATCAGCACGCTCAGGATCACCCGCGGCTGCGAGTGCCGGTCCACGTCGAACAGGCGCTGGCGCAGCGGCGCCCACTCCTTCTCGCCCAGTTCGGCCTTCTTGCCCGAGTCCACGCTCAGGATGTCGTCTGTCTCCAAGCCCTCGCCCTCCAGAAAGGCGGCCACCAGCGGCGGGATGGTGGTGTCCTCGCAAACCACCATCATCTTGGGTCGGCGCTCCGGGTCCACGCGCGCGAAGTCCGACTCCAGGCGCCGCAGCTTGTGCAGGCCGGCGCGCAGCATCACGCGCTGGCCTTCCGACAGGCTGGCGTTGCCGTTGCCGTCGCGCTCGGCCTTGAACTCCAGCGGCAGCGCGCCGATTTCCTTGCGCCGGTCCAGCACCAGCGACTTCACCAGGCCCAGGCGCATGGCCGCCTTCAGGTCGAAGTCGACGATGATGTGCGGGAACCAGGCCTTGCGCTTGTTCTTGCCGGTGCCCAGGTCGTTGTAGGGCGTGGCCGAGAAGTCCACCTGCACGAAGCGCCGGCCCTTGCCCTCGGCGATGCGGCTCAGGCTCTTTTGCCACTCCACCTCGGTGACTTCGCCTTCGCGCTTGAACTCGTGGATGTGGTGGGCTTCGTCGTTGAACACCATCAGGTCGGGCTGTTCGGCCAGGAAGGCCAGCACGTTGCCGCGGGCCCAGCGGCGGTCCAGCACGTCCAGGCTGTTGCCCGTGGCCCGGCCCGGCGTGAGCGGCAGGGCCTGGCGAGCCACGCGCTCTGGGTCGGGCGGGGTGCCCGGGGCGATCATGGCCTCCTCGGCCTCTTCCTCTTCAACCTCGTCGCCGGCCTCGCTGAGCAGATGCCAGTTGGTGATGGCCACCAGCCCGTTGCCGGTGGACTTGAGCCCGATCTCTGCCTTGCTGCAGGTGTTGCCGCGCACGAACTGCTGCACGGCCTCGCGCCGCACCGGCGGCAGGAACAGATCGGCGTACCGCGAAAGGTCGGCGCTGGCGTACTCGCGGCTGCCGTCGGCCGACTGACGGCCCAGGAAC
>JANORD010000226.1:0-7908 GCA_031415095.1 Lysobacteraceae bacterium
GTGCCGATGATGTTGTCGGTGCCGCCGCCGGTGCGGTTGTGGATGTTGTAGAGGGTGCCGTCCGGCGCCACCAGGTCCACCTTCAGGTCGCCCTTGTAGGTGTGCACGATATTGACGGCGATGGAAGCCGCCGCCGGACCGTTGCCAGTGCGTCCGGACACGGTGATCGGGCTGTCCACCGTGGCGTTGTCGGCAATGGCGTAGTCGGCCGTGTTGCTGTAGGTCTGGCTGCCACCGCCACCCGCCGTGTAGTTGCCCACCAGGCTGAGCCCCGTGAAGCTCGAGTAGGCCTTTAGCCGGACATAGTAAGTACCGGCCGAAGGAGCGTCGATAGTGCAGGTCTCGTTGTTGCCGCCCAGATAGGGCCGGCAGACATAGGCCGTGTCGGTCGGCGCGGCGCCGAACTGCACGTACATGTCGGAGTCACCGGTGCCCCCGGACGTGGTGAAGGTGAGGTTGGTGGAACCCGCCGGCACTGCCAGCGTGTAGACCAGCGCATTGCCTGCAGCGGCCGCCAAGCCGGTAACCGCCACGCCCTTGGTGAGCGTGCCGCCGGTCGGCGGCGGCGGGGGCGGCGGCGTGGTGCCGCCGGCCGCATCCACCAGCGCCTTGGCGTTGATGATGCCCGCGCCGCAACCGCCCGAGCAGGCGCCCGCCAGTGCATAGGCGGTGGCTTTGAGCTGCGCTTCCGCTTCGGCAGGGGTATACAGCGCCAGGTCCAAGGCAAGGCGACGGCTTTGCACCAGCGCCACGGCGCCCGCCACGTGCGGCGATGCCATCGACGTGCCGTTGTAGGACGCATAAGACTCCGCGCCCGGACCGGCGGTGCCGCTGTTGAGCGTGGACAGGATGCCCGACCCCGGCGCCGAAACGTCGATGAGCGTTCCGAAGTTGGAGAAGCTCGAGCGTGCGCTGGCGCTGGTGACCGAAGCCACGTTCACCACGTTGTTGCAGCTGGCGGGCGAGAAACCCGACGCGTTGGCGTTGCTGTTGCCGGCCGCCACCACCACGGTGACGCCGCGGCTTACCGCGCTGTTAATGGCCGCTTGGGTGGCGCTGTCGCAGGCGCCGCCGCCCCCCAGCGACATGTTGATCACGTCGGCCGCGTTGGCCGCCGACAGCGTGGGCACGCCGCTGACCGCACCGCCCGACGACCAGATGATGGCGTCGGCGATGTCCGAGGTGTAGCCGCCGCCCTTGCCCAGCGCGCGCACCGGCATCACCTTGGCGCCCCATGCCGTGCCGGCGACGCCCTTGGCGTTGTTGGTGACCGCGGCGACCGTACCGGCCACGTGGGTGCCGTGCCAGCTGGACGGGTTGCCGCCGTCGGCGTCACCCGGGTCGCTCGGATCGGCGTCACGGCCGTTGCCATCCACCGACACCGCGGTGTCGATGATGAAGTCGTAGCCGGCGACGATGTTGGCCGCCAGGTCGGAATGCGCGACGTAACCGGTGTCGATCACGGCCACGATGATGCCGGCGCCGTTGGCGACGTCCCAGGCCTCGTTGGCGCGGATGCCGGCGTCGGCATCGGTGTAGCCCCACTGCTCGGCATACCGGGTGTCGTTCGGCGTCAACGCGGGCTTCATGATCCGGTCGATCTGCACGTACTCGACGTTGGGATTGGCCGCGATCTGGCGCATCAAGATTTCGGCATCATCGCGGTCCAGCTTCTGCGAGGTGGCGATGACGTCGGCCCCCACGGCCATCCGGCGCACATGGCGGGCTTGCAGCGGCAATGCAGGCAACGAGCGGTCACCGCGCTGTATTCGCGCAGCCTGCACCAGCGAGTGTGCGCTGCTGGCGGCGGACTGCAGGGCGGTGCTTACGGCGGCCGCGTTTGCGGCTTCCGGCGTGCCCTGGCGATACTTGACGATGAAACGGTCGAACTGCACGCCCGACTCGATGGCGCCAAGGTCAACCCGCGGCGCGGGTTGGTCGCCGGCGGCGTAGGAGGCTTGGGCAGCAAGGGCGAACGAGGTGGCAACAACGAGGCAGCGCAGGCGAAGCTTGCGGGAGTTCATACTCACAGTGGTGGTCCCCGAAAAATGATGACAACGAAGGCCGCTTTGCGGCCGTGCTTGCATCCATGCCCCGGGGTCCCTGGGCAAAACTATTCCCGCGCCGGCCATGGTTGGCCTGTATTCGTAGCGGGGAGTTTTACGCCACCCGGACGTGTGACGCAGCTCACGGCTGCATGACACCCGCCGGACGCTAACGTGACGAATCCGTGGGGTCAAGCCGCGTTGCGGCATGACATCAGTACCTGACAACGTAAGCAAAAGAAGACACGGACGCTGCAAAAACTGGGCGTTTTCAGGCACTCAGGCGCCAGCCGGCCGAGGATCCACGCGGTCGCCGGGAAATGTTCACCGGGCGCCCACCGTTCAGAACATCCCGGTGTCCAACCTCGCCGCGTCCGACATCATGGTCTGGTTCCAAGGCGGATCGAAGACCAGATCCACGTCGACCTCCAGCACGGTGGGGACGCGCTCCACTTTCGTGCGCACGTCTTCCACCAGGATGTCGCCCATGCCGCAGCCAGGGGCGGTCAAGGTCATGCGTATAGCCACCGTGCGCTCACCGGCATCGTTGCGATCCAGGGTGCAGTCGTACACCAGGCCCAGCTCGACGATGTTGACCGGAATCTCCGGGTCGAAGCAGGTGCGCAGCTGCTCCCAGACCAACTTCTCGACTTCGTCGTCGCCTGCGCCTTCGGCGAGCTCAAGTGGCGCCGGCATTGGCTTGCCGATGGCGTCGGCATCGTCACCGGCGATCCGGAACAGATTGCCGTCCACGAACACGGTGAACGAACCGCCCAAAGCCTGAGTGATGTAGCCAGTGGTGCCGGCGGGCAAGTTGACCACTTCGCCCTGCGGCACCATCACCGCGGCGCAGTCGCGCTCGAATTTCACCGGCTCGCTGGTTCTCGAATAGCTCACTGCAGGTATCGCCTGGCTGCAAAGGGGGCTATTTTAGCCCGGCCAGTCCTCCGGAAACCGCCGTGACCCCCCACTCTGCTCCCCGTTCCGGCCAGCCATGGCTGCTGCCGCTGGCGGCGCTGGCCATTGGCATCCTGGGCATCACCGCGGTCTGGCTGGCGCTTTCATGGACCCTGCACAGCCCTGCCGGCTGGCTGGCGCCCGTGGCGGCGCTGGACATGGTGCTGATGCTGCGGCTGTCCGGCGCGCCCCCGGGCTGGCGCCGCGCTTTCCTGGCCGTGCTGGGCACCGCCACGGCCATCGCCTTGAGCTACTGGATGATCGCAGCCACCCAGATGGGGCAGCTGCTGGCCCTTAGTCCGCTGGAATCGGCCCAACGCCTCGGCCCGGTACTGGCGGGGGAACTCCTGCGCCACGCCACCAGCGCCTGGGACGTGGCGTGGGCCGGGCTGGCCCTGGTGCTGGCGGCTTGGCTGGGCCGGTGACGGGAGGCGGGCTCAGTGCCCGCCATCCACCGCCTTCAATTCAGCCACCAGTTGGCTCACCGCCGAAGCGGCGTCGCCGTAGAGCATCCGGGTGTTGTCGGCGTAGAACAGCGCATTCTCGATGCCTGCGAAGCCGGTGCCCTTGCCGCGTTTGATCACCACCGTGTTTTTCGACGCCACCACGTCCAGGATGGGCATGCCAAAAATCGGCGAGGCCGGATCGGTCTTGGCGACCGGGTTCACCACGTCGTTGGCGCCAATCACCAGCGACACATCGGTGCTGGGGAATTCGGGGTTGATGTCGTCCATGTCGGCGATCAAATCATAAGGAACGCCGGCTTCGGCCAGCAGCACGTTCATGTGCCCGGGCATGCGGCCCGCCACCGGATGGATGGCGAAGCGCACCTTGACGCCACGCTTCATCAGCACCTGGGTCAGCTCCCAGACTTTGTGCTGGGCCTGGGCCACGGCCAGGCCGTAGCCCGGCACGATCACCACGCGTTCGGCGTAGGCCATCATCGCGGCGACGTCGCCGGCCTCGATGGGCCGCTGGGTGCCGGCGATATCCTTCGCCTCACCGGTGGCGCCAAAGCTGCCGAACAGCACGCTGGTGATCGAGCGGTTCATCGCCTTGGCCATGAGCTGGGTCAGCATGGTGCCGGCCGCGCCCACCACCATGCCGGCGATGATCAGCGCTTCGTTCTGCAGCACATAGCCCTCGAACGCCACGGCCAAGCCAGTCAGCGCGTTGTAGAGCGAAATGACCACCGGCATGTCGGCGCCGCCAATCGGCAGGGTCATCAAAACACCCACCGCCAGCGCGGCGACGAAGAAGCCTATGATCACCGGCTGCTTCAGGCCGTAAATCGTCAGCAGGCCCAAGCCGATGGCCAGCAGGAACACCAGCGCATTGAAGGCCTGCTGTCCCTTGAAAGTGAAGCGCCTGTCCATGCGGCCGTCGAGCTTGGCCCAGGCGATTATCGAGCCGGTGAGCGAAATGGAGCCAATCAGCGCGCCCACCACCGCCAGCACCAGCACGGTCTGCGAAGGCGCTTCGCCGGCAGCAGAGAAGCGCAGCAGCTCCACCGCACCAATCGCGGCAGCCGAACCGCCGCCCAGGCCGTTGTACAGCGCCACCATCTGCGGCATGTCGGTCATTGCCACGCGCTTGCCCGACACCCAGGCCACCGCCGTGCCCAGCAGCAATGCCAGCGCAATCAGCGGCAGGTTGTGCAGGCCCGGCGTGGCGAACGTGGCCACCGTGGCGACCACCATGCCCACGCCCGCCCACTGGATGCCGCTGCGCGCGGTCACCGGCGAGGCCATGCGCTTGATGCCCAGGATGAACAGCATTGCCGCCACGAAGTAGCTGGCCTTCACCAGCAGCATCAGCCAGCCGCTCATGAGCCGGCTCCGGGCTTCTTGGACGATTTGAACATCTCAAGCATGCGTTCGGTGACCACGTAGCCACCCGCCGCGTTGCCCGCACCCATCAACACAGCGAGGAAGCCGATCACCTTGCCGGTGGTGGTGTCGGCGTGCCCCAGCACCACCATGGCGCCGACCAGCACGATGCCGTGCACGAAGTTCGAGCCGGACATCAGGGGCGTATGCAGGATCACCGGCACCCGGCCGATGATCTCGTAGCCGGTGAAGGCCGCCAGCACGAATATGTAAAGCGCGACGAAGCCGTCCATGTTCCCTCCCCGCGCGGATGCGCAACTGCCTGCATCATAACCGCTGGCTTAACGGCGGCTAGGGGTGGGTCAACGGCCGTCGGCACTGAGCCCGTCAACCCAGCGCTTGGCTCTGCGTTATAAGTGGCCATGGATGGCCTGACCCGCGCACCGTGATGCCTTTCGACGCTGCCCCCGCCGCGCCGCCTGCCCGCCTGGACGACTTCCTGGCCCAGGTGGAGCGGCGCGCGCTGCGCATGGCCGAACTGGCGCTCGGCCACCGCGAGGACGCGATGGACGCGGTGCAGGACGCCATGATCAAGCTGGTGGCCTATCGCGACCGCCCTGCCAGTGAATGGACACCGCTGTTCTGGAGCATCCTGCGCTCGCAGGTAACCGACCGGCATCGCCGGAACAGCGTGCGGCGGCGCTTTCTTTCCGCGCTGGGACGCAGCGACGAGCCGGCGGAAGACCCGCTGGAGATGCTGCCCGATCCCAGTGAAGATCCAGCCCAACGCCACGCCGACGGCCAGGCGTGGGCGGCGCTGGGCCGGGCGCTGCGCGGCCTGCCCCGCCGCCAACGCGAGGCGTACCTGCTGCGCGAGCTGCAGGGCCTGGACGTCGCGCAAACCGCCGCCGCCATGCGCTGTTCCGAGGGTTCCGTAAAAACGCATTTGTTCCGGGCCATGAGCGCCCTTCGCATCCAACTGGAGGACTGGCGATGACCAGCCACGACCCCATCACGCCGCGCGCGCGCCAGCTTTTCGAAACGGCCGTGGATCGCCTCGACGCGCATTCGGCACACAGCCTGCGCCGCGCTCGCCGTCTGGCGCTCGAAGCTCCGGCAAAGCCTGCGCGCGCGCCCTTTGCCCTGGTGTCGGCCGGCGCGTTTGCCGCTGCCGTACTCGCGCTGGGAGTGTCCTGGTGGCTGCCGACGCGTCCGGCTGCGCCCACCGAAGCCGTGCCGGTGGCAAGCGCGCTCGAGCTTGATGCAATGCTGACCGCCGAGGATGCGGCGCTCTACGCCTGGCTCGGCGACGCCCCCGTGGCGACCGAAGATGCGGAGCGCGGGCTGTGATCAGGCGCGGCTTGGCCACCGCGCTGGCGCTGGGTCTTGCCGCCTTGCCGCTGGTCGCGTCTGCCGACGGGCCGCGTCCGGCCCCTGCCGCCGCCAACGAGGAAATCGCGGCGGTGCCGGCGGGGGTCACGGTTCCCGCCTGGAGCGAGCTCACCCCGGCCCAGCGCGAAAAACTGGCGCCCTTCCAGGCCCGCTGGGACTCCATGCCCGCCTCGCGCCGGGTGAACGCACTCGAACGCATGGAGCGCCAGGCGCGCTGGGAATCGCTCAGCCCCGAGCAGCGCGACGCGCTGCGCCGCGGCGCCCAGAACTACCGGGAAATGCCGCCGGAACTGCGCCAGCAGATGCGCGCCAGCATGGCCGCCATCCGGGCGCTGCCGGAAGCCGAACGCAAGGAGCTGTTTCGCCTGTGGCGCAGCCTCGACCCGGCGCAGCGACGCACCTGGCTGGAGGCCGGCGGCCCGGGCGTCTCGCCGCCGCCAGCGGCCGCGCCGCCGGCGCGCTGAGGCCGCGCTTCAGGCCTTGCGCTCACCTGCGTGGGCCAGGCAAGTCTTGGCAATCAGCTCGTCGTTCCAATCCAGCGTCAGTTGCCCGTCCTTGAGCGAGAGCGCCAGGAAGTTGAAGACGTTGCGCGCGTACATTTCACTGGCGTGCATGGCGCCCAGGCTGGCCAGGTTGAGCGGGCCGGCCACCGTTACGCCATGGCTCTCGTAGGTTTCACCCGGACGGGTGAGCTCGCAGTTGCCGCCGGTCTCGGCCGCCAGATCCACGATCACGCTGCCGGGCTTCATGCCCGCCACCATGGCCGCCGTGATGATCTTGGGCGCCGGGCGCCCAGGCACCGCGGCGGTGGTGACAATGACGTCCACGCTCTTGAGGTGTTCACCCAGTCGCTTCTGCTGCTCGGAGCGCTCGTCGGCGGTGAGCTCGCGGGCATAGCCGCCCTCGCCCGCCGCACTTACGCCCAAGTCGAGGAACTTGCCGCCCAGGGATTCAATTTGTTCGCGGGTTTCTGGCCGGACATCGAAGCCCTCCACCTGCGCCCCGAGACGGCGCGCGGTGGCGATGGCCTGCAGTCCGGCCACGCCGGCGCCAACGATCAGCACCTTGGACGGCCGGATGGTTCCGGCCGCGGTGGTGAGCATGGGGAAATAGCGCGGCGCCAGCTGGGCGGCGATCAGCACGGCCTTGTAGCCGGCCATTCCGGCCTGAGAAGAAAGCACGTCCATGGCCTGGGCGCGGGTGGTGCGAGGCAGTCTTTCCAGCGAAAAAGCGCTGATCCCCGCCGCCACCATCGCGTCAACCCGTCCGGCATCGGCATGCGGGGCCAGCAGCCCAACTATCACGGCGCCCGGCTTGAGCTTGCCCAGGCGGCTGTTTGCCGGCGGCTGCACGCAAACCAGCACGTCGGCCTGCGCCAGCGCAGCATCGCCGTCATCGGTGAACTCGGCGTTGGCATAGCCGGCATCGGGAAAGTGCGCCGACAGGCCAGCGCCGCGCTCCACCAATATCCGGGCACCGAGGGCGCCGAGTTTCTTTGCGGTCTCGGGTGTCAGGGCCACGCGCCGCTCGCCGGGCGCCGTTTCACGGACGAAAACAATGCTCACCGCCATGCGCGCCACTCCGGGTAACCGATGGCTGTGATGCTACCGGAAGCGCCGCCGTGGCGGCAGACCCTCAGGCCTGGTCGGTCTTGAGCTTGTCCATGACCCGGTGCAGCACCTGGT
>JANORD010000227.1:0-3549 GCA_031415095.1 Lysobacteraceae bacterium
CTCTGACACCGTTCTGGTAGACTTGGGCATGGCCGATTCGTGCTTCCTTACCGACCATTTCCTCATCGCTATGCCGGCGCTGGACGACCCTAATTTCCAGCGCTCGGTCACGCTTATTTGCCAGCACGACGAGAATGGCGCGATGGGCATCGTCATTAACCGCTGCGCCGACTACCGGCTGGGTGAGCTGCTTTCCCAGCTCGATATCAGCACCTCCCGCGAAGACATCGCCGAGTTGGCCATCGTGGCCGGCGGCCCGGTGAAGCCCGACCGGGGCTTCGTGCTGCACGACGACGGCCGGGAATGGAACTCCACCCTGCGCTTCGGCCGCGGCCTGGCCGTCACCACGTCGCGCGACATCCTGGCCTCCATGGCCCGCGGCGACGGCCCGGAGCGGGTGCTGGTGGCTCTGGGCTATGCCGGCTGGACCGCTGGCCAGCTGGAGGCCGAAGTGGCGCAGAACAGCTGGCTGACCGTCCCGGTGGACCAGGCGATTCTTTTTGACACGCCACTTGCCGACCGCTGGCAGGCCGCGGCCCGAGTCCTGGGCGTGGACATCACCCGCCTGGCCGACTACGCCGGGCACGCGTGAGTGCGCTCACCACCCTGCTGGGCTTCGACGTGGGCGCCAAGCGCATCGGCGTGGCAGTGGGCAACACCGTCACCGGCAGCGCGCGCGAAGTGGGCGTGCTGGACGTGCACGCTGCGGGCCCGGACTGGGCGCGCCTGGACCGCTGGATGCAGGACTGGCGCCCCGATGGGCTGGTGGTGGGCGACCCCGCCACCCTCGACGGCGGCGACCAGCCCGCGCGTCAGCGTGCCCGCGGGTTTGCCCGGGCCCTGGCCAAGCGCTATGCCTTGCCAGTGCAGCAGATTGACGAGCAGTTGAGCTCCATCGAGGCGGCGCAGCGCTTTGCGCAGGGTCGCGCCGAGGGTGCCCGCAAGCGTTCGCAGGCCGCCCAGCTGGACGCCCTGGCCGCCGTGGTCATCCTCGAGCGTTGGCTGTCCGAACCCAACGCGCGCCAAACCTTCGAGCCCAATCCCGGAGCCCCATGAGCCACGACCTGCAACTGCGCCCCGATGGCCGCCTGCGCCACTTGCTGACCCTGGAAGGACTGCCGGCCAGCACCCTGGCCGGGCTACTCGACCAGGCCCAGGCGCTGCTGCCCAACGCCCATTCGGGCACCGCGCTGCGCGGTCAACTCGCGGGCCGCACGCTCTGCACCCTGTTTTTCGAAACCTCCACCCGCACGCGCAGCAGCTTCCAGCTGGCCGCGATGCGCCTGGGCATGGATGTGTTGAATTTCGACATCGGCAGCTCGTCCACCAAGAAGGGCGAGAGCGCGCTGGACACGCTCAAGACGCTCGAGGCGATGGGCGTGGATGCGTTCGTGGTGCGCCACGCCGACAACGGCGCAGTCGCTGCGCTGGCCGCAGGCGCCGCGCCCGGCACCCGCCTGATCAACGCCGGCGACGGCCGCGCATCGCACCCCACCCAGGGCCTGCTGGACATGCTCACGCTGCGCCAGCGCAAGGGCGCTGATTTCTCGAAGCTGACCGTGCTGATTGCCGGCGACCTGAAGCATTCGCGGGTGGCGCGCTCGGACCTGCATGCGCTGCGGGCCCTGGGCTGCGGCGAAATCCGCGTCTGCGGCCCGGCCAGCCTGCTCCCAGGCGAGGAGGTGCTCAAGGGCTGCCGCGTGTTCAGCAATTTCGACCAAGCCGTGGCCGGCGTGGACGCCGCCATCATGCTGCGGCTGCAGCGCGAGCGCATGGACGAGGGTCTGGTGCCGTCGCTGGAGGGCTACTACCGCGATTACGGGCTCAGCCCGAGAAGGCTGGCGCTGGCGGCACCCAACGCGCTGGTGATGCATCCGGGGCCGATGAACCGCGGCGTGGAAATTGATGGCGCCGTGGCCGATGGCCCCCAGTCGGCCATCTTGGCCCAAGTGGCCAACGGGCTGCCGGTGCGCATGGCGGTCATCGCCGCCCTGATGGCGCCCTGAGCGCGCAGCTATTCGCTGGCCACGCTGCCGTTCTGGAACTGCCACGTGCGGGTGATGTGCAGCACGTCCACCGGATCTTTTGATTCGGGCAGCGGCGGGAACGGCTCCGAAAGCCGCACGATGCGGGTGGCCGCCTGGTCCAGCACGCCCAGGCCGCTGCTGCGGTTGAGCACGATTTCCTCGATGCTGCCGTCGCGACGCACGGCCACCGTCATCACCAGCCGGCCGCCCAGGCCGCGGCGCCGAGCCTCGTCGGGGTAGTTGAGGTTGCCCACGCGTTCCACCTTGGCCACCCAGGCGCGCAGGTAGCTGGCGTACTCGTACTCACGGGTGCTGGCCGAAATGAATTTGCGCTTCGGGCGCTTGGCCCGCAGCTCCTGACGGCGTTCTATTTCGGCGGCCAGCCGGGCCATTTCCATGCTTTGTTCAACCAGTTCGCGCCCCTGGGGCAGCAAGCTCGGCTCGGTTTCGCGCTGGTCCCTAGGCAGCAGCAGGGCGCGATCGCTGGGCGCCACGGTGCTGAGCACCCGGGCGGTGGGCTGGGGTTCGGGCGGCGGAGCCTGGGCGACCAGCAGGTCGGGCGCCACGCCGGGGTCGGCCTTGGGCACCGGGGCCAGTTGCTCTTCGCGCGGCCGCTCGGCGCGGTCGCTGGCGCCGCCGCCCTGGTTGTCGGCCTGGGCGATGAAGTCGGCGTCCTTGGGCGGCGCGTCGCTGCGGGTTTCGGTCAGGATCACGTCCAGGGTGGGGGTGATCGGCGCCGCCGCATCCCGGCTGAAGCCCACGCCCAGGATCAGCACCCCGAAGGCGATGGCCGACAGCGCCAGGGTGGCGCTCAGGCGCTCGGAGGGCCCAATGCTGGGTGCCGCCGTCATCTCAGGCCGCGATGGCCCGGCGGGCCTCGATGGCGTCGAACAGCAGACCGGCGATGTTCAGGCCGAACTGGGCGTCCAGCTCCCGCACGCAGGTGGGGCTGGTGACATTGACCTCGGTGAGGTAATCGCCGATGACGTCCAGACCCACGAACAGCATGCCGCGACGCTTGAGTTCGGGCCCCACCTGGGCAGCGATCCAGCGGTCCCGGTCGCTCAGGGGGCGGCCCTCGCCGCGGCCGCCGGCGGCCAAATTGCCACGAAATTCAGTACCTTGGGGAATTCGCGCGAGGCAGTACGGCACCGGCTCGCCGTCCACCAGCAGGATGCGCTTGTCGCCCTGGGCAATCTCGGGCAGGAACCGCTGGGCCAGGGCCAGGTGCTGGCCGAAGTCGGTGAGGGTTTCCAGGATCACGTTCAGGTTTGGGTCGCCGCTGCGAACCCGGAAAATCGAGCGCCCGCCCATGCCGTCCAGCGGCTTGAGCACGGCCTCGCCGTGCTCGGCCACGAAGGCGCGCAGCTCGTCGGCATGCCGGGACACCCGGGTGGGCGGGCAACACTGCGGGAACAGCAGCGCCCCCAGCTTCTCATTCAAATCGCGCAGGCCACGCGGGTCGTTGACCACCAGGACCCCGGTGTCTTGGGCCAGGGACAGGATGTGGGAGTCGTAGAGG
>JANORD010000228.1:0-22782 GCA_031415095.1 Lysobacteraceae bacterium
GCACGCCGGTCATGGTGAGCGTGCCGTAGTTGCGGAAGTCCTTCACCGTGTAGCCGCCCGGCAGCGGCATGTAGCCGGGCGCGGTGGGGATCAGGGTTTCCGGCGTGAACTTGCCGCTCTCCAGCGCCGCCGCCATGGTGAGCGTCTTCATCACCGAGCCCGGCTCCACCACGTCGGTGACCGCGCGGTTGCGCTGCACTTCCGGGCCGGCGCCGGCGCGCGAATTGGGGTTGTACGACGGCTGGTTCACCATTGCCAGGATTTCGCCGGTGGCCACGTCCAGGATCACGACCGATCCGCTGCTGCCGCCGGTTTCGATCAGCGCGGTCTTCAGTTCGCGGTAGGCGAGGTACTGGATGCGGCGATCGATGGTGAGGGTGAGATCGTGGCCGGGCTGCGCGGCTTTCACCAGGTCCACGTTCTCCACCACGCGGCCGCGGCGGTCCTTGATGACGCGCTGCGTGCCAGGCTCGCCGGTGAGCCAGTCCTCGAACGCCAGCTCCAGGCCTTCCTGGCCGCGGTCGTCGATGTTGGTGAAGCCCAGCACGTGGGCCATCACTTCGCCGTGGGGATAGAAGCGGCGGAACTCGCGCTGCGAATACACGCCCGGAATGTTCAGGCCCATCACGGCCTGCGCCACGTCCGGGTTCATGTGCCGGCGCAAGTACAGGAATTCCTTGTGCGAACGCTCCGACAGCCGCTGCGCCAGCACGTCGCGCGGAATATCCAGCGCTTTGGCCAGGGCCGGCAGGCGGTTGGAATGCTGCAGCAGCTCCTTGGGATTCACCCACACCGATTCCACCGGCGAGGACACCGCCAGCGGCTCGCCGTTGCGGTCGGTGATCATGCCGCGCGAGGTGGCGATGGGCACGTCGCGCAGGAAGCGGGCGTCGCCCTGCTGCTGGTAGAAATCCGGGCTGATCAGCTGCAGGTAGGCCGCGCGGCCGACCAGCACGATGCCGCAGGCGCCCAGCACCGCGCCGACGAACATCAGGCGCTGGCGCAGGCTGTACGTGCTGCGTTGGACCTTCATGGCTGCAGCACCACGATGTCGGCGTCGGTGGGATAGCGCATGCCGATGCGGTTGCCCGCGACCTGCTCGATGCGGTTGGCCTCCGACCACGTGGCCTGCTCCAGCTGCAGGCGACCGAAGTCGATGTTCAGTTCATCGCGCTCGGTCTGCAGGCCCGACAGGCTGATGTAGGCCTGGCGGTGCAGATGGCGCGCGTACACCACGCCCACCGCACTGCACAGCACCGCCAGCACCAGCACCATCAGCAGGAAATAGCGCAGGCTCACGCCGTCACCGCCAGCTTCTGCGCCACGCGCAGCACCGCGCTGCGCGAGCGCGGGTTGGTGGCGGTCTCGGTCGACTCGGCGCGCTGCGCACCGCCCACGTCCAACAGGCGCGGCGTGAACGTGGGCGCGGCCGGCATGCGCCGGTTGCCCGGGGGCGCCTTGGCGTGGCTGGCGATGAAACGCTTGACGATGCGGTCTTCCAGCGAATGGAAGCTGATGACAGCCAGGCGGCCACCGGGCTTGAGCTGGGCCAGGGCGGCATCGAGCCCGCGCTCCAGGTCTTCAAGCTCGCGGTTGATGAAGATGCGGATGGCCTGGAAGCTGCGGGTGGCCGGATGGATCTTGCTGTCGCCACGGCCCACCACGGAAGCGATCAGCTCCGCCAGTTGGGCGGTGCGCAGCAGCGGCGTTTCATCGCGATGGCCGACGATGGTGCGGGCGATCTTGCGGCTGAGCTTTTCCTCGCCGTAGGTCCACAGCACGTCGGCGATCTCGCGCTCGTCGGCGCGGGCCAGCCAGTTGGCGGCGCTTTCGCCCGCGTCGGGGTCCATGCGCATATCCAGCGGGCCGTCCTTGCTGAAGCTGAAGCCGCGCTCGGCCACGTCCAGCTGCGGCGACGACACGCCCAGGTCCATGAACACGCCGTCCAGTCCCGCTGCGGTTTCGTCCCACTGCGCCAGCTCGGCGAACGAGCCCCGGCGCACGGCGACGCGGGCGTCCGCGCTGGCCAGCGCATTGGCAACCGCAATCGCTTCAGGGTCCTTGTCCATCACCAACAGCCGTCCATCCGGCCCCAGCCGGTCGAGCAGTCCGCGCGCATGGCCGCCGCGTCCGAACGTGCCATCCAGATACCTGCCATCCCTGAGTACATTCAGGCCGTCCAGCGCCTGGTCGAACATCACCGGGAGATGGCTGGGCTGCGCGTGGGTGCGCTTCCCGGCCGCGCCCGTCACAGCCTGAGGTCGAGCATGTCCTCGCTGATCTCGTCTTCCCCGATGGTCTGACGGATCTGCGCGAGGTGAGACTGCTCGCTCCAAAGTTCGAATTTGCCGCCCATGCCCAGCAGCACTGCTTTCTTCTCGATTGCCGCCGCGTTGCGGTGGCTGGCGGGCAGCAGCAGGCGGCCGCTGCCGTCGGGCTCCACCACGGTGGCGGCGCCGACGAGCTTGAGCTGCAGGTTGCGATGCACGCGCTTGGCGTTGGGCAGGGCGTTCACCTGGTCACGGACCTTTTCCCAGGTCTGCTCCGGGTACAGCCACAGGCAGCCGGCTTCGTAGGGGTTGTAGGTGACCACCAGGCGGTTGCCACAGGCGCGAGCGACCACGTCCCGGTAGGCCGTCGGGATCGCCAGCCGGCCCTTGTCATCAATCGTGATCGCGGTTTCGCCCTGGAACATGCGCTGGATCAATCCTTATCCACCAAAAGCCACGAAAAACCCGGAATTCCCCCGGAAGCCCACGTTAGTCCTGCTCCGAGGGGCTGTCAAGGACAAAACGGGGCGAAATTCGCTAGGCGGATCAACACCTTGCGCAAGACTTGAGAGTCTTGTTTAAGAAGCGTTGGGCAAGTGTTGTTTCACATGGCTTTGATCTCGGGCCGTGACCTGCCTCGCGGAAACAGCCGGGGCCACTGGCGCCATCCCCCGGCAACGCTGGAAGGGGCGGGAACTCCCGCCGATGCGCAAGTCAATCGGCGACCTGCGAGCGGATGTCCAGAGCGCGCATGTAAGCCCGGATTTCCCCTATCGCCGCATCGAGGCCGGGCGCCGCCAGTCGGTTTCTGCCGAGAAAGGCGCGCCATTGCGCCTGCTTCCCCGTGTCTGCAGAGAATTCTTCGCTCAAGCCGAACGGCACCCCGTCGGTGAGTTCGGTACCGCGCCTTGCGAACGTCGCGCGAACGGCGGCGACGAGGCTGGTACGGTCCATTGCACCCTCGCGGACCAGCGCAAGCAGGTCGAAGTAGTCCTTCATCCTGCTGTTGGCGATTCCCAGGCTGGCCATGGCTTCAAGCTTCTCCGAGAACACGGTTTCGCGTGGGTAAACGCGCAGGTTTGCCGGCGGGAATCCATCGAGCAGCACCGGATAGTCCGCGTCTGCTGGCGCGGGGGTAACCGCATCGCCGAATCCAACATCCCACTGCACGTGGCACCGCGCGTTGCCCAGCAGCGCCAACAGGCGCAGACGCAGGCCTTCATAGCTGGCCGCCTCGCGGATTGGCGCCACCACGATCGAGGCTGGATCGAAGTGAAGTCCGTCGTCCGAACTCATCTCGCAGAGTCCGCGCACCAGGCTGGCCAATCGAACGGGATCGGGCGCGCCGAAGCCAAGGAAATCGGCATCTCGCGTCGGCCGGTGCGGCTGCTCGAACCAGAGCGCGAAGAGCATCGCCCCTTTCAGCATCAGCTGATCGCGGTACGGCGACATCGAAAGCCGGTAAAGCAAACGTTCGACGGCAAACCGGTCGAGTTGGAACTGGAAGTCTTCGCCGCGAGCGCGGGCTCGGTCGAGCAGTCGTTGGCGAATCGATGCGACGCGGCTGGCGGCAGGAAGGGCCTGGCTCATGCCAGCGCCTCCAGGTACGGTCGCATCAGTTTTCCAACGCGGCAGATGCGCGCGTACTTCCACAGCTCGTCCACGGTCGTTGCGCGCGCGTGAAGTGCGTCGCGCAGCGCCTCGATGGCGACATCCAGGCCGATCAGATTCCGGAACTTGAAGCAGTCGGCCACGGTCTTGGCCACGCTGGTGACTTGCACTTGCCGGCCGCCAATCTGCCGGAACTCCAGGCCCGCCGTGAGTGCTTCGCCGGAAAAACGGACAACCCGCAGCGACGGCCAATCCAGTCGGGGAGCACGATCCTTGTTGCCGATGGCAATCCAGACTTCGAAAGGTGCCTGGGTGGTCAGTCCATGCATTTGTAGTGCCGTCAGCAGGCACAGACGCACACCGGGGATGCGCTCGGCGACAACCAGCGCGCCTTCATCGCCATGCGCCTGAACCATGCCGGGGACCGTGTAGACGCCGCGGGACAGTCGGGCCAGCTCCCCCTCCGCGACCAGGCGGGACAGTTGGGCGCGGGCGACGCCGGCTTCGACAAGCTCGCGCGAACGGACGGCCCCCTTCTGGAGGATGAGTACTCTGGCGATAGCGCTTGGATTGGTCACCCGCGTATTGTTCCATATTGTCGGTAGTTTTAAAACAACTACCTACAGTTCGGAACAGCGGCGGCCACCTTTAGGTGCCCGGTCGAAGCGGCTTCCGCCCACGGAAGGCGACGGCAGGTGAATTGAGGAAAGTGGCGGAGCCGACCTTTAAGCCGGGTTCTGTCGTGGACAGTCATTCCTCTAGCCCCAGCGTCACCGCTGGGATCAAGCATCCAACCCGGGTGCGGCACGAGCCATGCCATAGCACCCCTATTTGGACTTGCTCCGGGTGGGGTTTGCCGTGCCCCGAGGCGTTATCCCCTCGGGCGGTGGGCTCTTACCCCACCGTTTCACCCTTACCACGCACCCTTGCGGGCCGTTCGGCGGTCTATTCTCTGTTGCACTTTCCGTCGGCTCACGCCGCCCAGGCGTTACCTGGCACCCTGCTCTGTGGAGCCCGGACTTTCCTCGGCGCATTGCTGCGACGCGACTGCCTCGGCCGACTCCGCCGGGGCGGATTCTCGCACATCGCTGCCGCCGGCGTTTCGCCGCGCGCGTTTATTCACTGCCGCCGTACAGGGACTTTCGCGGTGCGCCGCTGATGTCCGCGGCCAGCTTGGCCGCCAACGAAGGCTTCACGTGTTCAACCAACTTCGCGTAAAGCCGCTGGCCTTCCAGCAGCCGCGCCTGCGCGTCGTCCTCACTGCCGCGCACCACGATGACGAACTCGCCCTTGCGCTGGTTTGCGTCCGCAGCCACTTGCGCGGCGATGCCGGCCAAGGTGTCGCCCAGCACGGTCTCGAACAATTTCGTCAATTCGCGTGCGAGTACCGCTTCGCGTTCGTCGCCAAACGCCGCGGCCATGTCGGCGAGGGATTCCTCGATGCGATGCGAACTTTCGTAGAAGACCAGCGTGCGGGTTTCGCGCGCCAGCTCGGCCAGGCGCTCGCGGCGCGCGGAGGCCTTGGCGGGCAGGAAGCCTTCGAAGCAGAAACGGTCGCTGGGAATGCCCGCCACCGACAGCGCGGCTATGGCCGCGCAGGCGCCGGGTACGGGGCTTACGCGCAGGCCGGCGGCGCGCACTTCACGCACCAGGCGGTAGCCCGGATCGCTCACCAGCGGCGTGCCTGCGTCCGACACCAGGGCCAGGGTTTCGCCGCTGCGCAGGCGCTCCACAAGCTTCCAGGCGATCTCGGCTTCGTTGTGTTCGTGCAGGGCCAGCAGCGGGCGGTCGATGCCGACCGCGCCCAGCAGCTGGCGGGTGTGCCGGGTGTCTTCGGCGCAGATGGCGCTCACCGCGGCCAGCACCTCGCGGCCGCGGGCGGTGAGGTCGCCCAGGTTGCCGATGGGCGTGGCGACCACGTACAGGGTGCCCGCTTGCGTTGCCGCCATGTCCGCGCCCTCCGTGTGCACCGGGGTATCATCTTAACGGCATCGACCTTCCGGACCCCGCCCCATGCTGCGATTGATTTCCCTGCTGCTTGCCCTGTCCCTGGTCACTGGCTGCGCCAGCGTGTCCGTGGCACCCGAGGCCGCCGTGGCGCGCGACAGCGCGGCGCGCCTGGCCGGCGACGGCAAGCACCGCGAAGCTGCACGCGCCTACGCCGATACCGCGGCCGCCACGCGTGGCGCCCAGCGCGACCGCGCTTGGCTGTATTCGGCCGAGCAGTACCTGCTCGCAGGCGACACCACCGCCGCACCTCAGGCCCTGGCGCAGTCAAGCCGCCGCAAGCTCGAGGGCGACGACGTACTGCGCCACGACCTGGTCAACGCCAACCTCAAGGCCCGCGCCGGCCGCCCCGCAGAGGCCCTTGCGCTGCTTGGCCAGCCGCGCGAATCGGTGCCCGCCGCCCGGCGCGGCGCCTGGCATTCGCTGCGCGCGGACGCGCTTGAGGCCACCGGCCGCCCGTTCGAGGCCGCCGGCGAGCTGGCGTGGTTGAATGAAACGCTGGAGCGCGCCGCGCGCACCGCAAACACCCGCCGCATCGACACCCTGTTGGCCACCCTGCCCGACCCCGCCCTGGCCAGCGCCAGCGCCGCGCTGCCGGTGGGACACCCGCTCTACTTGTACGCCGGCCGCGCGCTCACCCAGCGCGGGCTGCCGCTGCCGCGCCCCTACGACCGCACCGCGTCCTCGGGCGGCCTGGAAGACCTGCCGCCGGCGGACTACGACGGCTTCCGCCCGCCCCTGCGCCTGGCCGCGCTGCTGCCGTTGAGCGGTCCACTGGCCGCGGTGGGCCAGAGCGTGCGCGACGGCCTGCTGGCCGCGTACTACGGCGAGGGCCGGCGCCGCCCCAGCCTGCGCTTCTACGACACCGCCGGCACCGACGGCGTGCGTCGCGCCTTCCTGCAGGCGCGCGACGACGGTGCGCAGATGTTGGTGGGCCCGCTGACGCGCGACGAAGTGAACACCCTGTTCGGCCTGGCTGAACTTGACCTGCCGGTGGTGGCCCTGAACCGCGGCAGCGCGCCGCCGCCGCCGGGCAGCGCCACG
The DNA here is from genome assembly GCA_031415095.1 of Lysobacteraceae bacterium. Lineage (GTDB taxonomy): Bacteria > Pseudomonadota > Gammaproteobacteria > Xanthomonadales > Xanthomonadaceae > Arenimonas. The sequence goes on from JANORD010000228.1 coordinate 6,933, forward strand.
TTCGCGCTGTCGCCGGAAGAAGAAGGCGCCGCGGCCGCCGACCGCCTGGCCGACCGCCGCCAGCTGCGCGTGTTGGTAGTGGGCTATCCGGACGAAAGCCTGCAGCGCGCGCTGGGTGCGTTCCGCGACCGGCTCAAGGCCCGCGGCGGCAGCGTGCTGGCGGAGGTGCCGGTGAGCGAATCCAATCCGGACTACGTCCCGGCGCTGCAGAAAGCGCTGGCGGGCACGCGTCCCGACGCGATTTTCGTCAGCCTGAAAGCGGCACAGGCGCGGCTGCTGTCCAGCCAGATGGACGCGGCTGGCCTTATCGGCGTGCCGCGCGTTTCCACTTCACTGATCCTTTCCGGCGCCAACCTGCGCATGGACACCGAACTGGACGGCATCGAATACCCCGAACTGCCCTGGCTGCTGGGCCTGCGCGGCGGCTTGCCCGAGCCCGACACGATTGGCCAGACCCTGCCCACGGCGCAGGGCGGCGGCGCGCGCCTGTTCGCGTTCGGCATGGACGCGTGGATGCTGGCGGCCTACCTGGACCATTTGGCCAGCGACCCCAGCGCCAGCCTGCGCGGCGCCACCGGCGACCTGCAGATGGACGGCTTTGGCGCCATCCAGCGCCGGCCCGCCTGGGCCGTGTTCAGCGGTGGCCGCCCGCGCCCCGCGCTGGACGGCGCGCTGATGCCCGATGTGCCCGCCACGCCCTGAGCCCCGCGCCCAGGGCGATGCGGCCGAAGATGCCGCGCGCTCGCACCTGGAAGCCCAGGGCCTGCGCACGCTGGCCCGCAACGTCAACTACCGCTTCGGCGAACTCGATCTGGTGATGCGCGACGGCGACACCGTCGCCTTCGTCGAAGTGCGCTATCGGCGCAGCGAGCGATTCGGCGGCGCGGCGGCTTCGATTGATTTCAAGAAGCGCCGCCGCATCGTGCTTGCGGCCCGCGCATGGCTTGCGGGACAGCGTGCGCTGGCGCTGGCGCCCTGCCGGTTCGACGTGGTGCTAGTGTCGGGCGACGCCTGGGCGCTTTCGTGCGAGTGGCTGCGCGGGGCGTTTACGCTGGAGGATGTTTAAGCTGCATCGGTGCAAGCGCTAAAAACATCGAGTGCCGGATCGCGCGCCTCGGTGTCCACTTGCATCAGGCCCAACACGGAACTGAACAGGTTGTCATGGCTGGCCGGCTGCCGCGCCACCTGCTCCAGGCAGCTACGCGACAGGCCACGTGCCGCGACCAGGCTGGGCGAAAGCCAGGCCACCATCGGCACCTTGATCTGCACGTCCGGGGCAATGGCGTAGGGCACGCCGTGCAGGAACAGGCCCGTTTCGCCCAGTGATTCCCCGTGGTCGGAAACATAGATGAGTGCCGTGTCCCGGCCCTGCTGGCGCTGCAGGAAGCGAATGGTCTGGGCGACCACGTGGTCGGCATAGAGCACGGCGTTGTCGTAGGCATTCACTATTTCCTCCTCGCTGCAGTCGCCCAGCTGCGGCGTGTCGCAGGTGGGCCGAAAGCGCCGGAATGCCTCGGGATAGCGGCTTGCGTAGCTGGGGCCGTGGTTGCCCAGCGGGTGCAGCACCACTACCTGGCTGCCGGGCACGGCGTCTATGTGCTCCTGCAGGCCTTCCAGCAGCACTTCGTCGAAACACAGGCCGCCATGGCACCATTCCGGAGTGGCTGCGTCGCGAAAGGACTGGAAGGGCAGCCCTTCGCATACGCCCTTGCAGCCGGTCTGGTTGTCCCGCCACGCGGTTTGGATCCCGGCGCGCTGCAGCACATGCAGAAGGGACTCGGAGCGGCGGATGGCGTCTTCGTCGTAGTCCCGGCGGCCGCGCGCGGAGAACAGGCAGGGCAGGGAGACTTCGGTGCTGCTGCCGCAGGCGGTGACGTCGGCGAAGTTGATTACTCCCAGCCGCGACAGCTGCGGCGTGGTGTCACGGGCGTAGCCGGACAGGCCCCAGTTCTGCGCCCGCACGGTTTCGCCCACGATGATGACCAGCAGCGTCGGCCGCGTGCCGGGCAATGCCGCGGCCACCGCGTCCTCGGCAATACGCTGCCGCGGCAGCGCGGCATCGGATGCGGCGCCATCCACCACGCGGGCCAGCGACGTGACCACGTTGCCTGGCGTCACCAGGTAGCGCAGCGACTTGTTGCTGCGCATCAGCGCGGAAAGGTCCTGGAACGACAGCAGCCCCACGCAAACCGTTACCGCCAACAGTGCAGCCACCATTGCCACCCGACGCATCGCCGCGCGACCCAGCGTGAGCCGGGGGATGCGAACGCGCCACAGAAGCACCGCGGGAACCAAGGCGTAGAGGAGCATAGCGGGCCAGAGCCCGGGGGTGAGCAGTTCCAGCGCCTCCTTGCGCTCGGTGTGCAGCACGTTGCGCACCATGTCCGGATCAATGAAGACCACGTAGGCGTCCATGTAGTACACCGCGAAGGCGGTGACGCCCAGAAGCACGGTCAACACCCACTTGGCGTTCCAGCGCATCAGCACCAGGCACAGCAGCAGCGAGTGCAGGCAGGTGATCAGCAGCGCCAGCGAAGCGCCCAGCAGCCAACCGCGCGCGGACTGGCCACCGAATGCCTGCGCATAGGCCGCCCAGAACGGCCCGTTGCAAAAGAGGGTGAAGAAGAATCCGGCAATCACCGCCAATGACTCGACGCTGAGGCTGGGACGCCATTGCCACGCGCGCTGGACGCGCGGCGCAAGCAACGGCAGTTGGTGGGCAATCAAGAGCGGCATCCGCAGCGATGGCTAACAGGCCGTGGGTCGGCCAAGCATCAGGTTGCCGCAGGATGCGCGCGCGATGCGTAGGCTTCCCTCAGGCAAACCTGAGGTATTTGTTATTCGGCCGAAAGTGCCGCGCGCCCATGCGAACGGCGAGTCACGATGAAGTGACGATGACCTGCAGCTCGATGAGCAAGCGCCCCTCGCCATCCCGGCCCTGGCGAAGGTTCCAGCCCAGGCCGCGCGCGAGCCGCTCGACGAACATCAGCCCCAGTCCCAGGTCGCTGCGTTCAACGGCGTCGACGCTACCCGGTGCAGCGCCGGTCTCGAGCAAGGCCAGACCCTTCTCGTCTACCTGCACGTTCCAGCCAGCGCCGGGAGCGCGGCTGAGTACGCGCAGGACCAGCACGTTTAGGATGCAGTCCAGCCAGCGGCGGGGAGCCCGCAGCCAAAGGGCTGCGCCCGGCGCGAGTTCGAAGCGAGCGGCCGCGTCCGGGTAAACGGCGGCAGTGCGCGCCAGGGCGTCGATGAAGGCCTGGCGCAGCTCGAGCGCCGATGATTCATCAGGCAGCCCGCGCGCCGACAGCAGCAACGCCTCCAACAGCGCGGCCAGTTCGCTTACGCCGCGATTCAATCGGTCCATTCGCGGCCGTTGCCCCGCCATGAGCGCGGCGTCATCGCGCATCACCTCGATGGCGCCCTGCACCACCGTGATGGGCGTGCGCAGCTCGTGGCTGGCGTTGGCGAAGAACAGCTTCTCCGCGGCGTCCGCCTCGAATAACCGCTGCTGGTAGGCGTCGATGGCGCTGGCCAGTTGGCCGAGTTCGTCATGGCTGAACGCGCGCGCCAGCTGGGTAGGCACCGCTGCAATCGGCAAAGCTCCGACGGCCTGCGCCAGCTGCCCCACCGGGCGCACCGTGCGGCCCGCCAGAAGCCAGCCGAAGAGACCAGAGAAGACGGTGCCCATGCCGACAATGCCCACCATTATCTGCGCCATGTACCACTCAAGCGTCTCTATCTCGCCTACGTCCAACGCCAGGAAAATCCTTCCCCCCGGCGGGCCGTACACGCCAACGTGGACACTGGCGTCGCCCGCGGCTTCGAGCTCCCAGACGCCCCTGCCCAAGCCGCGGAAAGCCAGCGGCGCCGCGGACTCGCGATACACCGCGAAGCCGGCGGCGACTGGAAGGGACTCCTCGCCCGCCGCACGCTCCAGGTAGAACCGCGACTGCCCCTCCAACAGGGCCTCCACCAAAATGTGTTCGTAGCTCTCGGCAATAAGGACTGAGGCGGCTGCAAAGGCCGCGCTTAGCACCAAGCCCATGAGCGCATACGCCAGGCCCACGCGCAGCCGCAGCGGCAGGCGCGCCACTAGCCCACGGCCCCGAAGCGATAGCCGATGCCGTGCACCGATTGGATCAGCGGCTGCGAGAATGGTTTGTCTACCGCCGAACGCAGCGCGTAGATATGGGTATGCAGCGCCGCCGCGTCGCCACCCTCACTCCCCCAGATGGCGCGCGACAGGCGCTCGTGCCCCACCACCCGCGGCGCCTCGCGCATCAGGCACTCCAGCAGGCGCGTCTGCGCCTTGGTCAGGTTGATGCTTTGTCCTTCCCGGCGCGCTACATGCGCCAACGGGTCCAGCTCAAGACCCTCGGCGGCCAGGCTCAGGCCAGCCATCGGCTGGCCACGGCGCGCGAGCACGCCGACCCGTGCCTCGAGCTCCTGCAGCGAGAACGGCTTGACCAGGTAATCGTCGGCACCTTCTTCGAAACCCTTGAGCTTGTCGTCCAGGGTGTCGCGCGCGGTGAGCATGATCACGGGCACGCCGCGGCCGGCCTCGCGCAGGCGGCGGCACAGCACCAATCCGTCGAGGCGAGGCAGGCCAAGATCCAGCACCACCACGTCGTACTGGCCAGCCAACGCCATGCGCAGGCCGGACACGCCGTCGGCCGCGTGGTCCACCGAGTGGCCGCGGCGCGAGAAAAAGTCCCAGATATTGGCGGCCACATCTGCCTGGTCTTCGATGACTAGCAGGCGCAAGGAGGGCTTCATGGGGCTGGGCATTGGCTGGGGAGCACCGTGGGGGCGCAGTGGGGCAGTCCGGCAAGCCTGCGGGATGCGGCGTAAAGACTTATCAGGAAATTGTTAACTGACGGTTAGAGGGGCGATTCGTACTAGGCCATCAACGACTTCAGGCGCTTGGGCAGCGTGGCGCCAGGCAGTTTCAGCGTGTCCCTGGCGATGTTGAGCGACATGGTGGTGTTGGCCACCTCCCGCAGCGACGCGTCCACCGTGCGACGCTGTTGCGAAACTAGCCAGTCCAGCACGCTGGCCAGATGCCACAGCGCTGGCTTGCCGTCGTGCACGGCCGCGGGGAACGTGGCGGGGTTGGCGACCATGAGCTTGCGCATGTTCTGCCGGGAGAAACCCAGGAGGTCGGCCACGTCGGTCAAGCCGACGAAATCGGGGGAAGCTTCCACCAACGCCGCGCCGGGTATGGCCCGCTGCACGTCGCGCAATGCGCTGGCAATAGCTTGGAACGCCGAGCGATCTGCGCGGGTGAAATCCAGCGCGATGCGCCCGGGCTGGCCAACACCCACCATGGCGTCGTCGCAGCCGGCGGCGGCCAAGGCTTCCAGGTGCGCCTCCGGATCCAGATGCGATGCCGGCAGCGTGAACTTCAGGGTGAATTCGTAGTCGTTCATTTTGCTGGCTCTGGTTTTCCGGGCTGGGCCTGGGCGATGGTGCGATGAATGAAGCAGTTGTCGACAACGCGGCGAATCTGCTTCCCGTGGTTTCCGGCGTTTCTGGGCGTGCTCCAGATGCTGGCGATGCAGAACTCGCCGCAGCGGCAAGCGTCGTTGTTGTAGGGGCAGTACATCTTTCCCCAGGCATGGGAGCCGCCGACAGAAACACGCCAGCCATGTTCTTCGGCATGCTTTAGTGCCGCCTCTACTTCTGGTTTCGGATGTGGCTTTCTGGCCATGCGCGGGAGATGCCTCAAGTTAGTCGTTCGTTCAAAGGTTGTCAAGTGACAACTCGTGCGGTGTCGAGGCATTGGCAATCAACATCGAGCAGCTACTTGAGTGGTCTGCAGCACCCGACCCGCGGCACGGTTTAGTTCACATCTGCTGCCCTACAATCCACGCATGCCCACCGCCCTCCCCGTCCCGCTGGCCCAGGCACTTGCCGAACTGCTCGGCGCAGGCGCCCTGCTGACCGACCCGGCAGAGCGGCTGGCCTACAGCTACGACAACTCCCGCCGGCAGGGCCTGCCGCTGGCGGTGGCGCTGCCGGAAACAGCAGCGCAGGTGCAGGCGCTGGTGCGGCTGTGCCGCGCGGCGCGGCTGCCGATGGTGGCGCGCGGGCGCGGCACCAACACCACCGGGGCCAGCGTGCCGGGCGAGGACGCGCTGGTGGTGTCGTTCGAGCGCATGAACCAGGTGCTGGCCATCCGCCCCGGCGACCGCGTGGCGGTGGTGCAGCCGGGCCTGTTGAACGGCGACCTGCAGGCGGCGCTGGCGCCGCACGGACTGTTCTGGCCGCCCGACCCCACCAGCGCCGCGTACTGCACGGTGGGCGGCAACCTGGCCTGCAACGCCGGCGGACCGCGCGCGGTGAAGTACGGCGCCACCCGCGACAACGTGCTGGCGCTCACCGCCGTCACCGGCAACGGTGAGCTGGTGCGCTTTGGCGCGCCCACCACCAAGGGGGCCAGCGGGTACGACCTCTCGCGCCTGCTCATCGGTTCGGAGGGCACGCTGGCGCTGATCGTGGAGGCCACGCTGAAGCTGACGCCGATTGCCACGCACCGCCGCGTCCTGCGCGCGCTTTACGCCGACGTGGACAGCGCCGCCGCCGCCGTGGCGCGGCTGATGGCGCAGCCGGTGACGCCCTCGATGCTCGAATTCATGGACGGCGACTGCGTGCGCCTGGCGCGCGACGTGGGCGGGGCCGAACTCCCTGACGCCGGCGCACTGCTGATGATCGAGGCCGACGGCGACGAAGCGATGCTAGACCACGCCGTGGCCGCGCTCACTGCCGCCGCGCGCGGCCCCGGCTGCCTGGACGTGACCGCGGCACCCGACGAGGCCGCGCGCGAAAAACTCTGGGCCGCACGCAAGGCGCTGTCCCCTGCCCTGCGCACGCTGGCGCCGGGCAAGATCAACGAAGACGTGGTGGTGCCGGTATCGCGCATCCCCGACCTGGTGGCGGCCGTGCGCGCCATTGCCGCCGCGCAGGCTCTGGCCATCGTCTGCTTCGGCCACGCCGGCAACGGCAACCTGCACGTGAACATCCTGTACGACCCGGCCGATGCGGCCCAGGTGGCGCGCGCCGACGCCGCGCTGGAGGCGGTGTTCGACACCGTGATCGCCCTGGACGGCCAAGTCTCGGGCGAACACGGCATCGGCTTGGTGAAGCGCGAGCTGCTGGCGCGCGCGCTGAGCCCGGAGGCCGTGGCGCTGATGCGGGCGATCAAGGCGCAGTTCGACCCGGATGGCTTGCTCAATCCGGGCAAGGTGCTGCCTCCCGCGTAAGCAGGGCGGGCCGCGCTGCGGCATCGCGGCTGTCGGCGATGAGTGAGCCGTTGTCCAGTACGATCACGCGATCCGCTGAAGCAATGGTCTGCGGACGATGCGCGATGATGATGCGGGTGATGCGCAGTTGGCGGATGGCCTCGTTGACGCTGCGCTCGCGCGCCAGGTCCAGGTGGCTGGTCGCTTCGTCAAGAAAAAGGAATCGTGGCTGCCGATAGAGCGCGCGAGCCAGGATGACTCGCTGGCGCTGGCCGCCGGAGAGGCTGCTGCCCATGTCGCCCACCAGGCTGTGATAGCCCATCGGCATGGCCGCGATTTCGTCGTGCACCGAGGCGAGGCGGGCAGCCGCCTCGATCCGCTCGGGATCAGGCTCGAAGTCGCCCAGCGCGATGTTGTCGGCCAGCGAACCTGCGAACAAGTGGTCGTCCTGCATCACGGCCGCTACCAGTGCGCGGTGCGGCCGGCGCCCGTCGCGGCCCAGCGCCAGCCCAGCCACCGTCAGCTCGCCCTCGGTGGGCGGCAGCAGGCCGAGCATCAGTTTCAAAAGCGTGGTCTTGCCGCAACCCGAGGGGCCAACAATCGCAACGCATTCGCCCGCGCCGATACGCAGGTTGCAGTGCCGCAGCACCCAGGGCTCGGCCTCGGAATAGCGGTAGCCCACGTCGCGCAGCACCAGGCCATCGGCCTCGTCGCCCACATCGCTGGCCAGCGCATCGTCTGAAGGCTCGGGTTCCGAGAGCACCACATCCGCCAGCCGCTCACCGTGCAGGCGAAGCATGCGGAACTCCATCACCCGGTCAATCAGGCCCGAAACCCGCATGGCGAACTGGTCTTTGTAGGCGAGGTAGGCGATCAACATACCCACCGAAAAGCGGCCGTCGAGCACCAGGGATGCCGCTAGCCAGACAACGAGCAGCCGTTCGGCGCCGAACAGTCCCTGCGCTGCCGTGGCGAAGCCCAGTCCAAACCTTCCGATCCGAAGCTCGGCGCCTGACGTCGCTGCGAGCAGGTTGGCGTAGGCCGCGTTGCGATGGCCCTCGCGCCCACTGAGCTTGAGGCTCTGCATGCCGCGCAGCGACTCGAGCAGATGACCCTGCTGCCGCGCCCCGGCTACCAGCTGCGCTTCGGACGCCTTCCGGAACGACCCGTGCGCCGCCAGCCTTGCCGCGAGGTAGAGCAGCACGCAGGCCAAGCTGATCCCGGCCAATTTCGGGCTGTAAACCAGCATCATCGCCAGCGTCGCCAGGGTCATGGCGCCATCCACCACCGCCTCTACGGCCCCCAGGGTCAGCGTGCGCTGGATTGCCTGCACGGCGCCCAGCCGCGACACCACGTCGCCGAGCTGACGCCGTTCGAAATAGGCCATCGGCAGGCGCAGCAGGTGCGAGAACACATTGCCCACCCACTGCAGCCCCAGCCGCGAAGACAGGTGCAACACGGCCCATCCGCGCAGCAATCCCGTGGCCACTTGCATCAGCAGCAGCAGCCCGAACCCCAGCGCGAGCAACAGCAGCAGGTCGCGGTCGCCCGCGAGTAGCGCCTGGTCGATCACCCATTGCAGGTAGAACGGGCCGAGCAGGACAAACAGCTGCAGCGCCAGCGACAGCGCCAGCAGCAAGCCCAGGCCCGCCGCCAGGCCGTGGATGCGCCCCGTCAGCTGCGACCAGCGCAAGGCAGGCGGCGGCGGGCTCACGCTGAAGTCGGGGCCGGGGCTGAGCTCCAGTGCGACGCCGGTGAAGTGCGGCGAGAGTGATTCGATGGTCAATTCGCGCTCGCCCATTGCGGGGTCCATCAGCTGCACGCGGCGGCCACACACTCGGACCAGCACGACGAAGTGATTCATGTCCCAATGCAGCAGGCAGGGCATGCGCAGCCGCGCCAGATCGGCCAGCTCAAGCCGCAGCGGACGGGCCAGCAGGCCCATGCCGCGTGCAATCTCGACCAGACGGCCCAGATTGGCGCCCTTCAACGACAGACCGAACCGGCGCCGGAGCTCGGGCAGGTCACTGCCGTGGCCATGATGGTTGGCCACCATCACCAGGCAGGCCAGGCCGCACTCTGCTGCCTGCGCCTGCAGCACCGGCTTCACCCGGGGCGTCCCTGGGTCTTGAGCAACAGCATCGCAGCCAGAGCCGACGCCGGCAGGAACCCCAACAGGCAGGCCCAGAGCACCAGATCGCCGATGTTGAGCATGGTGAAGCGGCCCGAATACGCCAAGCCGACGTAGTTGGTGACCGCGCCAGTGGTCGCGGCTTCAAGCACGTTGATCGCCAGCACGCCCGCTACGCCACTGAGGAAAAAGCGACAGGCAACGAAACCGATGTTGCTCGCGCCGCCGATCCGCTCGGCTATCCGCATGCCCGAATACATGAAGGCGAGCACGCCGGCGGCGATCCCGAACCACACCATCGTCTCCAGCCCCAGCGCCCGCGTCTCACGGTAGTGCGGCACATTGCCCAGCAGCACCATGCCAAGACGCATGGCCTCGCTGGGCTCGAAGATCCACTTGGCCCATGGCCGGACCAGCAGGTCGGCCGCACCCAGCAGGAAGCCCGCAAGCTCGGGGTATCTCGTAAGAAAGTTCATCGTCCTCTCCTGGAAGCGCTGCCCGCCCGGACGGGCAGCGCGGTTGGTTTCAGGTACTGCCGCCCGGGCAGGTCACTTCGATCTTGATGCCGGTTTCGCTGATCTCCAGCGAGCCGCTGCACTTCTCATGGACCGCATACGCCAGCAGGCCGATCCCGCCGACCAACGCCAGCGCACCGACCACCACCACGCCCACCACGAGGGGATTGCCGCCCTCCACCTGCTCGAGTTCCACATTGCTCAGTTCACGCATGACGCCGTACTCCACTTAAGCCCGCGAAGTGCGGGCGTCGAGGACATCAACATGCTTACCGGGGTCGGACTCAAGCGCGCCAACGGTCGAATCCACCGAGCGTTGTTCGCACGGTGGATGGCGCGATGACGGAAGCAGTCTTGCGCGCACCGGCTGTTTCGGCCAGAAACCAGCAGTGATGCAGCGAGGTCTGCGATTTTTGTCGGCGCCAGGGCGGGCGTATGCCTACAGCCGCCAGCCGTCAGCTCGCAGGCAACGATCATCTTTCCTCCCGCTTGCCGTCAGCGCTGGCGCGACCGGTGAGCGAATACAGCGGGGCCAACGCCCACTGCCAGAGCCGGCGACGTTCGCCGAGAATGTCGGCTTCCAGCGTCAAACCCGGGCGCAATCGCTCATCGCGACCGTCGATCTGAAAGGTCTGCCGCTCCAGCCCCACGACAACGCGGTAGTAGGGCTCGGTGCTGCCCGGGTCGGTGGCGGCGAGGGCCGTGCGCGAGATGCGCAGCACGCGCCCCCGCTGGTGCCCAAAGCGTTGATAAGGGAAGGCGGCGTAGCGCAGCAGCACGCTGTCGCCCGCCGCGATGAACCCCACCGCCGCACTGGGAACCCGCAAGTGCGCCTGCATTGCGCTGCCGGCCGGCACCAGCAACAGCAGCGGCTGCCCTGCCTGCACCGGCTGTCCGACGGACACCAGCAGCGAGCCCACCGTGCCCGCCAGCGGTGCCTGCACCAAGGCCTCGCCGCGCGCGCGCGACGACAGGCTCTCCTGGCCCAGGCTAGCCACCTCGCGGGCCTGGGCGGCATCAAGCTGCCGCAGTTGGTCGGGTATTTCAGCGCGCTGCTGCTCCAGCTGGTCGGCAAGCCGGTGCGTTGCCTGGCGCTGGCGCTCCAGCGCCTGGACCACCGCGTGCAGCTCCAGTGCCTGCGATTGCTGCTGTTGGAACTGCAGCTCGGTGATGTATTGCCGGCGCAGCAAGTCTTCGTGGCGAGCCAGCGAACGTTCGGCAAGGTGCTGCTGGCGGCGCCGCGTCTGCAGCTCGGCCTCGGCCTGGCGCAGCTCCTGGTCAAGCAGGGCCAGTTGCCGCTGCAGGCCCGCCTCCTGCGAGCGAAGTCGCCGACGCTGCGCGTCGTAGCCATCGGCCGCGCCCTTCCGGCGCAGCGCGATGTTGCGCTCCAGGGACGCCGCCGAATCGCCATCGGCCCGGGTGGCATGCGGCACCCGCAGCAGCGCCAGTGCCTGGCGCAGCTGCACGTCATCGCCTTCGACCACCTGCACGCGCACCACCACGCTGGTCTGCGGAGCGGTCACCGTCGTGATGCCCCGGTCCGGCACCAGCTGGCCCAGCACGCGCGTGCGCCGCGTGTAGTCCCCAAAGGCCAGCAAACCGCCGACCAGCAGCGCGGCCACCAGCGCCCCGCACGACAGCGCACGCAGCGTGGGCGGCTGGTTGAGCAAGACGTCACCCAACCAGCGCTGCCGCCGGGCCTGCAGGACTTCGGTGCGGAACAGGGAATCGGACATTCATGCGCCTCGCAGGGCATGAAGTCTGGCGGGCCGACCCGCCGAAGCAACGAGGAATCAGCCGCCTATCGCAGTAGGAAAAACGCCATGGCCTGCAGCACAAGCAGCGCATAAACGCCGGCGATCGCATCATCCAGCATCGCCCCGAACCCGCCGTGCAGCTTCTCGTCGGCCCAGCTCACCGGCCAAGGCTTCCAGATGTCGAACAGGCGGAACAAAAGAAACGCGGCCAACATCCACGGCCAGCCTGCGGGCGCCATCAGCAGGGCAATCCACATGCCGATGTATTCGTCCCACACAACCAGCGACGGGTCCTCTATTTTTGTCTCTCGGATGGCCCAGTGCGCGGCCCACACGCCGATGGCAAAACCAACCGCCAGCACGGCCAGGTAGGCCGGCAGCGGCAGGTGGCGCAGGAAAAACCACCACGGCAGCAGCGCCGCCAAACTGCCCACGGTGCCCGGCGCCTTGGGTGAGAAACCGGCGCCAAAGCCCGCGGCCAGCCAGCCCAGCGGGTGCTTCATCAGGCGGCGGCGGGTGCCTTGGGGCAGGACCGGCATCAGTGGGCTCCGTTGAAATGGCGGTAACCGGCGGCGCCCTGCGCGTAGGGCTGGCCTTCGGGCGTGGTGAAGTGCAGGCCAGGCTCGGCCACCACTTCGCCAATCACCGTGGCGGTGGCGTCGCGCGCGGCCAGCGCCTGTTCAATGGCGAAGGCGGCGCTGGGCGGCGCGGTGAAGCACAGCTCGTAGTCGTCGCCGCCGGCCAGCTGCAGCGGCCAGCGCTGCGCTTCGTCGAAATGGTCGGCCAAGGTGCGCGACGTGGGCAGGCGCGCGAGGTCGATGCGTGCGCCCAGGTGGCTGGCCTTGAGCACGTGGCCCAGGTCGGCGGCCAGGCCGTCGCTGATATCAATGCCGGCGCTGGCCAGGCCGCGCAGCGCCAGGCCGGCACCGATGCGCGGCGTGGGGCGGTCCAGGCGATGGCGCAGCTTGGCGCTGGCCGGGCCGCGCGCGCGCCACTGCTGCAGGGCGCCGGCGGCGTCGCCCAAGGTGCCGGTGACCCACACGTCGTCGCCATTGCGGGCGGTGCTGCGCAGCAGGGCTTGGCCTTCGGGCACTACGCCGTGCGCGGTGACGGTGATGGCCAGCGGGCCTTGGGTGGTGTCGCCGCCCACCAGGCACACGTTGTGTTCGTCGGCCAGTTCCAGGAAGCCGTCGAGGAAGCTCTCCAGCCAGTCAGCGTCGGGCTCGGGCAGCGTCAGCGCGAGCGTGCACCACGCGGGCGTGGCGGCCATGGCGGCCAGGTCGGACAGGTTCACCGCCAGCGCCTTCCAGCCGATGTCGGCGGGCGCGGTTTCCGGCGGGAAGTGCACGCCGCTGATAAGCGTGTCGCTGGTCACCACCAGTTCGTGGCCGGGCGGGACGCGCAGCACCGCGGCGTCGTCACCGATGCCGCAGGCCACGTCGGGGCGGAGGCGCACGCGGGCGCGGATGCGGTCGATCAGGGCGAATTCGCCCGGCATCAGCTGCGGCGCGAGGCCTGGGCTTCGGCGCTGCGCCACTGCGCGGCGGCGGGGTCGAGCACGCCGTTCACGTAGGTGTGGCCATGCTCACTGCCGAAACGCTTGGTGGTTTCGATGGCCTCGTTCAGCACCACGCGATAGGGCACGTCGGGGCGGTGGCGCAGTTCGTAGGCGGCGATGCGCAGCACGGCGCGCTCGATGGGATCCACCAGGGCGATGTCACGATCGAGGAAGCTGGCGAGCGCGGTGTCCAGGTCGCCCAGGTTCGCCTCCACGCCGCGCACCAGGTCTTCGAAATAGGCCAGGTCGGCCACTTCCATATCCTGCTCGCTGCGGAACTGCTCGATGAGCTTGCCAATGGGGTTGTTGGAAATCTGCCAGGCGTAGATAGCCTGCAGCGCGCGGCGGCGGGCGCGCGAGCGCGCGTGCGGATCGATGCCGTCGGTGCGGGCGTGCTTCATGCCAGTTTCCCGATCAGGTTCACCATCTCGATCACCACCAGTGCGGCTTCTTCGCCCTTGTTGCCGTGGCTGCCGCCGGCGCGGGCCTCGGCGTGGGCGTAGTCGTCCACGGCCAGCACGCCGTTCGCCACCGGCACGCCGGTGTCCAAGGCCACGCGCATCAGGCCGCGGGCGCATTCATCGGCCACCTGTTCGTAGTGGCGGGTATCGCCGCGCACCACGCAGCCCAGTGCCACGATGCCGGCGTAGCCAACGCGATCCAGCGCGCTGGCGGCGGCCACGGGCAGCTCCCAGGCGCCGGGCACGCGGATGACGTCCACGTTCTCGGGCGGCACGCCGTTGCCGGTGAAAGCGCGGCGGGCGCCATCCACCAGCGCATCGGTGATGCGCGGGTTCCAGCGGCTGGAAATGATGGCGTAGCGGGCAGAGGCGGAGCTCTGGACGTCGCCTTCGAAGTGGCTCATCGGTAGCTTCACGGCAAAGGAGCCGCCAGTTTACCGCGCCGGCCGGTCCAAGAACGGTGTCAGAGTGAGTTATCCGGCCGGCCGGCCGCGCCATTGCTGGGGCCTCGCCCCGGATAACTCACTCTGACACCGTTCTTGGGGCGAGGTACTCGACGACCTCGAGGCCGTAGCCGGCCAAGGCGACCTGGCGGCGCGGGGTGCCCAACACGCGCAACTTGCCCAAGCCCAAGTCGGCGAGGATCTGCGCACCGGCGCCGTTGCGGCGCCATTCGCGGGTCTTCGGGGCCTCCACTTGGTCGGTTTCGGTGATGCGGGCCAGCAGGTCGTCGGGGCTCACGGGTTCGGACAGCACCACCACCACGCCGGCGCCTGCTGCGGCCACGGCGGCCAGGGCCTGGCTGGCGCTGACGCCGAAATCCGGGCGCTGCCACTGCAGCACGTCCGACAGCGGGTTCTTCACGTGCACGCGCACCAGGGTGGGCGTGTCGCGCGTGGGCTGGCCGTGCACCAGGGCGAAATGCAGGTCGCGGCTGACGCGGTCGCGGTAGGTCACCAGCTGGAAATCGCCGTGGGCGGTGCGGATATCGCGCTGGTCCACGCGCTCGACGGTGTGCTCGGTTTCCAAGCGGTGGCGTATCAGCGCTTCGATGCTGCCGATCTTCAAGCCGTGCTGGGCGGCGAACACTTCCAGCTCCGGGCGGCGCGCCATGGAGCCGTCGGGATTGAGGATTTCCACCAGCACGCCGGCCGGCTCCAGGCCCGCCAGCAGGGCCAGGTCGCTGGCGGCCTCGGTGTGGCCGCTGCGGGTGAGCACGCCGCCGGGCTGGGCCATCAGCGGGAAGATGTGGCCGGGCTGGGTGAGGTGCTCCGCGGTTGCGTCCGGGCGCACGGCGGTGCGGATGGTGTGCGCGCGGTCGTAGGCGCTGATGCCGGTGGTGACGCCTTCCGCGGCTTCGATGCTGACCGTGAAGTTGGTGTGGTAGGGCGAGTTGTTGTCGCGCACCATCGGCCCCACGCCCAGCTGGCGGCAGCGCTCGCGGGTGAGCGACAGGCACACCAGGCCGCGGGCGTGGGTAACCATGAAGTTGATGTCGCTGGGCTTCACCAGCTCGGCGGCCATGATCAGGTCGCCTTCGTTCTCGCGGTCCTCGTCGTCCAGGATGACCACCATGCGGCCCTGGCGCAGCTCTTCCAGCAGTTCGGGAATGGGGGCGAAACTCATGCATTGTCCTCGCGGGTGGCCAGCAGGCGCTCGACGTAGCGCGCGATGGTGTCCACTTCCAGGTTCACGGCGGCGCCCACGGCGGTTTCGCCAAAGGCAGTGTGGGCGACGGTGTGCGGCACCAGGTTCACTTCGAACCCGTCGGCGTCCACGGCGTTGACGGTGAGGCTGACGCCATCCACGGCGATCGAGCCCTTTTCGGCAACGTAGCGCAGCACGCCTCTCGGCGCCGTGAAGCGCCAGCGCTGGCTGCGGCCGTCGTCCCAGGTTTTCTCCACGGCGCCTACCGCGTCCACGTGGCCCGAGACGAGGTGCCCGCCCAGCCTCGTGGTCGGCAGCAGGCTGCGCTCCAGGTTCACTGCGGCGCCCAGCGGCAGGCCGCCGAGAGTGGTGAGGGCCAGCGATTCGTTCGACACATCGGCGTCGAAGCCGGCCGCGTCGAAGGCCACCACCGTGAGGCAGCAGCCGCTGACGGCGATGGACTCGCCCAGCTCGATGTCGTGCGCCGGCAGCGCACCGAAGGCGAAGCGCAGCCGCTGGTCGCCGCCGCGGACTTCGCGT
>JANORD010000229.1:0-15359 GCA_031415095.1 Lysobacteraceae bacterium
CTGACACCGTTCTTTTGGTCTCGGCGCACCCTGATATCCGGGGCGACGGCGCACACACACATCGTGTCGCAGAAGCGAAGGGCAGGAAGCCCGTAGCGGCCGGCGTTTGCTGCCATGGACGGCGCTAGCAAGACGCCGGGCAGCGATACGATGTGTGTGGGCGGCGGCGCTGCGACGAAGCATCGGTGTGCGCACTACGACGCCCGGAACTCACTCTGACACCGTTCTTGCGCCCAAGCGCAGGAACCGCGAAGGGTGGCGGTCCAGCGGGTTGGGTTCGAAGCCTTGGACTTCCGGGCGGACCAGGTGTTTTGAGGTGTAGAAGTAGAGCGGGATGATGGCGTGCGCCTGCAGCAGGCGCGCTTCCGCGGCGCGCAGGTGTGCGGAGCGCGCGGCCAGCGTGGGTGCTGCGTCGGCGGCGTCAAGCAGGGCGGTGAACGCCCGGTCGTCGTAGCCTGTCCAATTGCTGGCGCTGTCGGCGCGGAAGTTGTCCAGGAAGTTGCGCGGGTCGTCCACGTCTGCGATCCAGCCACCGCGGAATACCTGCGTGATGGCACGTTGCCGGCGGTTGCCCACGAAGACCTTCCACTCCTCGTTGCGCAGCCGCACCCGTGCGCCCAGCACGTCGCGCCACATCGCCGCCACCGCAAGCGCCAGCCGCCGGTGCGGCGTGGAGGTGTTGTAGCGCAGCTCGATTTCCAGCGGCTTGGCGGCGCTGTAACCGGCCTCCGCATAGCGCCGCCGCGCCAGCGCCTCGCGCTGCAGCTGCGTCGCACGCGACCAGCCCAGCGTCGCTGGTGAATAGTTCGCCACGCCCGGCGGTACCAGCCCGTAGGCCGGCGGCTCGCCCAGGCCGGTGACGTGGCGGGTGAGGATGTCGCGGTCCACCGCCAGCGACAGCGCCTCGCGCAGCGCCGGCGCGTCCTTGAACGGTGGTTGCGTGAGGTTGAAGCCCAGCCAGAAGCTGCCCAGGTAGGGACTGATGCGCAGCTGCGCGCCGAAGCGCTGCTGCAGTTGCGCCAGCGGCTGCGGCGGCACGGTTTCGGTGATATGCAGGCCGCCGGCCTCGAAGCGCTTGAGCTCGCTGCTGGCGTCTTCGGTCACGTGGAAGCGCACGCGCGGAATGGGTGCCTCTTCGCGAAAATGCGCGCTGCGCTCCAGCGTGATCATCGCCTGCGGCAGCCACGCCGCCAGCGTGTAGGCGCCGTTGCTCACCAGTTTCCCGGGCCGCGTGTGCTGCGCGCCGTGCTCGGCAATCGCCGGCAGATACACCGGGTAGGCCGTGGGCAAGGTCAGCAGCCGCGGCAGGTCGGCGCTGCGGCTCAGCGCGAACACCACCGTGCGCGCGTCCGGCGCCGTGATGCCCAGCGCCTCGGGCGGCTGCTGCCCGCGCTGCACCGCCCCGGCGTTGACGATGGCGTCGAAGTGGCCAGCGAATGGCGCCGCCGTGATCGGCGCGAACGCGCGCTGGAAACTCGCCACCACCGCAAACGCATCCAGCGGCGCGCCGTTGGACCACGCCAGACCCGGGCGCAGGTGGAAGGTCCACTGCCGGCCATCGGCGCTGGCTTCCCAGCGTTCGGCCATGCCCGGGATCAGCCGGCCGGCGCCGTCTTCGGCCACCAGGCCTTCATAGAGGTCGCGCAGCACGTTGGCGCAGGCCACTTCCGGGCAGCGGTGGGCGTCCAGCGTGGACGGCTCGGGCCCGTTGCCCCGGTCCAGGGTTTGCGCCACGGCCGGGGCGCAACACAGCAGCAGCGCCAGTGCGACGGTGGTTTTCACGGCACAGGGGCTAAGATCGTCATCCTTGCGATTGTAGGCCAGCGCCCGCACATCGTTTCCACTACCCGCCAGGTGTCGCCCGTGTCCGGACCCAGCAGCGCCAAGGAAAGCCCGATTGCCGATCACCGTGAACTGGTGGACTACCTGTCCTCCGGCGCGCGCCCCGAGTCGGAATGGACCATCGGCACCGAGCACGAGAAGTTCGGCTTCCGCCTGGACGACCTGCGCCCACCCACGTGGGACGGCGAGCGCGGCATCGAGGCCATGCTGCGCGGGCTCACCCGCTTTGGTTGGCAGCCCTACGAGGAGAAGGGCAAGCTCATCGCCCTGCTCAAGGACGGCGCGTCGGTAACGCTCGAGCCTGCCGGCCAGTTGGAGCTCTCGGGCGCCATGCTCGAGAACATCCACCAGACCTGCCGAGAAACCAACCAGCACCTGCGCGAAGTGAAAACCGTGAGCGAGGAGCTGGGCCTGGGCTTCCTAGGCATGGGCTTCCAGCCCAAGTGGCGCCGCGAGGACATGCCGTGGATGCCCAAGGGCCGCTACAAGATCATGCGCGACTACATGCCCAAGCGCGGCAACTTGGGCTTGGACATGATGACGCGCACCTGCACGGTGCAGGTGAACCTGGATTTCTCCAGCGAAGCGGACATGGTGAAGAAATTCCGCGTGTCGCTGGCGCTGCAGCCCATTGCCACCGCGCTGTTTGCTGATTCGCCGTTCACCGATGGCAAGCCGAATGGATTTCTGTCGTATCGCTCGCACATCTGGACCGATACCGACCCCGACCGCACCGGCATGCTCGACTTCGTGTTCGAAGACGGCTTCTCGTTCGAGCGCTACGTGGATTACCTGCTCGACGTGCCGATGTACTTCAGCTACCGCGACGGCGAGTACATCGACCTGAGCGGCCAGAGCTTCCGCAAGTTCCTGCGCGGCGAACTGCCGGCGCTGCCCGGCGTGCTGCCGACGATGCGCGACTGGGCCGACCACATGACCACCTCGTTCCCGGAAGTGCGGCTGAAGAAATACCTGGAAATGCGCGGCGCCGACGGCGGCCCGTGGAATCGCCTGTGCGCGCTGCCGGCGTTCTGGGTGGGCCTGCTGTACGACAGCACGTCGCTGGACGCCGCCTGGGACCTGGTGAAGGACTTCAGCATGGCGGAACGCAATGCGCTGCGCGACGGCGTGCCGAAACATGCGCTGAAGCTGCCCTTCCGCGGCGGCACCGTGCGCGATTTGGCGCTGGAAACGCTGAAGATCGCCGGCCAAGGCCTGGCGCGCCGCAACCGCCTCAACGCCAGCGGCACCAGCGAAGCGGTGTTCCTGGAGCCGCTGGTGGAGTTCGCGCAGGCCAACGAAACGCCGGCTGAGCGCAAGCTCGCCCTGTATCACGGCGCCTGGGGCGGCAGCGTGGACCCGGTGTTCAAGGAATTCGCGTACTGACATGGACGCCAAGGCGCCCAAGCGTTTCGACGTCGACGACCCGCGCATCGAGGAGTTGGAAAACCTGCTCGAGCAGCGCGCCGTGCCCTTCGGCGGCATGGGGCTGGAAACGCTCGATGGCTTCCTTACTGCGCTGGTGCTGAGCCACGACACCGTGCCGCCCAGCGAGTGGACACCGAGGGTGTGGGGAAAAACGCCGCCGCGCTGGGAAACCTTGGAAGAGACCGCCCACGTCTACAACCTGCTGATGTCTGCCTGGAACAGCGCCGCGCACCGCGTGCGCCTGGGCAACGAAAGCGACTCCCCGCTGGCCTTGCCCTACTGGTGGCTGCCCGACGACCCGGAGGCAGAGCAGGCCGACGACGTGGACATCGGCGCTGCGTGGGCAGGGGGCTTCCTGGACGGCATGGAGATGCGCAGCGACGACTGGGACGCGTGCATCGCCAAGGACGAATGGATCGGCGAGATCGAGGCCCACATCGAGCTGCTGGCGGTCGGCAGCCACCCGCCCGCCGAGGGCGAGACCGAGCCAGTGATCGTGAGCTACCGCGAGCGCCTCGAGATTTTCTTCAGCCTGCCCGACATGCTGCTGGACCTGCACTGCCACCGCATCGACGCGCTGACTCCGCGCGAGCCGGTGCGACGGGCCGCAACTCCCGAGCGCAATGAGGCCTGCCCGTGCGGCTCGGGCCGAAAATACAAGAAGTGCTGTGGGGCCAACTGATTCTGATGAATGCGACGCACAGCATGCCGTGTAGACTAGATTAAACAGACCCGTGGGCACTCCATCCTTCTGTCTAAAATCAAAAATGAATACGACAGACAACCTCATAAGTCGCACGTTGTACGCGCTGGGCAACATCCTCACCGTAGTGGGCTGCCTGGGTCTTTTGCTTGCGCTGGTAGGTGTAATTGACGCGGAGGTCCTCGCGGTGGGGGGCACGTCGGGGGTACGTGTGATCGGCACGGTGGCGGTGTCTGGTTGTCTGCTAAGCGCGATTGGCTACGGCCTCGCGGACTATTTCGAAAGTTGAAAACTCGGGAGAGCGAAAATGTTCAGAAAGTCTGATTTTTTTATTATCCTCGCCGTGATGATTTCGTTCTTTATCTCTGCTTACTTGTGGTTCGTAGTGCAGGATCGTGAGCAGGCGATCTACACGGCCATCTGGATTCCATCCATCTTCTGTTTTGGCATCTACTTCAAGTTGGCGGCTTTGCTGGGGAGGAAGTCATGATGTCGATAAATCTCCTCTACTGTGCCATTCTCGTTTTCGTGCTTCTTCTGATCGGTCTGGGCTTGACCATCTGGGAGTTTCGCAGCAAGAAGTGAGCAGCGGCCAAGCGGCCAAGAAGTCGTGCGCTCGCGCGGCTGCGCGGTTGCGTCCGAAGGCGATGTCCGGCGCATTGCCAGCAGGCAGCGCCAGCCGGAAATGTCCCGCCGGACATCAATGAAAACGTGTGCAGGCCGGTTCCGTAGGCCGTGATGAGGCGCTACGCTGGCGCAATGACCACCCCTGCCCGCGACACCCCCACCTACGAGCCCCTGCGCGAGATCGACCTGCCGCGCACCGACCTGCTGCTGCGCGAGGACGTGAAGCGCCTGGGCGCTCTGGTGGGCGAGATCCTGGCCGAGCAGGTCTCGCCTGAATTCCTGGCCGAGGTAGAGGCCTTGCGCATCGCCGCCATCCGCCGCCGCGAGGCGGGCGCGCCGATCGAGGAGCTAGCCAGCCGCCTCGACGACCTGCCGCTGGACCAAGCCGAACTGCTGGTGCGCGCCTTCGCCGCCTATTTCCAGGCCGTGAACCTGGCCGAGCGCGTGCACCGCATCCGGCGCCGGCGTGACTACCAGCGCGCCAGCGCCGCGCCCCAGCCCGGGGGCCTGGAAGACAGCCTGCGCCAGCTCAAAGCCCACGGCGTGGATGCCGCCACCGTTGCCGCGCTGTTCGCCCGCCTGCGGGTGGAGCCGGTGTTCACTGCCCACCCCACCGAGGCCGTGCGCCGCGCCCTGCTGGAGAAGGAAAGCGAGGTGGTGCGCTGCCTGGTGGAGGACATCGACCGCGGCCTCACCCCGCAGGAGCGCCGCGCCGACGTAGAGCGCATGCGCCTGGCGCTCACTGCCAGCTGGCAGACCGACGAGACCCCGCCCGAGAAGCCCAGCGTCGCCGACGAGTTCGAGCACGTGGCCTTCTATCTTTCCGACGTGCTCTATCGCGTGCTGCCGGTGTTCCATGAAGTGTTCGAGGACGCGCTGCAGTCCGTGTATGGCGCCGCCGCGCCCGAGCTGCCGCCCGTGCTGGGCTTCGGCTCCTGGGTGGGCGGCGACATGGACGGCAACCCCAACGTGGGCGCCGCCACCATCGCCGCCACGCTGTCGGGCCAGCGCGCGCTGGTGCTGGCGAACTACCGCCGCGATTTGGCCAAGCTGGGCGAAGTGCTGAGCCAGTCGCTGAGCCGGGTGCCGGTGAGCGCCGAACTCCTGCGCCGCAGCGACGAGTACGCGCGCCGGTTGCCGCTGGCCGCGGCCAAGCTCAAGTCCCGCCACGCAGACATGCCGTACCGCCGCTACACCGCGCTGGTGTCGGCGCGGCTGGCCGCCACCGCGCAGGACAAGCGCGAAGGCTATGGCGATGCCGACGAGTTCCTGGCGGATCTGCGGCTGATCGAGGACAGCCTGGCCGTCAATCGCGGCGAGCATGCCGGTGGCTTCGCGGTGCGGCGGCTGCGTCGTCGCGCTGAAGCGTTTGGGTTTCATCTGGCTACGTTGGATCTGCGGCAGGAATCCACGCGGCATGATGCGGCGCTGGCTGAGGTCTTGGGTGATGCGGATTGGGCGGCGCGCGGGTGGGAGGAGCGGGCGGCGCGGCTGCGGGGTTTGCTGGATGAAGCCACGCAATCGGGATCGGGACTGAAGTCCCTCCTACAAGTCCCAACCCCTGTGGGAGGGACTTCAGTCTCGATCCCGGTTGCGACTGCGTCCCCCATCACACCCATCGCCACCAACGTCCTCGACGTCTTCCGCACCGTCGCCGAATCCCTCCCACGCTACGGCCACCGCGCCTTCGGCCCCTACATCATCAGCATGAGCCGCAGCGCCGCCGATGCGCTGGCGGTGCTGGCGCTGGCGCGCATGGCTGGCTGCACCGAACACGGCGCGGTGCCGCTGGACGTGGCGCCGCTGTTCGAAACCGTGGACGACCTGCAGGCGGCGGCCGACACGCTGCGCTCGCTGTTCGCCGACCCGGCCTACCGCGCGCATCTGCAGGCGCGCGGCAACCGACAGGTGGTGATGCTGGGCTATTCCGACAGCGCCAAGGACGGCGGCCTGGTGGCCTCGCGCTGGGCGCTGCAGCAGACCCAGGTGCAGCTGACGGCGCTGGCGGCGGAAGCCGGCGTGCGCATCGCATTTTTCCACGGCCGCGGCGGCTCGCTGTCGCGCGGCGGCGGCAAGACCGAGCGCGCCGTAATCGCCGCGCCGCGCGGTTCGGTGGACGGCAACCTGCGCCTCACCGAACAGGGCGAAGTGATCCACCGGAAGTACGCCATCCGCGCGCTGGCGCTGCGCAACCTGGAGCAGATGACCGGCGCCGTGCTGCGCGCCAGCCTGCGGCCGCGGCCGCCGGAGCCGCGCGAGGCGGCGTGGCGCGCCATGGCCGCCGACATCGCCGACGCGGCGCGCGCGCACTACCGCGGCCTGGTCTACGAAACGCCGGGCTTCGTGGACTACTTCCGCGACGCCACGCCCATTGACGTCATCGAGCGCCTGCGCATTGGCTCGCGGCCCAGCAAGCGCGGCAACGCCGGCGGCGTCGGCTCGCTGCGCGCCATCCCCTGGGTGTTCGCCTGGTCGCAAAACCGCTGCGGGCTCACCGCCTGGCTCGGTGTCGGCACCGGTCTGGCGCACGGCATCGAGAAATACGGCCACGCCGCCGTGGCGGAAATGGCGCGCGACTGGCCCTTTTTCGCCACTCTGGTGGATGACGTGGAGATGGTGCTGGCCAAGTCCGACCTGGACATCTTCGAGCGCTATTCACGGCTGGCGGGCGATGCGCATGCGCAGTTCTTCCCCGGCATCGCCGCCGAGTTCACCCGCACGCGCGGAGCCATCCTGCACTTGAAGGAGAGCGATGAAATGCTGGCCGGCGATTTCCGACTGCGCCAGTCCATCCGCCTGCGCAATCCCTACGTGGACCCGATCAGCCTGCTGCAGGTGGACCTGCTGGCCCGCTGGCGCGCCGCCGGCCGGCCCGAGGATGCGCTGTTCCACGCCTTGGTGACCACGGTGAACGGCATAGCTGCGGGCGTGCAGAACACCGGCTGAGCCTCAGCCCGAGGTCACGTCCCGCAGCTCCCAGTGGTTGCCCGCCAGCAGCCGCAGCCGGTGCTTGAACACGGCGCCGGGCAGGGCGGTGCGGGCGACCAGCACCACGCTCAGGTCGCGCTGCTCGCCGCTGACGCTGGCAGCGGCGTCCACGACGCCCAGGCTGGCGTCCACTTCGTCCGGGTCGGCCTGCGCGTCGCGCCAGCGTTCGAACAGGGCGGCGGACTGCAGCGCATCCTGCAACTCCTGCGCCAAGCCCTCGGCGCCTGAGGAACGGAAGGCGAAGCGCGCATCGCTGCCGCGTGCGGCGGCGGGATCGGGCAGTCGCAGGTGGTAGCGCACGGTCATGGCGGGCTCCGGAAACCGGGGGCAAGGCGCACAGGCTACCATCGGGCCTACTCAATACCCGGGAACGCGCATGACCACGAGGCAACGCTGGCTGGCCCTCTTCGCACTGGCGCTGGCAGCGCCCGGCGCGCTCGCCGGCACCGTCGCCCTGGTCGGCGGCACCTTGGTGGACGGCACGCTGCGCGAGCCGATCAAGAATTCCGTGGTCATCATCCAGGACGAACGCATCACTGCCGTGGGCACCGTGGCCAGCCTGCCGGTGCCGGCCGGCGCCGAGGTGATTTCCACCGAGGGCATGACCGTGCTGCCCGGCCTGTGGGACATGCACGTGCACCTGATGATCAACGGCCACGCCGACTACGCCTACTGGGACAAGACCTACCCGGCGCAGTTCCGCGACGTGATCATGCCGTCGTCGGCGCTGCAGCTGCTGATGGCCGGCGTCACCAGTGCGCGCGATCTGGGCGGCCCGCTGGAGGAAAGCCTGCACGTGCGCGACGCCATCAACGCCGGCCGCATCCCGGGGCCCACGATGTACATGTCCGGCCCCTTCATTCAGAAGAAGCCCTATCCGGGCACCGAACAGTTCCGCTGGGGCGTGGATTCCCCGGCCGATGCGCGCGCCAAGATCCGCCGCCTGGCCGAAGCCGGCGTGGACGTGATCAAGCTCATCGATCAGGACCAGATGAGCGAGGGCGAAGTGGCCGCGATCGTGGATGAAGCCCATAAGCACGGGCTGCCCGTGATCGCCCACGCGCACCGGCCCGAGGAAGTGCGGCGCGGCCTGCGACACGGGGTGGACGGCTTTGAGCACACCGGCTTTGGCGCCGCGCCCGAGTTCCCGGCCGACGTGATGCAGGCGCTGGCCGAACGCACCGCGCGCATGGCCGACGGTCCGTTCTTCTGGACGCCCACCATCGAAGGGCTTTACAACTTCCCGTACGCGGTTCGCAACCATGAGTTCATCGACAGCGACTCTTGGCATCGCGGCCTGACGCCCGCGATCGTCGCCGACATCCGCAAGTCACTCGAGCACCCCGAGCGCATCGCCTATTTCCAGCAAACCCCGCAGCGCCAGCCCACGCTGCGCCGCAAGTTCGAGCAGCTGCGCAGCTCGGGTGTGGTGCTGCTGGTGGGCACCGATTCGGGCATCCCGATGAAGTTCCACAGCCAGAGCACCTGGAACGAGCTGGACGTCTGGGTGAACCAGCTGGGCGTGCCGGCCATGGACGCCATCCGCGCGGCAACCTACTGGCCCGCCGTGGCCATGAAGGTGGACGCCGACTACGGCACCGTCACCGAGGGCAAGTACGCGGACATCATTGCGGTGCGCGGCGATGTGCTGAAGCAGGTGGCGCTGCTGCAGGACGTGGACATGGTGATCAAGCACGGAAAGCGCGTGCGGTAACGGCCTCTGCCCCGCGCCTGTCCGGGCCGAAGTGTGCGCCCGGTCCCGATTCCCCGTGTCCGGCCACGGCCGCGCTTGTGCTGCCCGGCGCGCTGCCCGATAGTCCCGCGATGCCCAAACCAGCCCACCGCCACCGCGCGCCGTGTTGCACCGCCTTGGCGCTGGGCGTTTTCATGGCGGTGCCTGCCTGGGCGGCGCCTGCTGCGGGCGCCAGCCAGAACGCACTGTGGTTCGTGCTGGGCCTGGCCTTTGCGCTGGCGCTGGCCATGGTGCTTTGCCGGCGTTTGATCAGTCGCGTCGTCGCTACGCCCGCCTCATGGCAGGGCTACGCAGTCACGGCGGTCGCACTACTGGTCCTGGCGCCGTGGCTGCATCGCCAAAATGCGACGGCCGGGCTGGCGATGGGGGTCTTGCTGTGTGTGTGGGGCCTGATCCTGGTGGCGCGCATGGCCGGCCGCATGCGCAGCCTGCTGCGCGACCACGAGCAGGCACACATCGAGGCGCGTCAAGCGAAGCGCGATTCCGAACGGGATGCGCTCACCGGAGCGCTCAACCGCGGCGCCTGGCGCCAACGCCTTGAGCAGCAGGCCAGCGACGCTTTGGAAGCGAAGCCGCCGCGCACGCTGTCGGTGCTGTTTTTCGACATCGACTTGTTCAAACTGGTGAACGACAGCCTGGGCCACGGCGTGGGCGACGACTGCCTGCGTGCCGTGGCCAGCACGGTGGCCGGCGAGCTGCGCGGCGGCGACGTGCTGGGCCGCCTGGGCGGCGAGGAGTTCGCGGTGGCGCTGCCTGGCGCGCGGCGGGTGAACGCCATCGCCGTGGGCGAACGCATCCGCATGGCCGTGCAGCAGCACTGCCGGGTGGTGGGCGAAGAAGTGGTGGAGCTCACCGTGAGCATTGGCGTGGCTGAATGGCAGGGCGGCGCGGAAAGCCTGGACGCCCTGCTCGACCGCGCGGACCGCGCCATGTACAGCGCCAAGGATTCGGGACGGAACCTGGTGGTGGCCGACAGCGCGGCCGCCGTGGCTGCCTAGCGCGGTCTGGGGTCCCGTGGGCAGGAACTGGCCGTCCCGCCCGGAAGTGTCTGGTTCACGCGACTGGCGGAGAGTATTCTCAAGCCAAGCCTCAAAACCCAATCCGGGCCGAGGCGGCGCCCAACGGGAGACGACGCATGAGCCGCAATGGAAAATCGAAAGCCTTCACCGCGTTACTTGTCTTCCTGCTTGCTGCCGTCGCGTCCGTGACCGTGATGGCGAAGTCGGTGGAAGAGGATCGGGCAAAAGTACGCAAGCAGTCGCAGGAAGTCCTCGCGCTGCTGTATGAAGCCCAGCCCGGCGCCAAGCAGAGCATCGCCAAGTCGAAAGGCTATGCCACGTTCAGCAAATGGGGACTGACGATAGGCCCCGTGGGCGGCGGCATTGGCAGGGGTCTGGCGGTGGCCATGCCCTCTGGCAAGGAAACCTTCATGCGCTTCGTGGAGGGCTCCGCCAGCCTGGGCCTGGGCGTAAAGAAATACGCGCTGGTTTTCATTTTTGAAACCGACAAAGCGCGCGTGGCCTTCGTTGAAAATGGCTGGACCGCCGGCGCACAGGCAACCGCTGCGGCAAAAAGCGACACCAAGGGCACCGCCTTTGACGGCGCCGTTTCGGTGGCGCCCGGTGTCTGGCTCTACCAGATCACCGACATGGGCTTGGCCGCCGAGATCAGCCTGAAGGGCACCAAGTACTACCCCGACACAAAGCTGAACTGACTCAGCGAAGCGCCAACACCAGCGCCAGGCCAGCGTCCACTTTGTCCATGGTCGCGCCGGGCAGCGTCCTGACCTTTTGCCACGCCTTCGGCCACTACCACTGCCGGAACACCACGCAAAGCGTCGTGGAGTCGAGCACCGCGAATTCCTTCGCGCCCCAGGGCTTGAGCTGCACCGAGCGCGAGTTGGGATGCAGCACCTCGGGCGCCCGCTCGGCGACCTCGGCGTAGATGGCGTCGATGTCGTCAGTCTCGATCGCCAGCTCCGGGCGGTCCAGCGCCGCCAGTTCGGCGTTCTGCATCAGGTACACCCGCGCGCCGTCGCGTCCCAGTACCCAGATGGTCGGATCCTGATACAAGACCTCGAAGCCCAGGCAGCGCACGAAAAGGTCTAGGCCGACGTTGATATCGGCGTAAAAAACTTTCGGGATCAGGCGGATCAGCACGGGGTTGCTCCTTCGGCGCCATAGCGCGCAAGCCGCTGCTCCAGGCTGCCGCTGTGCAGCTCGAACAGGTGGTTGTCGAAGTCATGGAAGTACAGCGAGAGGCCTTCACCGTCCATGCGCTCGCGCGGCGGATGGATTTCGACGCCCATCGCCTGCAGCCTGGCTTGGTAGGCGGGCAGTGCCGATGCCTCCACCGCGAAGGCGACATGTCCATACGACCGTTGCGAGGGCGCTTCGCCCTGCATCGCGGCCAGCCACACGTCGCCCAGCACGAAGAACTTCTCGCGCGACAGCGAGAAGTCGCGGCCGGCGCTGTCGTACACCTCGCGGGCGCCCAGCCCTTCGCACAAAAACACAGCCATGCGCTCGAGGTCACGCACGATGAAGGTGATGTGGCTGAGACCCTTCACCGGCGCGATAGGCGAAACCATCGGTTACCGCCCCGAATACGCCCGCGGCAGCGCGCCCGCCGGCTTCAGGTAACGATCGCGAAGTTCCGTCTGGCGCGAGCGCATGCTGTCGGGTTTGCCGGAAAACCACACCTGGTCGGCCACGGTGTTCACTTCCAGCGGATCGCCCGACCACAGCACCAGGTCGGCGGTCTGGCCGACTTCGATGCGGCCACGCTGCGCGCCCAGGCCGAACACATCGGCGGGCACGGTGGTGAGGCCGGCCAAGCCCACTTCCCACGGCAGCCCGTAGGCCACGGCAGTGCCGGCCAGTTGGCGCACCTTGCGGGCATTGTGCGTGCCGTCGGTGAGGTTGGTGAAACCCACCGGGACGCCGGCGCGGTGCAGGCGCGCGGCATTCTCAAGCGACGAACCCAACGCGTCGAAACTCGAAGGCAGGTTCGCAAGCGCATCTACGAAAACCGGCGCCTGCGCGGCCTTCAGCGCGTCGACCACCTGCCACGCTTCAGCGCCGCCCAGGATCACCGGACGCATGCCATTGGCGCGAGCGAACTTCAGCGCCTGCAGGATGTCGGCGGCGCGGTCCACGCGGAATACCACGCGTCCGTTGCGCAGGTAGCCCGCCATCGCGGTGCGGCCGGCGCGGGTGAGCAAGCCGTCGCTGACGCCGGTGCGCGCTTCGGTCACGGCTTGTTGCAGCAGCATCCACTGGCCAGCGCGGCTGCCGCCCGACAGCGGCGACATGTAGCTGCCCAGGTTCACGAACAGGCTGCGGCTGCCGGGCAGCGCGGCGTCGAAGCGGCCGTCGAGCAGCACCGCGCTGCCCTGGCCCGCGACGAAGCTGCCGCCGGGCTGGCTGCCCGGCGTCAGCACGGTGAAGGTGATGCCTTCGATGCGGTTCACCGCCACGACGCTTGAGCGCGGGTTGAAGGCCACGTCCACGTCGAACTCCGGCCGCCAGTACTGGGTCTGCGCCGGCACTTGCGAACCCAGCGCGAGTGCAGAGTCCACGGTGCCGGGCTCAAGCGACACTTCCTCGATGCCCAGGCCGGTGAAGCCGCCGAACAGGCCCGCCGTGAGCGGCCGGCCCTTCGCGTCCACCACGGTCACGCCAGCGGGAGCGGCCAGGCCGCTGTCAACGGCGCGCACCACGCCGCCCTGCACCAGCACATCGTGCGCCGCCAGCGTGCCGCGCGTGCCGCCCGTGTGCACGGCGGCATTTCGAATGAGCAGGTCCTGCGCCGCGGCGGGCAGCGCCAGGCAAACCGCCAGTGCAAAGACAAAGCGCTTCATGGCGACACCTCCTGGCCCAGCATGAAGTCGCTGCGCGGCTGGCGCGCGGGGTCGTTGCGGTCGTAGAGCAGGGCGCCGTCCACGTAAACCTTCTCCGCCTTGGCGTACACGCTGAAGGGATTGCCGTTCCACAGCACCACGTCGGCCATCTTGCCCTTGGCCAGGTCGCCGGTCTGCGCGCCGATGCCGATGGCCTTGGCGGCGTTGCTGGTGATCCAGCGGATGGCGCGCTCGGGCGGCAGCGCCAGGCCCACGCGCTCGCCGCGCACCATCACTTTCGCCGCTTCCTGGTTAAGGCGCTGGATGCCCTCGGGCGAATCCGAATGCACCACCGCGCAGCCGCCCTCGGGCCGGTCCACCAGCGCGATGTTTTCCTGGATGCCGTCGTAGGCCTCCATCTTGAAGCCCCACCAGTCGGCCCAGAGCGCGCCGCACACGCCCTGCGCGGCCAGCAGGTCGGCGATCTTGTAGGCCTCGGTGCCGTGGTGGAAGGCGGAGACCTTGAAGCCGAACTCCTTGGCCAGGTCCAGCATCAGCGCCATTTCGTCGGCGCGGTAGCAGTGGATCTGCACGGTGATTTCGCCGCGCAGCACGCCGGCCAGGGTATCCAGGCGCAGGTCGCGGGTGGGCGGGTCGCCGGCCTCCGGCGCGTTCCGGCCGCGGCGCGGCGCGGCCTGCGCGGCCTCAAGCTTGTCCCAAGCGATGCGGTAGGCCTGGGCTTCCACAAAGGCGGCGCGGTAGCCCGCCATGTTGCCCATTCGGCTGGCCGGCGCCTGGCCCATTCCACCGTAGAAGCGCTTGGGGTTTTCGCCGCAGGCCATCTTCAGGCCGTGCGGGGCGTTGGGGAACTTCATTTCCTGCATCGTGGTGGCGGGGACGTTCTTGAGCACCGTGCCGCGGCCGCCGATCAGGTTGCCCGAGCCGGGCAGGATCATCATCGAAGTCACACCGCCCGCGAGCGCGGTGGCGAAGCCGGGATCCTGCGGCCATACCGCGTGTTCGGCCCACACGTTGGGCGTGACCGGGTTGGTCATTTCGTTGCCGTCCTCGTGCGCGCTTACCCCGGGGCTGGCGTACACGCCCAGGTGCGAGTGCACGTCGATGATGCCCGGCGTCACCCACTTGCCGCTGCCGTCCACCACGGTGGCGTCGCCGGCGGCCAGGCCTGCGCCGATCGCCTCGATGCGGCCTTCGCGCATCAGCACGTCGGCGCCATCCAGGCGTTCGCCGGTACCGGTGAGCACGGTGGCGTTGCGGATCAGCACCGGGCCCGAGGCGATGGCGCGATAGGTGCTGGCGTACGGCGCTTCGGCGGCAGGGGCCAGCGCGGGCAGCGCGAACAGTGCGGCGGCCAGCAGCGTGGCCTTCAGGCAAGTGGGCATGGTGGTTTTCCCCGGGAGATTGGCCACCCTAGCCGGGGCTGCGGCGCTTGCCAAGCCCGGGCGCCGCGCGGGGCCGGCGTGGCAGAATGGCCGGGCTCGACGTAGAAGAAAAACAACAAGGAGACGCCATGAAAGACAAGCAGGAAATCGTCAGCAATTGGCTGCCGCGCTACACCGGGGTGCCGCTGGACGGCTTTGGCGAGCACATATTGCTCACCAACTTCGGTGGCTACCTCAACACCTTCTCGCGGCTCACCGGGGCGCCCATCGTGGGCACCGACCGGCCGATGCCCAGCGCCACCGCCGACGGCATCACCCTGATCAACTTCGGCATGGGCAGCGCCAACGCGGCCACGGTGATGGACCTGCTGTCGGCCGTCAGCCCGAAAGCGGTGCTGTTCCTGGGCAAGTGCGGCGGGCTCAAGCGCAAGAACCAGCTGGGCGACCTGATCCTGCCCATCGCCGCCATCCGCGGCGAGGGCACCAGCAACGACTACCTGCTGCCGGAAGTGCCGGCGCTGCCGTCCTTCGCGCTGCAGCGCGCGGTGTCCACCATGATCCGCGACCTGGAGCACGACTACTGGACCGGCACCGTGGTCACCACCAACCGCCGCGTGTGGGAACACGACGTCGAGTTCAAGGAGTACCTGCGCAAGCTGCGCTGCATGGCCATTGATATGGAAACGGCGACGATTTTCTCGGCCGGCTTCGCCAACTCGATCCCGTCGGGCGCGCTGTTGCTGGTGTCGGACCAGCCGATGATCCCGGAAGGCG
>JANORD010000230.1:0-2491 GCA_031415095.1 Lysobacteraceae bacterium
CGTGTCCGCTCAACCCGGCTGCCCCAGCACCGTCCGCACCTCGAACAGCTCCGGGAAGAAAGTCAGCTCCAGCGCCTGCCTGAGGAAAGCCACGCCCGAACTGCCGCCGGTGCCGCGGCGGAAGCCGATGATGCGCTCCACGGTCTTCATGTGCCGGAAGCGCCAGAGCTGGAAGCTGACCTCCACGTCCACCAGCTGCTCGCAGGTGGCGTAGGCCTCCCAGTGGGTGTCGGTGTCTTCGTAGATGGCCTTGAACACCGGGATCAGGCCCGGCTCATGAGCGTGCGGCAGGGTCCAGTCGCGCTCGATGCAACTGGCGGGGATGGCGTGGCCGCGGCGGTGCAGGTGGCGCAGGAATTCGTCGTACAGGCTGGGCGCCTCCAGCGCCGCGCGCAGTTCGGCCTGGGCCGCGGGGTCGTGGCTGAACACCTCCACCATGGCGGCGTTCTTGTTGCCCAGCAGGAATTCCAGCAGCCGGTACTGCAGCGACTGGAAGCCCGAGGCCGGGCCCAGCACGGCGCGGAACTGCAGGTAGTCGGAAGGGGTGAGGGTTTCCAGCACCGCCCACTGTTCGTAGAGCTGGCGCTGCACCTGCTTCACCCGGGCCAGTATCTTCTGCATCGGGTCCAGTTGGTCGCGCTGCAGGCAGGCAATGGCCGCGCGCAGCTCGTGGATCACCAGCTTCATCCACAGCTCGGCCACGTGGTGCTGCACGATGAACAGCATCTCGTCGTGGTGGGGTGGGCTGGAAAGCGGTTTCTGCGCCGACAGCAGGGTGTCGAGCTGCAGGTAGCCGCCGTAGCTCAGGCGATCGCGCAGGTCGGTGGTGATGCCTTGCTCTAGCGGGCGTTGGTTCGGGGGCTGGGTCATCGGCGGGACCAGATTGAAGGTGACGTGCGAAAGTCTGTCATGCCGGCGCAGCATTTTCAGATATAAAATCTTCGACTTGCTGTGCGTTTGGCCGGTGACCTTCGGGTTTTCGGGGCCTAACGCCATCCCTGCAGTTCCTTTCTAGGTATCTCCCGATGCGACCGACGCGCGTGCACGCCTTGCTGTTGTCCTTGATTTTTGCCCTGCCCGCAGCCCCGGCTAGCGCCCAGGTGGTGATCAGCCAGGTGTATGGCGGCGGTGGCAACACCGGAGCCCCGCTCAAGAGCGACTTCATCGAGCTGTTCAATGCCGGCAGCTCGCCAGTGAACATCAGCGGCTGGTCGGTGCAATACGCGTCGTCCACCGGCACCAGTTGGCAGGTCACCACGCTGACGGGCACGGTTCCCGCCGGCGGCTACTTCCTGGTCAAACAGGCCGATGGTTCCGGCACGCAGCCGCCGCTGCCGACTCCCGATGCCACCGGCACGCTGTCACTGTCGGGCACCAACGGCAAGGTCGCCTTGGCCAACAGCGCCACGGCGCTCAGCGGCGCCTGCCCCAGCGCGGTGGATCTGGTGGGCTATGGCAGTGCGAATTGCCCAGTGGCGCCGTCCGGGCCGACCGCGGTGCTGTCGAATACCACCGCCGCACTGCGCAAGGACGGTGGCTGCACCCAGACCGGCAATCCGGGCGCCGACTTCACCGTGGGTGCCCCGGCGCCGCGCAACTCGAGCACCGCCGCAAACCCGTGCAGCGGCGGCAGCACGCCCACCAATCCCACCGGCACCGGCGCCGCCAGCCCGGCGCTGCTCAGCGCGGGTGAAACCACGCTGCTCACCGTCGTCGTGGTTCCCGGCACCAATCCGGCCAGCACCGCCATCACCGTGCAGGCCGACCTGACCACGATCGGCGGCAGCGCCACCCAGGCCTTCAATGATGCCGGCACCGGCGCCGACCTGACTGCCGCGGATGGCACCTACAGCTACGCGGCCACGGTGGCCCTAGCCGCGACGCCGGGCGCCAAGCTGCTCCCGGTCAGCATTGCGGATGCGGAATCGCGCAGCGGCAGCGCCAGCATCGGTCTTTCGGTGGTGGCCCGCGTGGGCATCCACGACATCCAGGGCAGCGGCCGGCAGTCGCCGCTGGTCGGCGCCGACGTGGTCACCGAAGGCATCGTCACCGCCCTCAAGACCAACGCCTTCTTCCTGCAGACAGCGCCGGGCGAAACCGACGGCAATCCCGCGACGTCGCAGGGCATCCTGGTGTTCACGGGCGCCGCGCCGCCAGCCGCAGCCGCCGTGGGCAACCGCGTCACCGTCGCTGGCCGAGTCACCGAGTTCACGTCCAGCAGCAACCCCAACCAGCTCTCGCTGACCGAGATCACCGCGCCCTCCGTGGCCCTGGTGTCAGTCGGCAATGCGCTGCCCGCGCCGGTGGTGCTCAGCTACCTCGATGCCGACCCCGTTTTCGTGGACAACCTCGAGCGCTTCGAGGGCATGCGCGTGGCTTTCGGCAACCTGGTCACCACCGGGCCGGATGAGGGCAGCATCAACGAAGCCAACGCTACCTCCGTTGCCAACGGCAACTTCTGGGGCGTGCTGGAGAATGCCGGCCGCCCGTT
>JANORD010000231.1:0-1984 GCA_031415095.1 Lysobacteraceae bacterium
ATTCCGGCGGAGCTGGGCTACGGCGAAGCGGGCGGTGGCCCGATTCCCCCGAACGCGATGCTCACGTTCGAAGTCGAGCTGATGGAAATCGTCAAGTAATACCCGCGCGGACCGCCGGCGCTGCCGGCGGTCCGACGCCCGCCCATCCGGTGGGCCTGGCCCCGCCCGACACGGCACGGAGGCAGCATGCGCGTCACGGTATTTGGCACCGGCTATGTCGGCCTGGTCACGGGCACCTGCCTGGCCGAGGTGGGCAACCACGTGGTCTGCGTGGATGTGGACCACGCCAAGGTGGCGGGCCTGAACCAGGGCGTCATCCCCATCTATGAACCTGGCCTGGAAGACATGGTGTTGGCCAACCATCGCGCCGGGCGGCTGGAATTCGTCACCGATGCGGCCGCAGCGGTCGCCCACGGCGAGATAATTTTCATTGCCGTCGGTACGCCGCCCGACGAGGATGGCAGCGCCGACCTGCAGTACGTCCTGGCGGTAGCCCGCAGCATTGGCCAGCACTTGAGCCGGCCGGTGGTGGTGGTGAACAAGTCCACCGTTCCGGTGGGCACGGCCGACCGCGTGCGCGCCGCCATTGCCGCCCAATTGGCCGAACGCGGTGTCGCGATCGGCTTCGAGGTGGTCTCCAACCCGGAATTCCTGAAAGAAGGCGCTGCGGTGAACGACTGCATGCGTCCGGACCGCATCGTGCTGGGTTCGCGCAGCGCGCCGGCGGT
The DNA here is from genome assembly GCA_031415095.1 of Lysobacteraceae bacterium. GTDB lineage: Bacteria > Pseudomonadota > Gammaproteobacteria > Xanthomonadales > Xanthomonadaceae > Arenimonas. The sequence continues at coordinate 729 of JANORD010000231.1, forward strand.
GGAGCAGATGAAGCGCCTGTACGCGCCCTTCAACCGCAACCATGAGCGCATCGTGGTGATGGACGAGCGCTCGGCCGAGCTGACCAAGTACGCGGCCAACGCCATGCTGGCCACCAAGATCAGCTTCATGAACGAGATGGCGAACATCGCCGAGCGCGTGGGCGCCGATATCGAGATGGTTCGGCACGGCATTGGCTCGGATCCACGCATTGGCTACAGCTTCATTTATCCCGGTGCCGGCTACGGCGGCTCGTGCTTCCCCAAGGACGTGCAGGCGCTGGGCCGCATGGCCCGGCAGCACGGCCATACGGCCGGCCTGCTGGAGGCCGTTGAAGCGGTGAACAACGCGCAGAAGCACAAGCTGTTCGAGCTCCTGCAGCGGCATTTCGACGGCCAGCTGGCCGGGCGCACGTTCGCGGTGTGGGGGCTGGCCTTCAAGCCCAACACCGACGACATGCGCGAAGCCTCCAGCCGCACCCTGCTGGAGCAGCTGTGGCAGGCCGGTGCGAACGTGCGCGCGCATGACCCCGAGGCGATGGCCGAGGCGGCGCGGATATTCGGCCAGCGCCCAGACTTGACGCTTTGCGCCTCGCCTGAAGAAGCGCTGCAGGGGGCCGACGCGCTGGTGGTGGTTACCGAATGGAAGGCGTTCTGGAGCCCGGATTTCGGCCGCATCGCGGCGCAGCTGTCGGCGCGCGCGGTGTTCGATGGCCGCAATATCTACGAACCCGACGCGGTGGAGGCGGCGGGCTTGGCTTACTACGGCATCGGTCGTGGCCGCAGCCTGCGGAAAACGTCATGAGCGGCGGCAGCGACTATCACGCGGCCGAACAAGTCGAGCGACGCCTGGCCGAACTCGAGATGCGGCTGGCGTTCCAGGAGCAGGCCTTGATCGAGCTTAGCGACGCGCTGGCGCAGGCGCGGCAGGAGAGCGCGCGCAGCGACCAGCGCCTGCAGCGCGCGCTGGCCGACCTCAAGCACGCGCAGGCGTTTTCAGAGCCAGGCAGCGAGCCACCGCCGCCGCACTATTGAGGAACACGGCTTGATATGAGCAATTCGCTGCGAGACAAACTGCTGGGCCTGGGCTTCAAGGCGCCGGAGCCCGAGCCTGCGCGCAAACCCGAGCGCAAACCCGAGCGCCCGGCCAATGCCCGGCCTGCCGATACGCGCAGCGATCGCCGGCCGCGCCCCCCGGGCAAGCCTGAGGCGCCGCGTCGGGATGGCCGGCCGGCACCCGGCGCCCGTCCGCCGCGCGC
>JANORD010000232.1:0-6062 GCA_031415095.1 Lysobacteraceae bacterium
CCCCTGTAGGAGGGACTTCAGTCCCGATGCTCTTGGACGCCCCCCCATATCCAAGAGCATCGGGACTGAAGTCCCTCCAACAGTGGAAGGGCAAATGGGGGGGGGGCGAATCAGGGTGGTAGAGTTTCAGGTTCCGCAGACAACGATGACATCGAGCAAGCCATGAGCGACACCGTGACCAACCCGCCCACCGTGAACGCGCGCATTTCCCCGCGCGGTGGCCTGGACATCCTTTCGCGCGACGAAGTGGCGCGCCTGCATGACGCCTCCAACCGCGGCCAGCACGACCTGCTGCGGCGCTGTGCGCTCGCCGTGCTCACCACCGGCAGCGAGTCCGACGACCCACGCGCCGCGTCATTGCGCTATCCCGACTTCGACATTGAGGTGCTGCAGCAGGACCGCGGCATCAAGATCGAGATCAAAGGCGCTCCGGCCACCGCCTTCGTGGATGGCGAGATCATCCGCGGCATCGCCGAGAACCTGTTCGCGGTGGTGCGCGACATCGCCTACAACGCCAATGAAATCCACGGCAGCAAGAAGTTCGACCTGGCCACCAGCGCCGGCATGACCTCGGCCGTGTTCGAAATACTGCGCAACGCCCGGGTGATGCGCTCCTACCAGGACCCGAACCTGGTGGTCTGCTGGGGCGGGCATTCCATCAACCGCGAGGAATACCTCTACACCAAGCGCGTGGGCTACGAGCTGGGCCTGCGCGGCCTGGACATCTGCACCGGCTGCGGCCCGGGCGCCATGAAGGGGCCCATGAAGGGCGCCACCATCGCCCACGCCAAGCAGCGCCACGGCCGCCCGCGATACATCGGCATCACCGAGCCGGGCATCATCGCCGCCGAATCGCCCAATCCGATCGTCAACCACCTGGTGATCATGCCGGACATCGAGAAGCGGCTGGAGGCCTTCGTGCGGTTGGGCCACGGCATCATCGTGTTCCCGGGTGGAGTGGGCACCGCCGAGGAAATCCTGTACCTGCTGGGCCTGCTGCTGCACCCGGACAACGCCGACCTGCCGTTCCCGCTCATCTTCACCGGGCCGCGCGAATCGGCCCCGTACTTCGAACAGATCGACCAGTTCCTGCGCCTGGCGCTGGGCGAAGCCGCTACTGCGCGCTACCGCATCATCGTCGACGACCCGGCCGCGGTGGCGCAGGCCATGCGCCAGGGCATCAAGAAAGTCCGTGAGAACCGGCTGCGCGAGCAGGACGCGTTCTTCTTCAACTGGTCGCTCACTCTACCTTTGGAGTTCCAGCTGCCGTTCGCACCGACGCACGCCGCGATGGCGGGGCTGAACCTGCACCGCAACCAGCCGGGGCACCTGCTGGCGGCCGACCTGCGCCGGGCGTTCTCGGGCATCGTCGCCGGCAACGTGAAGGAAGAGGGCATGCGCGAGATCGAGCGGCATGGTCCGTTCACCATTGATGGCGATCGGGACATCATGCGGGCCTTGGACGCCCTGTTGAACGCGTTCGTGGACCAGCGCCGCATGAAGATCAACGGCACCTATCGGCCCTGCTATCGCATCGTGGGCGACTAAAGCCGCGGCGCTTCAGGCGTCGATCGGCAGGGTGATGGTTGCCACGTGGCGGCCACCCACCACGCCCACCTCCAGCCGGCCCCGCCCCTGGCTCAATGCTTCGATCCGCTCGCGCGCCGAGGCCAGGCCGACGCCATGGCCACCCAGGCTCGGCCCACCCGACCGCGGCAGGTCGTTGGCGATGATGATGCGCACCGTCTGGCCGTGCACTTGGACGCGGATGTCCACTTCGCCGCCTTGCGGCAGCGGCTCGATGCCGTGGCGGATGGCGTTCTCCACCAGGGGCTGGATGGACAGCGCCGGCACCCGCACGTCGGGTATCTGCGGCGGCAGGTCCCAGCGCAGGCGCAAGCGCTCGGCGAACCGAAGAGATTCGATTTCCAGATAGCGCCGCGCCAGCGCCAGTTCGTCGGCCAAAGGAATCTCGCGCGGACCCGACAGCGCCGCCCGGAACAGGTCGGCCAGGTCGAGCAGCAGGCGCTCGGCCTCTTCCGGGTGCGCGTGCACCAACGCTGCGCCGGTATTGAGGGTGTTGAACAGGAAATGCGGTCGGATCCGGGCCTGCAGTGCGTCCAGCTCGGACTGCTTGGCCATCACCGCCAGGCGCTTGGCGCGCCAGTGGTTCTGGAATGCCGCCAGCCCCAGCAGGCCCACCACGAGCGCCATCACGGTGAGCCGGAGCAGGAACAGGGGCCAGCCCCCTTCGGCCATGGGCCAGCTGCCCTTGAGCAGGAGCCAGGCGGCGCCGCCGGTCAGCCACGTGCTGGCGAGCAGCAGCGCCAGCGCCACCCAGGCCACCTCTTGTGGCGCCAGCGAAGAAATCCGCCGGCGATTGAGCGATAGAAAGCCCAGGGTGAGCAGGGCGATCCATTGGATAACCAGGGACGCCAGCCCGAAGTAGATCAGCCGATCCATACGCAGCCCGGGCGCGAGCGCCAGCAGCAGCGCAAGGCCTTCACCGGCCACCACTACGGAAATCAGGGCGGGAGCCTGCCAGAGGACTTCCATCGGACTGGGCGGCGGCGGGCGGGGGCTCACGGCACCATGATGCCTAGGCGCCGCCGGGGAGGGTAGCGGTGGGTGGGCGCGGTTGGCCGGCGGGTGCCAGGAACCCCGCGCAGTGCGTTCATCCGGACGTCCGTACCGGCCATCGGCATGGCCGAGCGCAGTCACCACTGCGGCTGCTAAGGTCTGTCCCATCAGCCTGGGATACCGTCCGCCATGGTCCGCAACCCGTGCAAGCCCCCATCCGCCGCTGGATTCACCCTGATCGAACTTTCGATCACGGTGGCCGTTCTTGCGATTACCCTCGCCATCGCCCTGCCGTCGTTCACGGGCTTGATCCGATCCAACCGCGTGAGTACCCAGACCAACGCGATGATGGCCAGCCTGGCTTTGGCACGCAGCGAAGCCATCCGCTCCAACGCGTCGGTGATGAGCAACCGGGACGTCGTGCTCTGCCCAAGCAGCGACGGCTTAACCTGTTCTGCCGCCTGGGGCGATGGCTGGATCGTCGCGCGCCGCGTTGACGATGCCGTGGTCACGGTGCTCCGCCATACCCAGCAGCCCGAGGGCGTGGTGTTCGGGGGCGCCGCCACCGAAATCGTCTTCGACAACCGCGGGCGCCGCATGTCCGGGCCGGACCAAATCACCGTGCAGCCCTACACATGCGCCACCGGCGACCCCTACCTCAGGACCCTGCTGCTCAACGCCGCCGGGCAAGCACGGATCGTTCAAGGGACCTGCTCATGATCCACTCACGCAATCGCCGCGCTGCCCAGCCGTCGTCCGCTCCCGGCCTGCGCAGGCGCAATGGCGGCTTCTCGCTGCTTGAAGTGCTGATCACGGTGCTCATCATGGCCTTCGGCCTGTTGGGGCTGGCGCTGCTGCAGACGATGAACCTGCGCTTCACCCAGAGTGCGCACCACCGCACCGTCGCCACCAACCTCAGCTACGAAGCCCTCGATCTCGTGCGCGCCAACCTGGCACTCAAGCGCACCTACAACGAGACCGCGCTGGTGAGCGCCGGCACGCCCACGGACTGCGATATCGCACCTTCCTTCGATCCGGCGCCGAACCTGGCGCGGTGGCACTGCCAGGTCAGCCTGGCCTTGCCAGGCGGCGAGTCGCGGCTGGCTTTCGCAGGGGATGTCGCCACCATCACCATTCGCTGGACCGATGCCCGCTGGGAGGCCAACACGGCCGACCAAACCACCGAGTTCGTCCTGGTGGCAACGCTATGACCCTCGCGCCGACCCAGAAAGCCATGCGGCTCGCCCGCTCGGCCAGCGGCTTCTCGCTGGTGGAAGTGATGATCGCGCTGCTCATCGGCACCCTGTTGCTGGCCGGCTTGGTGCAGGTTTTCGGCGGCTCCCGCGCGGCCTACCAGGCGGCGGAGGGCATTTCGCGCAACCAGGAGAACGGGCGCTTCGCGCTTGATTTCCTGCAGCGCGAACTGCGCATGGCCGGCCATTTTGGCTGTGTAAACGACCAGGCGCGGCTGCTCAATAGCGCCGACCAGTTCACGCTGGCGTATTCGGGCGCGGGCACCGAGGCGGCCTACAGCGCCGAGGCGTGGCCGCTGCGCTTCAATATCTCGCTGCAGGGCTACGAAGCGAACGGCACCGCGCCCGGTGACGCCATCACTTTGCCGGCCACGCCGGCTGTAGCGGGCGTGGGCGGCGGCAACAACTGGTCGCCGGTGCTGCCCGCCGACCTCGCGGCGCGCGCCATCCCCGGCAGCGACGTGGTCGTGTTGCGCTACCTGCTTGCCCAGAGCGTGCCGGTGCAATCCATCTCAGCCGGCGCGGCGCCCACGGTGACTTTTGATGCGGCCCGCTGGGACGTGCTCGCGGCCGGCGTAGTCACCCCGAACCTGTTCGCGGTGACCGACTGCGCCTTCACCACGGTATTCGCCGGCACCCGCACCGCGGCGCCCGGCAACCAGATCATCGCCGACGTGCCTGCGGGTGACATCGGGTTCCGCGAGCTCTACCAGCCCGACCGCGCCACCCTGCATCGCGCCGAGAGCGTTGCGTTTTATGTCGGCATCGGCGCCAGCGGCGAACCAGCGCTGATGCGCTGCCGCGCCACCGACACCTCCGGCCTGTGCCAGGAGGAGGAATTGGTGGAAGGTATCGAAAGCATGCAGCTTGTGTTCGGTGTCAGCCGCGTCGCCAATGACCGTCCCACCGGCTATATCCAGACGGTCCGCACGGCAGCCGTGCTGGGCGATGCGGCAACCAATGCCGCGGCGCGTGCGGAGTGGCGCCTGGTGGGCGCCACCCAAGTGGGCCTGCTCGTGCGCAGCCCTACCCGGGTGCAGGCGCTCGATCGCACCCTGCCTTACAGCGTTCTCGGCCTCGATGTCACCGCACCCGCCGGCGACCAGCGCCAGCGCGCCGTGTACGAGAGCACCGTCGCCCTCCGCAATCGTTTGTTTGGAAACTAGACCATGGCCATTCGTCGAACGCTTCGCATCCCGCCCCGCGCGCGCAGTCAGCGCGGCGTGGTCCTCTACGTCGCGCTGATCCTGCTGATCCTGCTCACGCTGCTGGGCATCGCCGGCATGCAGGTGTCCTCCATGCAGGAGCGCATGAGCTCCGGCTGGCGCGCCGGCAACCTGGCCTTCCAGAACGCCGAGTCGGAAACCAAGGATCGCGAGATCGAAATCGCCGCCACGGTGGGGCTGTTTGCCTCCGACGACGCTCGCTGCAGCCCCTTCGATGCGGGCACCTGGGCGGAGGATGGCGTCCTCGCGGGCGACCTCCGTGACTCGTTCGTGCGCCGGATCGACCAGTGCAATGCCGGTGGTGGCATCGGCATGGGCCAGCGCCCGGAAAGCGAAGACACCAACAGCCAGTTCCAGATTTCCGCCTTCGCCACCGACTCGGTGACGATCGCGGCCGACCGGACCGCCGAAGCGGTCGTAGACACCATTTTCATCCCCTGAGGGGACCGCCATGGCCAACGTCAAATCTTCCTTTACCTCCATCGCCCTGGGCATCGTGACGCTGGCCGCGGGCCTTGCCGCCCCCAGCCAGGCCCATGCCGCGCAGGGCCAGGGCAACCTCGCCCAGGCGCCGCTCAACCTCGGCACCCAGGTGCCGCCGGCTTTCATCATGGCGGTGGATGACTCGGGCTCGATGACCTTCGAGACCTTGTTCCCAGGACCCGATGGCTATGGCTGCACCGGCACCAACACCACGCATCCGTTCTTCAACAACGACGGCACCATCCGCACGGCGTCGGGAACCAACGGCAGCTGCAATTTCCACCACATCATCCCGGTGCCGGGGCATCGCATCGGCGCCACGCGCTACGCGGTGCCGCCGCTGGATCGCTTCGGTTTTGCGCGATCGCCCAACTACAACCCGTCCTATTTCGATCCCAACACGGTGTACGGCACCTGGATTGACGAGAACGGCGCCGCATTCGCGCCGGCGTCGACCACGGCTACGCGCACGCGCCCGAGGTCGGCTACACCGACCATCAACTTGGGTGCACTGCATCTG
>JANORD010000233.1:0-8370 GCA_031415095.1 Lysobacteraceae bacterium
GGAGGGACTTCAGTCCCGATGCTCTTCGCGAAGGGCATCGGGACTGAAGTCCCTCCTACAGGGGGGTTAGGTCAGTGGCCGTTCTCGCCTGCGTTGGTCGTTTGAAGGATAGGAACCACCAGTCCCGCAGTCTCAAAGGAATCTGTCATGCGATTTGCATTGCCTGCCTATCTGTTCGTTGCCCTTCTTTCGTTCTCCGGAATCAGCACCGCTAGCCAGAGCTCCGAACTACACGTTGTGTCCGCCCGTGTCCTGCTGGATGGAAAAGAGGTCATGGCACCAAACATGCAGCTGCTCGCCGGAAATACGGCTTACGTGAGCCTCTCAGATAGCGAGAAAAAGCCGCTGTACTCCCTAGAGTTGGAGATCTTGCCCGAACTGGAAATCGGGACAATCACCGGGGTGGGCCTGCGGGCAGTGCTTTGGGAGGGCCCGTTCGCCAAAGGCACGCAGCGGATCGCGGCAACACTGATGCTGTCACCGCGACCGACAGGCGCAGTCGGCCCGATCTCGGCAGTGGAAGAGGACAAGTCCGGCGGGAAGGTTGAGATTCAGATCATCTCGCATGCGACGCGCATGGTTGACACGGACTCCTTGGCCAAGGACCGGAAGAGCTGCCTGAACGAACAAGGCGAGATCGCGCAGCCGGCCGGAGCCGAGACACAGTCGTCAGGCTGCTGTGGCGGCCTGTGTGCTCCGCCGAGCACAAACTGGTACCAGTGCTGCAACGTGACCGGGTGCTGCGTCTGCGGCAAGTGCTGCATCGTGCCGTGACGACACGCGCGCCTGGCGCGCGAATGCTCAGTAGGCTTTGGGTTTTCCTGACTGTCCCATCAGTTTGTCGGTCCATGCGATGCCAATGGCCGACAGGATGAAAATCATGTGGATGATGGTCTGCCACATCACACCGGCCTCGGTGTACTTCGCAGCATCGGTGCCAAGGGAGCCAATGGCGATGAAGGTCTTGAGCAGGTGGATGGACGAAATGCCGATGATGGCCATCGCCAGCTTCACTTTGAGCACGCTGGCGTTGACGTGGCTGAGCCACTCCGGCTGGTCCGGGTGGCCCTGCAGGTTCAAGCGCGACACGAAGGTCTCGTAGCCGCCCACGATCACCATCACCAGCAGGTTGGAGATCATCACGACGTCGATCAAGCCGAGCACCGCCAGCATGATCAGCTGCTCGCTGAGGCTGGTGGCCCCCAGGATCAGGTGCCAGAGTTCCTTCACGAACAGCACCACGTACACGCCCTGGGCGACGATCAAGCCCAGGTACAGCGGCACCTGCAGCCAGCGCGACGCGAAGATCAGGTTCGACAGCGGGCTGTGCGAGCGTTTGGTGACGTCGTTGGGGCTGGACATGCTGGCTTCCTGGTTATTTCTTGCTGGCCACGCCAACCACCACGGCCAGCGCGCCGGCACCCATCAGGATCCAGCCCAGGTTGATGGGCGGGGTCTTGGTGTCGGTCTTGGAGATTTCTATCGGGCCAATGTCCACCACTTTCTCGGTGGACTGGAACTTGAACACGCCAGCGGCGATCAGGCCGCCAATGATGAGCAGCAAAGCACCAATGACAAGAGCGGGCGTGCGCATGAGGCTACTCCAGTGTTGCCCGGGAGCCGGGCACGCGAAGGGTAGTGGCAATGCGCGACCCTGCCAAGCGCCGCGTCAGTCCAGCGTCACGCCCGGCAGACCCAGCACGTAGTTGGCACCCATCAGCTGCGAGGGCGTGTAGTAGCCGCCCGCGGGGCGTTCGCCGTCAACCAGGCGCTGCACGATGCCCAACGACGCGGTCACGGTGAGCTCATAGCCATTGGGCGTACGCAGACGGCGCTTGCAGCTGCCGCCTTGGTGGTCGCTGGCCTCGCCCCACACCACGCAGCCGGTCTTGCCGCGGGTGGCTACGGACGGGCCGCGCACGCGCTTGCCCACCTGCCGCTTCAGCCAGGCCTGCACCGGCGCCCAGCCCAGCAGCGGGCCCAGCGTCCGCAGCCGGCGCAGACGCGCCGCGGTGGCCGGCGGCACGCCCATGTAGACCTCGATGTTGGGAATGCCAGTGGACAGATAAGCGGTATAGACGTCGCCCCAGGGAATGGTCATCGCGAAGCGCTGCTCACCGTCGCGTTCGAACGTGCGGGTTTTCCAGGCCAGCGGCACCCGGCGCAGCTCGCCCTCGATGCGCGCGCGGCCGCCGGAGCCCAGGCCTTCCACGCCGGTCTTGGCGGTGCCCGGGCTGGGGCCACCGCCGGCTTCAAAGGCCAGCACCAGCGAGTCGGCCGTGGGCAGTTCGCGCTTGAGCTGCGCGGCCAGGCAATCGGTGGGCACCACGTCGAAGCCAGCGCCGGGCAGCACCACGATGTTTTTTTGCTTGGCGCGCTCGTGCTGGGCATGGCAGTGCGCGAACACGTCGATCTCGCCGGTGATGTCCAGGTAGTGCGCGCCCGACTCCAGGCAGCCTTCCAGCATCGGTGCGCTGGTGGCCGAGAACGGACCGGCGCAGTGCAGCACGGCGCCGATGCCCTCCAGGCTGCTGCGCACGGCCGCCGGGCTGTCCAGCGCGAACGCGCGCACGGCCAGCCCGTACTTGTTGGCCAGCGGCGTAAGCGCCGCGATACTGCGCCCACCCAGCACCGGACGCAGGCCGCGACGCACGGCCTCAGCCACCGCCAGTTGGCCGGTGTAGCCGTTGGCCCCATAGATCATCCACTCCATGTCAGCTCCCCGCGCCGCGGCTGCGGGCAAACTTCACCAGTTGGCTGAAGTAGAAGTTCGGGAACCAGCGCTTCATGCGCCAGCGCATCGGCTCCTTCACGGTGGGGATGACCAGGAATTCGCCGCGCTGCACCGCCGCGAACACGGCGTCGGAGACCGAATCAAGCGTGTCGGGCGAAGACGCCATCATCTTGTCGGCGAAGCCCTTCATGCGGGCGTTGCCCTGCCAGCTTTCCAACAGGTTGGTGCGGAAGAACGCCGGGCACAGCACGCTCACCGTAACGCCGCTGCCGTGGGTTTCCGCGCGCAGCTGATCGGACAGCGCCACCACGGCGGCCTTGGAAACGCCGTAACTCATGATGCTGGGCGCACTCGCCAAGCCGGCAAAGCTGGCGGTGTTGATGATCTGGCCGCGGCCAGCCGCCAGCATGCCCGGCAGGAACAGCCGGCAGCCGCGCACCACGCCCAGCAGGTTCACTTCCAGCACGTTGCGCCATTCGGCCATGGTGGTTTCCACCATCGGGCCGCCGGTGGCGATGCCGGCGTTGTTCACCAGCACGTCCAGGCCGCCCCATTCGCGCGCGATGAGTTCATGCACCTGCTCCATGGCGTCGTCGCTGGCGACGTTGGCGGCCATGGCCAGGTGGCCGCTGCCGGCCAGCGCGGCGCGCGTGAGTTCGGCGCGGGCGGCGTCCAGATCAATGCAGGCCACGCGGTCCCCGGCCTTGGCATAGCGATGCGCCAGCGCCTGGCCCAAGCCGCTACCGGCCCCCGTGATCAAAACCCGACGCTGCGCCATGCTGGTGTTCCTTGGGAGTGCCGGGCCCGAAAAGACCCGTGCTAGGCTCGGAAGCATACCAAGCCGTACGTTCCCCCACGCGATCCATGGAGCCTTTTCGTGCCTGATTCCCTGTTCGACCTCACCGGCAAGACCGCCCTGGTCAGCGGCGCCTCCCGCGGCATCGGCGAGGCCATCGCCCGCCTGCTGGCCGGCTTCGGCGCCCACGTGATCTGCACCAGCCGCAAGCTTGAGGGCTGCGAGGCCGTGGCCGCCACCATCCGCGGCGACGGAGGCTCGGCCGAGGCGCATGCGGTGCACGTGGGCGACCCGGCCGCCATCGAGGCGCTGTTTGCCAAACTCGACGCCGCCGGCCGCCGGGTGGACGTGCTGGTGAACAACGCCGCCGCCAACCCCTATTTCGGCCCAGCCATCGACATGACGCTGGATGCCTACGAGAAAACCGTGGAAGTGAACCTGCGCGGCTATTTCTGGACCACCGTGCAGGCCGCCAAGCGCATGCAGGGCCACGGCGGCGCCATCGTCAACATCGCCTCGGTGAACGCCGAGCGCGCCGCTCCGGGCCAGCTGGTGTATTCAATGACCAAGGCCGGCATCGTCAACATGACCGAAGGCTTCGCCAAGGAACTGGCGCCGCTGGGCGTGCGCGTGAACGCCGTGCTGCCGGGGCTCACCGACACCAAGTTCGCCTCCGCGCTCACCGGCAATCCCAAGATCCTGGAGATGATGCTGCGCATGATCCCGCTGGGCCGGGTGGCGCAGCCCGATGAAATCGCACCGGCGGTGCTGTTCCTGTGCACACCGGCGTCGTCCTATCTCACCGGCGTGGCGCTGCCGGTGGACGGCGGCTACCTGGCGTGAGCGCAGCGTCCCCCATGATCGACCTGTACTACTGGCCCACGCCCAACGGCCACAAGATCACCATCTTTTGCGAGGAGGCCGGCCTGCCCTACCGCATCGTGCCGGTGGACATTGGTGCCGGTGCGCAGTTCGAGCCTGCGTTCCTGGCGCTGTCGCCCAACAACCGAATGCCGGCCATCGTCGACCACGCGCCGGAGGATGGTGGCGAGCCCGTGGGCGTGTTCGAGTCGGGCGCGATCCTGGTGTACCTGGCGGAGAAGACCGGCCAGTTCCTGCCCACGGCGCCGCGCCAGCGCAAGCAGGCGCTGGAATGGCTGTTCTGGCAGATGGGCGGCTTCGGGCCGATGCTGGGCCAGAACCACCACTTCACGCGCTACGCGCCGGAGAATATCCCCTACGCCATCGATCGCTACCAGCGCGAGGCGGCGCGGCTCTACGGCGTGCTGGACAAGCACCTCAACGGCCGCGAGTTCATCGCCGACGCCGGCTACTCCATCGCCGACATGGCCTGCCAGCCCTGGGCCGCGGCGCACGCCTGGCACCACATCAGCCTGGCCGACTACCCCAACGTGCGCCGCTGGCACGACGCCATCGCCGAGCGCCCGGCCGTGGCGCGCGCCTACGCCGTCGAGAAGTCGTTCAAGCACCCCGCCGAAATGAGCGAAGAAATGCGCCGCAACCTGTTCGGGCGCCCTGCCTGAGACATCACCACCCCCGGAGCCAGCCATGTCCTTGAGTGCCCGTCACGTCCTCTTTTTCGCCATTGTCGCGGCGCCCCTGCTGCGCCTGCCGGCGGCCGCGCAGGATGTCGCCAAAGTGGAGGTCGAAACCACCAAGATCGCCGACGGCGTGTACGCACTCAAGGGTGCAGGTGGCAACCTGGGCCTGGTGGTTGGAGCGGACCGGGCATTCTTAGTAGACGACCAGTACGCGCCGATGGTGCCCAAGATCCGCGCCGCCATCGCCGCCGTCACCGACAAGCCGGTGAGCTTCGTGCTCAACACCCACTGGCACGGTGACCACACGGGGGGCAACGAAGCCTTCGCCGAGGCCGGGGCCATCGTGGTGGCGCATGACAATGTCCGCACCCGGCTGTCCACGGACCAGTTCGTCGCCGCGTTCGATCGCACGGTGCCGGCCTCGCCCGACGGCGCGCTGCCCATCATCACCTTCAACGACGAGATCACGTTCCACGTCGGTGGCCACACCGTAAAGGCCATCCACATCCCCAGCGCGCATACCGATGGCGACGCCATCGTGCAGCTGCAGGAGGTGGACGTGATCCACACCGGCGACCTGGTGTTCTACGGCCTCTACCCCGTGGTGGACTACAGCAGCGGCGGCAGCCTCAAGGGCATGGCGGACGCCACGGCGCAGCTCTTGGCCATGTCGGACGAGGACACCCGGTTCATTCCGGGCCATGGGCCCGCGGTGATTGGTCGGCGCGAACTCGCCGAGTACCTGGAGATGCTGCGGGTGGTGCACGCGCGTCTCGAAAAGCTGATTGGCGAGGGCAAGACGCTCGAGCAGGTGCTGGCGGCCAAGCCCACGGCCGAGTTCGACGCCAAGTGGGGCCAGGGCTTCCTGCCGGCGGACCGCTGGGTGACCATCAACTACCGCGGCATGATCGCACTCCGTGAAGGTGCGCAATGAAGAGCCTGCTGCTGGCCACCCTGATGACCCTCGCCACGCCCGCCATCGCCGCCGAGAAACTCACCCTCGAAGCCATCACCGGCGGCGCGCCGCTGTCGGGCCCCAGCCTGATGAAGCCCGCGGTGTCGCCCGACGGCACGCGCGTCACCTTCCTCAAAGGCAAGGACAGCGACCGCTACGCGCTGGACCTGTGGGAATACAGCATCGCCGCGGGCGAACAGCGCTTGCTGGTGGATTCGGCGGTGGTGCTGCCGGACGGCGAGGTGCTTTCGGATGAGGAAAAAGCGCGCCGTGAGCGCCAGCGCATCGCGGCGTTCAGCGGCATTGTTGAATACCAGTGGGCGCCCGACGGCAAGGCGCTGCTGTTCCCGCTGGGCGGTGAGCTCTACCTCTACGACTTGCGCGCCGATGCGGCGCCCGCCGTGCGGCGGCTCACCACCGGCGAAGGCTTCGCCACCGATCCGCGGGTGTCGCCCAAGGGCGGCTACGTCAGCTTCGTGCGCGCGCGCAACCTGTGGGTGATCGACCTGGCCAGCGGCAAGGAGCGCGCGCTCACCACCGACGGTAGCGAGGTGATCGGCAATGGTGTGGCGGAGTTCGTGGCCGACGAGGAAATGGATCGCCACACCGGCTACTGGTGGGCGCCGGACGATTCCGCCATCGCCTTCGCGCGCATTGATGAATCGCCGGTGCCGGTGCAGAAGCGCTATGAGGTGTATCCCGACCGCACCGAGGTAGTGGAGCAGCGCTACCCGGCCGCGGGCGATCCCAATGTGCTCGTGTCGCTGCACGTGGCGCGGCTGACGGGCGATGCGCCGCACCAGGCCATCGACCTGGGCCCGGAGCCGGACATTTACCTGGCGCGCGTGGACTGGCGCGGCCCGCAGCATCTGACTTTCCAGCGGCAATCGCGCGACCAACGCCGGCTGGACCTGGTGGAAACCACGCCGGCCACGGGCACGCAGCGAACGCTGCTCACCGAAACCAGTGCCACCTGGGTGCCGCTGCACAACGCGCTGCGCTTCCTGGCTGACGGGCGCTTCGTCTGGCAGTCCGAGCGCAGCGGCTTCGAGCACCTGTACCTGCACGATGCCGACGGCAAGCTGCTGCATGCACTCACTTCTGGCGATTGGGTCGTGGATTCGCTGCTGGGCGTCGATGAAGCGGCGGGCCTGGTCTTCTTCGATGCGAGCAAGGAGACGCCGCGGGAGAAACATGTGTACGCGGCGCCGCTGGCCGGCGGCGAGCCGCGCCGCTTGAGCGCGGCGCCGGGCATGCACCAGGCCAGCTTCAGCGCCAACGCCTCGGTGTTCGTGGACTTGTGGTCGAACACCGAAACACCGCCACAGACCGAGCTGTTCCGCGCCGACGGCCACAAGTTGGCCACGTTGGTGGCGAATGATCCGTCGCAGCCCGGGCATCCGTACGCGGGCTTCCGCGCCGCGCATCGGCCGGTAGAGTTCGGGCAGTTCACCGCAGCCAGTGGCGAAGTGCTGCACTACAGCCTGATCACCCCCGAAGGCTTCGACGCGACGCGCACGTATCCAGTGGTGGTGTGGGTCTACGGCGGCCCGGCGGCGCAGACGGTGACCAACAGTTGGCCCGGCCGTGCGGATGCCTTCTTCAACCAGTACCTGGCGCAGAGCGGCTATGTGGTGTTCTCGCTGGACAACCGCGGCACGCCGCGGCGCGGCGCCAAGTTCGGCGGTGCGCTGTACGGACACCAGGGCGGAGTGGAAGTGCAGGACCAGGTGGCCGGCGTGGAATTCCTGCGCCGCCAATCGTGGGTGGATCCCGCGCGCGTCGGCGTGTACGGCTGGTCCAACGGCGGGTACATGAGCCTGATGCTGCTGGCGCAGGCCAGCGACCACTACGCTTGCGGCGTCGCCGGCGCACCGGTGACCGACTGGGCGCTGTACGACACCCACTACACCGAACGCTACATGGACCACCCGGATCGCAACGTCGAGGGCTACCGGCTTTCCTCGGTGTTCACGCACCTGGACGGCCTGCGCTCGAAGCTGCTGCTGATCCACGGCATGGCCGACGACAACGTGCTCTTCAGCAATTCCACCAAACTGATGTCGGAGCTGCAGAAGCGCAGCCAGCCCTTCGAGCTGATGACCTACCCCGGCGCCAAGCACGGCCTGCAGGGCGCCGACCTGCTGCACCGCTACCGCCTGAGCGCCGATTTCCTCGCCCGCTGCCTAAGCCCCTGATCCCGCCAAAAAAACCGGGGTAAGTGTAATTTTTTCCCGCGGGAAAATTAGTACTCGGACCCCTGTTTTGGGCTAGGTGGTTAGGTGGACCAGGGCGGGGGCGTGGTCGCTGGGGCGCTCCCAGG
>JANORD010000234.1:0-14760 GCA_031415095.1 Lysobacteraceae bacterium
GGCAGGGCGCGGCGCCAAGATTGCACAGCGGATCCAAGTGCGACAGCGTGGGTCGTTTCGGGAATTTTTCCTGCAGTTGCGACGCATAGACTTGCTGTACGTCGCCGGTCGCGGCATTCGCTACCGGCGTGGCTTCAAGCCACGCTGCGAAATTCGCCACCTCGCTGGCTACGGCAGCCTCCGCATCGTTCGGGGCGATGGCGTAGTCAGCCAGCATGAGCCAGCCATAGCCATTGTCGCCGACCGCAGGCGCGGACGCGGGTTCGCCCTGCATCAAGGACAGCGCCTCGCGCTGCGCTGCGTCCATGGCCAGCCAGCGCAGGCTGGTCACCGTTACCCAGGCCACAGCGAACAAGACGGCAAACAAAAGCAATGGCGTTCTTAACCAGCGGAGCAATCGGGACATGGCGCCGCCTCGTGAAATCAAGCGCCCAAGGCTAGCAGCGGCGCACGCTCAGCGCCAACGCGGCAAGGGGCAGTCACGCTCAATTGGCGGCGGTGGGTACCAAAGTCCAGCTGTCGTCGGGGTTGAACAGTGTCATGGCCGACGCGATTTTTTCGGCGTTCGGGCCGAGATCCTTCTCGAACACCTGCCCTTCGTGACTGATCATGAAGGTCTTGACGCCGGTATCGCCGTAGTCCGCCGGCCATGCCACCAGCGCGAAGCCGCGGCTCATGTTGTCGCCCAACGCATAGTCATAGGCGCCGCCCGGTGCCGATTCGCCCTGCGCCTGGAGGATGTGGAAGCGATAGCCGTGCCAGTCACTGCCGGGTTCGGCGTCACCAAACAGCGGGCCCAGCGGACTGATCTCGCCGCTGTCGTCGTCCGACCAAAACAGCCCATCGTGCAGGCCGTCGGTACTCAGCAGTTTGCGGGCGTACTCCAGCACGCCGTCGCCGTCATGGTCGGACTCGGCGTAGTCCATCTGGGCATCGTTGTAAGTGAGCACGGACTGGATGGCATCGAGTTCGTTGCGGCCGATACGGCGCACGCGCACTTCCTCCATGCCGGCCTTGATGTCAAAGCTCCAGCCCCCGGGCCCCTGGGCCAACGGCACCGGCAAGGTCCAGGGATCGTCGCCTACGGAAAGCAGGCTTTGCCCTTTCGCGTCCACTTCGATGGCGTGGCGCTGCGCGTACTTGGCCAGGAAGGCATCCACGTCGGCGCGGTCCACGCTGCCATCGGGCACGAGGTTGCCGTAGTCGGGACCCAGCAAGGTGGTGAGCTTGTTGCTATCGGCCTTTTCGACACCGAGGGCATCCACCAGGGCTTGGGCGGCTTCTTCGGGGGTGGCGTAAGCCTGCTGCGCCGCCGCCGGAGCAAACGGCGACAGCATCAGCAGGGCGGCCAGCGCCAGCGGGAGCGGTTTAATGAAGGTCATTGCTCTGGGCTCCTGATCAGCGGCGACGCCCAGCGCCTTGGCGCTGGGGCGGGTTGGCGGGACGGCTCACCTGACGGCCAGCAGCGGGACGGGCGGCCGCAGGACGTTGGGCGGATTGGCGGCTGGCGCCACCGCGCTGGGCCGAATCGCGACTGGCAGCGGGACGGCTGGCACCCTGGAACGCATCGTTCCTGGGCGGCTGGCGGGCGGCGGACTGCTGCCTGGCGGCGTCGCGGGCGCTGTTGTTGCTCTGCTGCTGCTGGTGCTGCGGGCGATTGGCCATCTCAGGACGCTCGCGATCGGCCGGCTTGGGCCGGTCGGCATTTGCTGGCTTGGGGCGGTCAGCGTTTGCCGGCTTGGGACGATCGCGATCGCCCGCGCCTTGGTTGGCGGGCTTGTCGCGCGGCGTGTCGCTCGGCTTGTCGCGCTGCTGGGCACGATCGGTGGCGGCCTGGGCGCGGTCACGCGCCTCGTCGCGCTGCGGGCGCGGCTTGTCGGCGTCGCGTCGCTGGGCCTGGCCTTCGCGATCTCGGCCGGGTGTTTCGATGCCGCGGTCTTGCATGCTGGCGCGGGCTTTTTCACGCGACTGCGCGCGCTTGTCGTCGTCGCCGCGAAACGCATCGCGGTTGGCGGCGCCGTCAAGCTGGCGGCCGTAGTTCTCCCGGCTGTTCTTGTCCCGATAGGGCACGCCGTCGCGATGATAGTTGTTGTGGCTCCAGTTGCTGTCGTCGAAATCCCGGCGATTGTTGACGTTGATATTGTTGTAATGATTGATATCGATATCAATGTCGTTGTCGTTCCAGTCGAAGCCACCCCACAGCGAATCGGTGATCGCCAGGCCCACGCCAAACATCATGCCGTTCACCAACGCGCTGCCCGGAGCGTAGTAGCGCGGCGGCGGCGGGTAGTACACCGGCGGGTAGGAGGAATAGCCCCAGCTGCCGTAGACCACCGTGGGGTTGTACGAAGGCACGTACACCACCTGGGGCTGGCTGGGCTGGATGATGATGGTTTGTGGCGCGGCCTCAACCACCGTGGTGGTGCCACCGTCGCTGCTGGGCGCCGGGAGCGGTGCCGGCTGCGTGGTTACATTCTGGTATTCGTTGGTCGCCAAATTGCCGGCATCCTGGGCCTTTTGGCGCAGGCGCTGCACCGAATCCATCACGTCATCAGGCTGCGCGAGAAATGCATCGCCCAGACGCTGCACCCAGGCCGGGTCCTGCCCAAGCATGGACAAGGCCTGCGGAAATGCCACCAGCGACTGCACCGTCGGATCCCAAGGCCTGTCGGCCACCAAGGCCACCGCCGCGTCGCCCGAGGCATCGGGGTTGGCTTCCGCCCAGGCCGCGGCATCGGCCACGTCGCCAGGGTAGGTGGCCGCCATCAATACCTGGGCCAGCAAGGGGTCGGGGTAGAGCGCGATCGGCGCCACCATCTGCTCGAGCTCCTCGACGCTGAAGACGATTTCCCGTTCCTCGGCGGCTGGTGATGGAGCGACCGCAGCGGCGGGATCAGCGGGAGCAGGCGGGGCAGCGGCTTCGCGCGAACAGCCGCTGGCGGACAGCAGGGACAGGGACAGGACACTGAGCAAAAGGATGCGCATGGCGGCTCCGGGATCGCGGTGGTGTGACGCTTCCGGGCGACTGTGCGACCGCCCCCGAGGGGCGTCAATAGGACCTTGGTGACCGCCTGCGCCGCATGAAAAACGGCCCGGGTTTCCCCGGGCCGCTGGCATCCGACGTGATCTCTGGGGGAGGGCTCAGATGCCGTAGTACATCTGATACTCAAGGGGGTGGGTAGCGGCGCGGAACTTGGTCACTTCCTGCATCTTCAGGGCGATGTAGCCGTCGATGAAGTCGTCGCTCATCACGCCGCCCACCTTCAGGAACTCGCGGTCCTTGTCGAGGGCCTCGAGGGCCTGGTCGAGCGAGTGGCAGACGGTGGGGATGTCCTTGGCCTCTTCCGGCGGCAGGTCGTAGAGGTCCTTGTCGCTAGGCTCACCCGGATCAATCTTGTTCTTGATGCCGTCCAGGCCGGCCATCATCAGCGCGGTGAAGATCAGATAGCCGGAGTTCATCGGGTCCGGGAAGCGCATCTCGATACGGCGCGCCTTCGGGTTGGACACATAGGGGATGCGGCAGCTGGCCGAGCGGTTGCGGGCCGAGTAGGCCAGCATCACCGGCGCTTCGAAGCCCGGCACCAAGCGCTTGTAGCTGTTGGTGGTGGAGTTGGCGAAGGCATTGATGGCGCGCGCGTGCTTGAAGACGCCGCCGATGTACCACAGCGCCATCTGGCTCAGGCCGCCGTAGCCGTCACCGGTGAACAGGTTCACGCCGCCCTTGGCGAGCGACTGGTGCACGTGCATGCCGCTGCCGTTGTCGCCAACCAGCGGCTTGGGCATGAAGGTGGCGGTCTTGCCGTTGCGGTGGGCCACGTTCTTGATGATGTACTTCATCATCATCAGCTCGTCGGACTTCTTCACCAGCGAATTGAACTTGGTGCCGATCTCGCACTGGCCGGCGTTCGCCACTTCGTGGTGGTGCACTTCCACTTCCTGGCCGGCGGCCATCAGCAGCTTGCACATCTCGGCGCGGATGTCATGCAGCTGGTCGGTGGGGGCAACCGGGAAATAGCCGCCCTTCACGCCCGGGCGGTAGCCGCTGTTGCCGCCTTCGTACTTCTTCTTGGTGTTCCAGGCCGCTTCCTCGGAATCAACCTCGAAGAAGGTGTGGCCCATGTCGTTGGCGAAGCGCACCGAGTCAAAGATAAAGAACTCGGGCTCGGGCCCAAAGTAGGCCTGGTCGGCGATGCCGCTGGCCTTGAGGTAGGCCTCGGCGCGCTTGGCAACGCCGCGCGGGCAGCGCGAGTAGCCCTGCATGGTGGCCGGGTCGAGCACGTCACAGACCAGGATCAGGGTCGGGTCGGCGGTGAACGGATCGATGACCGCAGTGTCCGGATCCGGCAACAGCACCATGTCCGACTCGTTGATGCCCTTCCAGCCCGAGATGGACGAGCCGTCGAACATCTTGCCGTCTTCAAACAGCGCCGGCTCGACGATGGAGACCGGGAAAGTGACGTGGTGGTGCACGCCGCGCACGTCGGCGAAGCGCAGGTCGATGAACTCGACGTCGTGGTCTTTGATGAGTTTTTCGATGTGTTCCAGGGACATGCGGGCGGCTCCAGTGAGGGTGGGGATGGCAAACAAACTGCAAGGCCCATGCCAACCACCCTCGGCAGGCAAGTGGCTGATTCAAAAGAGCAGGAGCCGCTGGCGAGCCTGCACGGCGTCCGTTTCAGGTGCGTTTCTGGCGGCTGTTGCACTGTTTTGGTGCATTCTGGGTTTGGGCCGGCTGACGTATGCTGATGCCACCATCGCCGGAGCCGCACCGCCTTGAACGACCTGCTTATCTCGCTGCTGCTCGGCATCATCGAAGGCCTGACCGAATTCCTGCCCATCTCGAGCACCGGCCATCTGCTGATCGCGCAGCACTGGCTGGGCGCACGCTCGGATCTGTTCAACATCGTCGTGCAAGCGGGCGCCATCCTGGCCGTCACCCTGGTGTACCGGCAGCGGATCTGGTCGCTGATGACGGGTTTGGGCCAGGCGGAGCACCGCAGCTACGCGCTCAAGATCGCAGCGGCCTTCGCGGTGACGGCGGCGGTGGGCCTGCCGGTGCGCCTGCTGGGCTGGGAACTGCCGGAAACGGTGACGCCGGTAGCCTGGGCCATGGTGTTGGGCGGGGTGTGGATGTTGCTGGCTGAGCGCTACGCGGAACGCCAGCCGGACTCTTCGCAGATCACCTGGCTGATCGTGATTGCCGTGGGCCTGGCGCAGGCCGTGGCCGGCGTGTTTCCCGGCACTTCGCGCTCGGCGGCAGCCATCTTCATTGCGATGCTGCTGGGCCTGACCCGCAAACCGGCGGCGGCGGAGTTCGTGTTCCTGGTGGGCATTCCCACCATGTTCGCGGCCAGCGGCTACGCGTTGCTGGAATCGGTCCTCAAGGGCGGAGCCGGCAGTGAAGACTGGACTGGACTCGCGCTGGGGTTCGCCGCCGCCACCGTCACCGGTTTCCTGGCGGTGCGCTGGCTGGTGGGCTACATCGCCACGCACCGCTTCGCGCCGTTCGCCTGGTACCGCATCGGCCTGGGCGCGGCGCTGCTGCTGGGCCTGCCGGCCGGCGGCTAGGCCGGGCTCAGCCCAGCGGGTAGCCCAGGCGCACGGCCACCGGGGTGAGCCGCGCAAACTCCGGGCCGAAGGCATCGCGGTACTGGCGCCAGTGTCCGGCCGGGAAACGCGCACCGGTGCCAAACAGCGCAGGTAGCGGCTGCGTCAGTCCCAAGGCCCGCTCGATCACCATGGAGGCCGTGCCGGCATCCCGGTCCAGGAAGGCCAGGGTGGTGCTGTCGGGCTGCGCATCGCGGTGGTCGGCCAAGGCTTCCAGCCCAGCCGCCAGCCAATCGGCAGCCAACCCCAGTTCGGGCGCTGGCAGGTAGCCCTGCAGGCTGCCGTGGATGATCCAGTTCAGGAAGGCATCGCGCGGATCGGTGAGCAGGGCGAGTACTTTTGCACCGCGCAGCGCGGCCAGGGTGTAGCCGTCCAGATGCGGCAGCCAGTCCACCGCGGTGGCCGGGTCCAGGCCCATGGCCTGCAGCGAGGCCCGCCAGCGCGCGGCGCTGCCGGCCTCGGCGTGGTCAGGCGTGAAACGCAGCAGGCCGAAGCCATCGTCGGCCGAGGTGGAGCCGATGCGGTCAAGCTGCACGCGCTCACCCAGCTGCCGTTGGATTTCTCCCAGCACGAACTCCGCACGCACACCCACCGGCGACCAGACCAGCGTTCCCTCGATCTCGCCGTCAGGCGCTTGGTCGGCCGACACGGCCCGGGGCGGGGGCAGCTGGTTGTCGCCCGGGTGGCGCAGCATGGCGCGCCAGCGTTCACCGGCCTCGTCGTAGCGGCCCAAGGCGTCCAGGGCCATCGCCGACCAACCCAGCAGGTTGCGCTGGGGCATGGCGCTGCTGGCGTGCGGCAACAGCGCGTCGGCGCGAGCCAAGGCCTGCGCCGGATCACGCTGCATTTCGGCCTGGATCTTGATCAGGGCACTGCTGTGCAGCAGCGGATTTTGCGCCAGGGCACGGTCGGCATAGGCCTCGGCCAGCGCCGTTTCGCCCGACGTGTTGTGGAAGTCGGCCAGCAATTCCAGGCAGGCCACGCTGTCGGGGTTGGCGTCCTGCCAGCGATCGAGCAGGGACTTGGCGCCTTCACCCACTCTGCCGGACAGGTTCAGGCGCAGCATCCAAAGCTCGTCGCTGGCGGGGGATTTTTCCAGCGCCGCTTCCGCCAGCGCGAGGGCTTCGTCGATGCGGTCCAATTGCACCAGCAAGCCGGCGGCCTGGCGCAGGGTGTGGGCGTGGTCGGGTCGTTCGGCCAGCAACGCCAGGTAGTCCGGCAGCGCGACGTCGCCTTTGCCGGTGGCGATCAGGATTTCGGCACGCAGGCCGCGGGCGGCGTGCTCGGCCGGATACAGGGCCAGCAGCTCGTCCAGCGTGGCCAAGGTCTCTTCGGCCTTGCCCTGGCGGCGGCGGGCCTCGGCCAGTGCGCGCAGGGTGTTGGGCGCGCGCGAGGGGTCCAGCGCCAGGGAATTGCTCAGGGCCTGCTCGGCGAACGGCCAGGTGCCGCGGGCCAGGAAGGCCATGCCCAGGGCCAGCTGGGCGGCGGCAAGGCTGGGGTCAGCCTGGGCCGCCTCGGTGAAACAACGCAGGGCCTGGTCGGCGTTGCCGCGGGCCTGGGCCACATAGCCTTCGGCCACCAGCACCTGGGGATGCTCTGAGTTAACGCGCTGCGCCAGGCGCAGGTTGCGCTCGGCCTCGGCCAAGTCGCGCCGGGCCATCGCCAGGTGCACCAGCGTGACGTAGGCGCCCAGCTGGTTGGGGTCCAGCGCCAGGGATTGCTTGAGGCCCTGCATGGCGGCGTCATTGTTGCCTTGGGCCAGATCCAGCGAAGCCAGGCTGAAATGCAGATTGGACTGGTCCGGCCCCAGCGCGATGGCGCGCTCGAAGGCGGCGCGTGCGCCGGCGACATCGGCGCTGCGCTGCAGGCTGACGCCGAGCAGGTGGTGGGCGGCGGCATTGTCGGGCTGGGCGGCCACGGCGGCGCGAGCGGCGGCCAAGGCGGCGGGATAGTTGCCCTGGCGCAGGGCCTCGTTAATCTTGGCGAGCATGGGAATCTTCGGGCTAAACGGAGGGCGCGATTGTATCCCGAGCCGCGCCGGCGGCCGCCGATTCCAGCCGCGCCGTGACCCAACGCTCGGCGTAGCCGCTCAAGTTGGCGCCTTCCAGGAAGCCGCAGTGGCCGCCGAACTGGACAATTTCGAGCCGCGAATGCGCCGGCAGCTCCAGGATCGGGAAGCCCGCCACCGGGATCACCGGGTCGTCGGCAGCGGCCAGCACGCTCACCGGCACGGTCAGGCCGGCCAGGCGTCCGCCCGCCACCGCATAGCCGTCGAAGTAATCCTCCACGTCGTCCTTGCCGGTGTGTCGCTCCACCAGCCAGTGGGTGAGGCTACGCATGTCGCGCGCGAGGATGCTGTCGTCAAAGTCGTGATAGTCCGGAAACAGCGCGCGCTTGCGCAGCAGCGACCGGCGCCATTTCTTCATGAAGTACCAGTGGTAAAGCGGCAGCCCGGACTCCAGCGCGCGCATCACCGCCGACGGATCGATGGCCGGGCACACCGCGGCGGCATGCACCAGCGGGATGCCCGCGCCGGGCGCCGCCAGCGCCAGCCGCAGCGCGAAGTTGCCGCCCAGCGAATAGCCCGCCGCCATCATGGGCCGCGCCGGGAAGCGCCGCGCCACTTCAGCCGCGGCCTGCACCACTTCGGCCAAACGGCAGGAGTGGAACAGGTCCCGGTTGAGATGATGGGTGTCGCCGTGGTCGCGGAAATTGAGCCGGAACGTTTCGAAGCCCTTGGCCAGCAGGTGCGCCGCGGTGTGGCGCATGTAGCCCGATTCGGCGCTGCCCTCCCAGCCGTGCAGCAGCAACACCAGCCCGCGCGGGGCGGCTCCCGGCACGTGGCTGTGCAAACCCTGCAGGCGCACGCCGTCGTCGACCTCGATGATGTGCTCGGTGGTTTTCGTGCCCAGCCGCTTCAGCGCGCGGCCACCGGCGGCGCGGCGCAGCGGCATCGAACTGAGCACCGACTGCAGGTGGGCGTTGCGCAGCCAGCGCGGCGGCCGGTACTCGCCCGGCATGGCTCAGCCCGCCATGGCCGCGATGATGCGCTCGCGGCAGGTTTGCGCCATGCGGCTGCGGCCGTCCTCACTGGACGCCACTGGCTCCAGGAAATGCACCTCGGCCACCCGCGCCGGTTCGCCCAGCAGGCGCACGATGTTCTGCAGGAAGTTCTCGCCCGGGGCAAACGCCACCACCGTCTGCGCGTCGCCGCGCAGGCCGTACTTGAGCGCCACCGGCTGCGCGGGCACGTTGGCCAGCACCGCGGGCTGGAAAATACGCGCATGGAAAGTGCCGATGCGGTCACCTCCCAGGGTGCGGCCCTCGGGGAACACGCCCACCGCCAAACCCTGCTCCAGCCGCTGCACCATCTGGTGCATCACGCCGTGCAGCGAGTCGTTGTTGCCGCGATGGTGATAGATGGTGCCGCCGCGGCTGGCCACCCAGCCCACCAGCGGCCAGCGGGCGATCTCGGCCTTGGCCACGAAACCCATCATGCGCTGGCTGTGCATCAGCTCGATGTCGATCCAGCTGACATGATTGGCCACGAACAGCGCCGCGCCCGGCAGAGGCGTGCCGTAGCGGCGCAGGCGAAAGCCAAAGATCCGCATCAGCAGGCCCGACCACAGCCGGATGGCCTGGTGGTCCAGGCGCTCACCGCGCAGCTCCAGCCGGGCCGAGAGCGGGTTGATCATCAGCAGGGTCAGCGGCAGCGCCAGGCCCACGTGCAGGGCCAGCAGCGGGACGCGCCAGAGGTAGCGCAGCGGACGGCGCCAGTCGCGGGGCAGGCGAGCCGCTTCAGGGGAAGATGACATTGATTGCATTGTGCCGCAGCGCTGGCTGAGTAAATACCCGACCGAGGAGCCCGGCGCGCGGATCAGGCCCGGAGGAGGGCGCGGCCGCGTGCCCGCGACGGCGCCCTTTCCCGGCCGGCAGCGGCTACTGCCGCCAGCCCTGGGTCAGCGCACCCGCATCAAGCCCGGGCGATAGGCGCTGGTATAGCTGCGGCGGCTGTAGCCGGAGCTGTCGCCGTAGCCGCCGCCCATCTCGCGGTTGCGCTGGCGGTGCATGCGGTCCACCAGCTCGTCGCGGCGGGATTCGAGCCAGTCGGCGCGGCCCACGGTGGCCGGGTCCAGGCCGCGCAGGTCGGCTTCGCGCTGGCGGAACTCGCAGAACTCGTCATAGGCGGCGATTTCGTGGGTGAGTTCCTTCACGCACATCTCGATGGCGATGGCGTCGTCGAAATAGCCCAGCACCGGCACGCTGTCGGGGATCACGTCGGCGGGGTCGGCGAAGTACACCAGGGCCGAGAGCACGCGCTGGCGGTCATCCTCGCCCAAGTGCCAGCCTTCGTCGCGGGACATGGCGATCAGGGCGTCCAAGCGGTCGAGGCGCTCGGCAATGAAGTCGGGCACCTCGATCTTGTTGGCTTCGATCAGCAGGGTGGACGCGGCGGCGATGATCTCGTCGGCGGTCTTGTGCGCGGCGCTGGCACGCGCCGCGGCCAAGGCCGAGGTGAAGTGCTGGAGGTCGCGGTCGGAGAGTTCGAAGCTGATCGAAAGAGGCATGCGGGCGGGTCCGGCGGTGGTTTGCAATGAGGATGCAGCCTAGGCTGGGGCGGGGGCCGCGTCAATCGAATGCCGGAGTGGCGGCGGCCAGCGAGCCGGCTAAAGGATGGGCACCAGGCCGGCACCAAAGGCGGTGATGATTCGGGTGTAGACGGTCTTGAGCGGCAGATCCACCTCGGGGAAGGCCCCCACGTCCCGATAGCAGGCGTAGAAATCCGGGTGGCCCGGCGCCAGGGGCGGGCAGCCGGGCTGCAGTTCGTAGCTGGTGGCGTAGGGGAAGGGCCAAAGATCGAACAGCGGCAGCTGGGAGGAAATCTTGCCCAGGCTGTAGTTCAGGCCCGAGAACACCGGGGGCTTTTCCTGCGCGGCAATCAGCCAGGCGTTTTCCGGCGCCATATCGCTGCGGATGCTGGCCGCCAGCATCGCAGCGAACGCCTCGTCGTGCACCACCACCATGGACTCGGTGTTGTAGTTGTCCGAGCGCGGGTCGAAGTTGTGGCTGCCCACCACGCCAATGCGGCCGTCCACCACCAGCGATTTGGCGTGCAGGCCAATGCGCACGCCGGCGCGCTTGAGCGGCACGGGTCCGCTGCCCGAGCCCGAGCCAAACGCCGGCATGTGCGCCGCCGACTGTGCGCCCAGGACCCCGGTGGCCGCCACGTTGATGGGTGCATCGGCTGGATAGGGTTTGTACTCGTAGATCTCGAAGCCCATCTCGCGCAGGTACAGGCGCTTGTACTTGTGGCTCATCGCGTACACGGGAAATGCGTCGGTGGCCGCCAGTGAATTGGTGGATACCAGGATGCGTGGCGGCGTGGGGCGCTCGCGCAACTCCCGGAACAATTTGCGCGCTGGCCGCGACAGCACCAGGTAGGGCGTCTGCAGCACCAACTCGCGCTCGGTGCCGGCCACCA
Organism: Lysobacteraceae bacterium; assembly: GCA_031415095.1. Taxonomy (GTDB): domain Bacteria; phylum Pseudomonadota; class Gammaproteobacteria; order Xanthomonadales; family Xanthomonadaceae; genus Arenimonas. The sequence continues at coordinate 11,090 of JANORD010000234.1, forward strand.
GGTCACGCATGGCTACCGATGCATCCTGGTCCGGTTCGCGGCCGCGCGCGTGCTTGTCGGGCAGGTCGGCGAAGAACTCAACCCGGCCCACCGCCAGGGTCAGCGGCTCTAGCCGCGCGAACACCGCAGCGCCATCACCCGCCTCGGCGCGCATGGCCTGGACGCGCGGCGAGCGCTCGGCCCCCGGCGCCAGCAGCGCATTGGCCGGGGACCCCTCGGCGTGAAGCAGGACCTCGGCGACATCGGCCAGTCTTTCCGCCGGCAGGCTGCGATCGTCGTTCCAGAACGCGTCGAAGTTGCTGGCCATGGCCGCCGCTACCGGGCCGGCCACCAGCAGGTCGCGATCGCGGTAATTGAAGCCCGGCGCCCAGTCGAAATAGCGGTCCTGGATGTTGCGGCCGCCGGTAATGCCCACTTCGCCGTCCACTAGCAGCAGCTTGGTATGCATGCGCTGGTTGAACTGCGTGAAGCAGCACAAAATGCCCGCTGCGTACTGCAGCTTCTCGGTCCTGGCTTCATCGAAGGTGGGGTTGTACAGCCGCAGCTCGAAATTGCGGTGCTCGCCCGCCAGCGTGGCCTGCAGGTTGGGGTCGGGCAAGCCGTAGAGTTGGTCCAGCAGCACGCGCACCTTGACGCCGCGGCGGGCGGCGGCCAGCAATTCATCCAGCACCAGGGCGCCGCTGTCTTCGGCATCGAAAATGAAACTCTGCAGCTCGATGCTGCGGCGGGCGGCGCGGATAAGGTGCACGCGCGCCAGCAGCGCGTCCTGGCCGCGATCGAGCAGGGTCACGTGGTGGCGGGGCGCTTCGGGCGTGGAGGCGTCGATGGCCGCACGGCCCAGGTCCAGCAGCGGCGACTCGACGGCGCAGCCCACCCCGGAGCGGCAGCCCACTTGCGTGCTGCGGTCGGCATGCGCCAGCTCCACTGCCGCTTCGCGCTGGCGCGTGGACAGCGTGGAGCAGCCGGACAGCGCCAGCAGCACCAACATCACGCCGGAAAGTCGCCAACGCAGGATCATGGCGTCAAGGTTGGCGCAATCTCACCCGGAAGTCGAAACCCACCGCGTCGCCCACCCACAGCCGCTGGCTCTGCATGCCGAAGCTGCGGCGACTGACGCTGCCGTACACGCGAATGTGACAGGCGTGGCCGGGGCGCTTGCAGTCGCTGGGCGCCAGCGTGAACGTCACCGGCTGGCGGCGGCCGCGCAGCGACAGCTCCCCCGCCAGCTGCCCGCCGCTAGTGAGCAACGCCCGCGGAAAGGGCTCGGAGATGAAGCCGATTTCCGGGTGGCGCTCTACGTCCAGGAAGCTGCGCGAGCGCGTGCTGCGCAGCATCCAGCCCGGGCCGTCGAGCTCCAGTTCGCGCGCATCCACCCGTACTTGCACCCGCCACTGCTTGGCGCCCGCGGGCTCGAGCTCCCCCTCGATGCCGCGGAAGCGGCCATCGACGTCGCCGGCCAGACGCAAGCTCACCGCGAAGCGAGCCTCGGAAGCGGCCGGATTGAAGGATTCGCGGTGCGGGGCAGCCATGACCGATGCGGCCAAGCCGGCCAGGCAGACCACGCCCAGCCACGCCCGGCTCATCTGCTCAGGGCCACCAGAACGCGGCTAGCCGGGCGATGCCCGGCTCCAGCGCCGCCTCGGCGGGCAGTGCCAGCACGGCGATACCGCCGGCCGGCATGCCGCGGAAATCGCCCGACTGGCCGGAGCTGAGCAAGGCCGCCAGCTGCTCCAGGCCCGGGTTGTGGCCGATCAGCAGCACGCGGCTGATGTCGCGGTGGTCGTCGGCCACCTGCATCAGCATGCCCGGCGTGGCGTCGTAGATACGCTGCTCGTGCCGCACTTCCACGTAACCCAGCGCCGCCAGCGCCTGCTCCGCGGTCTCCCGGGTGCGGCGTGCGGTGGAACAGACCACGCGATCGGGCACATAGCCGTGATCACGCAGCCAGACCCCCGCGGCCTCCGCCTCGGCCTGCCCCTGGAGCGACAGCGGCCGATCAAAATCTTCCTGGCCCGGCACCAAAGCCTCAGCGTGGGCATGACGGAGCAAAATCAGTTCGCGCATAGCAATCCTTGGCGGCGAATAACGGTGTCAGAGTGACTTCTTGAGCCAGCGCAGCAGCGGCGCCCAGTCGTCCTGATGGCTGCGAACTTGTTCGGATCGGTAGTCAAAAACGCTTTTGCCCAGCGCCACCAGCAGCACATAAGCCTGGGTGTCGCGCAGTTCGGCCACCAGCGGGTAGGGCCAGGCCTTGAGTTGGGCAGTGGCCTGCTGGGACGCGCTGGTCCAGGGCTTAAGGCGATTGCCGACGATGCCCACCGGCAGCTTGCCTTTCTTCACGCGCGGGTGCGCCACCAGGCTGTTGAGGAAGGGCACGGTGGCTTCCAGGTCGATCATGGACGGCAGCACCGGCACGATGACGGCGTCGGCGCGGTCCAGGAACGCGGTGAGGTCCTCGCCCATGGCGCCGGCCGGGGCGTCCACCACCAGCCGCTGGATGCCTTCGGGCAGGGTTTTTTCCCAGCCGCGGCGGCTGCCGTCCAGCGGCAGCACGGCGGTGTCCATGGCGGCGCGCTTTTCGCACCAGTGGGTGGAGGATTTTTGCCGGTCGGCGTCCAGGATGGCCGTAGCCTTGCCGTCAACGGCGAAGTGCGCGGCCAGGTTGGTGGCTACCGTGGTCTTGCCGGCGCCTCCCTTCGAACTGGCCACCAGGATCATGCGCATGCCCGACCTCCGCCTCAGGGAAGAGACTGCACTCTAACCCGGCTGGCGCGGGCGAAGGAAGGCGACCGAGCAGAAACTCTAATACGGTGTGTGACCGTGGGGTTGACCCCGTTCACGGCGCGCTCGCGCCACGTCCGTTCGGGTCCCACAGCCAACCAGCGGAGGGCGCATGCCTGCACCCCCGGCCCCGGGCCTGCATTCCCCGGATTTTGAGCGCGACAGCTGCGGTTTCGGGCTGATCGCCAACCTCGACGACCGTCCCAGTCCTGGGCTGGTGCAAGCGGGCCTGCGCGCGTTGGCGCGGCTGACTCATCGCGGCGCCGTCGGCGCCGATGGGCTCAGCGGCGACGGCTGCGGGCTGCTGATGCGGCGGCCGCAGGCCTTCCTTGCGGCGGTGGCGGCCGAGGCGGGAATTGTTTTTGCGGCCGCCGATGCCTGCGGAACGATTTTCCTGCCGGAAGACGCGGCGCGGGCTGCGGTTGCGCGCGCTGCGTTGGAAAGAGCCGTGGCTGCACGCGCGCTGGTGGTTTCTGGCTGGCGCGTCGTGCCGGTTTCGCGCGCCGACTGCGGCGAGATCGCGCTGCGCGGGCTGCCGCGCATCGAACAATTGTTCGTCCGCGCACCCGAAGGGCTGGATGCTGCCAGCTTCGAGCGCGAGCTGTTCCTGGCCCGCCGCGCCGCCGAGCAGCAGCTCGCCGACGAGCCGGAGTTCTACGTGGTCACGCTGTCGGCGGCCACCCTGGGCTACAAGGCCATGGTGCTGCCGGATGCCCTGGCGCGCGTGTTCCCGGACCTGGCCCGGCCGGAGCTGGCCTCGTCGGTGGTGGTGTTCCACCAGCGCTTCTCCACCAACACCGCGCCGGCCTGGAAGCTGGCCCAGCCCTTCCGCCTGCTGGCCCACAACGGCGAAATCAACACCATCGAAGGCAACCGCCACTGGGCCCGCG
>JANORD010000235.1:0-7944 GCA_031415095.1 Lysobacteraceae bacterium
AGCATGCCGGCCACCAGCAGCAGCAGGTTGAGCATCAGCAGGAAGGCCCAGGCCGAATGAATGTGCTCGCGGGTAAGTTCGAACAGTTGGTTGGGCACCTCCTGGTCGATCAGCCAGTTGGACATGGCGGTTGCGGCGCCCAGGATGATCAGGATGGCGCCCACCATCCGGCCCGATTCCGCCATCACCGAGGGCAGCTTTGAAAAAGATATTTCCTTTTTAATCAATACAGTTACGACAAGTATATAAAGTGCCGTGATAGATGCGGATTCGCTGACGGTGAACACGCCGGAGTAGATCCCGCCCAGCACGAAAAATGGCAGCGGGATCTCCCAGCGTGCGGCCCGCAACGCCGCCAGCACTTCGCGGCGGTCCACCCGGCCAGCCGTGCGCGGCACGCCCCGGCCCACCCACATCGCGTGCAGGGACAGCAGCAGCAGCATCAGCAGCCCGGGCAGGATGCCGGCCAGGAACAGCGCTTCGATGGTGACCACCGGCTGGGTGTTGAGCTGCCCCGCCACGAAGCCATAGAGGATCAGCGGCAGCGAGGGTGCGAACAGCAGGCCCAGGCTGCCCGAGGACGTCACCAGGCCCAGGCTGTAGTTCTGCGGGTATCCGGCGGCGCGCATGGCTGGATACAGCAGCGCACCGATGGCGACGATGGTCATGCCCGAGGCGCCAGTGAACGCGGTGAAGAACGCACAGGCCACGATGGCTACGATGGCCAGCCCGCCCGGCAGCCCGCCCAGCAGCGCGTTCGAAAGCCGCACCAAGCGGCCAGGCGCGCCGCTCTCGCCGAGCAGGTAGCCGGCCAGGGTGAACAGCGGAATGGCGATCAGGCCCGGCAGGTCGCCCAGCCGGTAGAACTCCACCGCCACCGAAATCAGGTCATAGCCGGCGACGTGGAAGCCCAGCAGCGCCACGGCGGCGATTACCGCGAACAGCGGCATGCCGAAGGCCGCCAGCGCCAGGATCAGCAGCAGCCCCAAGCCCAGGCTCACGCCGGCGGTCCCTCCGTCTCAGCCGGCGGCGGCGGCGCAGACAGCGCTGCCAGCAGGAACCGCAGCGCCATCAGGCCAAACCCGGCGGGCACCACCAGCATCGGCACCCAGCTGGGAATGCCCGGCACGAACGGAATCGGCGTTTCCATTTCAAAGCCGATCATGCCGGCCCCGTACCAGGCCATGGCCCCGGAAATCCCGGCGGCCGCGAGTTGCGAAACCGTCCACGCCGCGCGCTGGCCCCAGGCCGGCAGCAGGCGCGGCAGCGCATCAATCGCGATGTGTTTGCGGGTGCGGGTGGCGCCCAGTGCGCCCAGCAGCGCCAGCCAGAGCACGCCAGATCGGCTCACCGGTTCGGCCCATTCCAGGCCGGAGTCAAACAGCAGACGCAGCGCGATCTGCAGCACCGACAGCAGCAGCAGCGAGCCCAGCAGGGCCGCGAGCAGCCCATCCTCGGCGCGATGCAGGCGGCCGAGCCAGCGCAGCCGCACTCAGGGCGCCTTGGGCGCGGCCACGGCGCGGCGCACCGCGGCCATGATTTCCGGCGAGAGCGACTTGTCCGCTTCCATCTGCGCGGTTACCTGCGCCCCCACGTCGCGCCAGCGCTTGGCTTCCGCCGGGTCCAGCGCGCCCACCACCACGCCCTGCTTCTTCATGGCGGCCAGCGCCGAAAGGTCGTCGCGGCGCGCGTTCGCGTCCATCCGCTTTCCGGCCTCGCCGAAGGCCTTGGCCAGCACCCTTTGGTCGGCCGGCGTCAGTTTGGCCCAGGTCTTTTCGTCCACCACCATGAAGCCCGCCACGTAGGTGAGCGGCAGGTCGACCATGTTGCGAACCTTGCCGTGCCACTGCAGCGCCACCGCGCCGCTGGGCGTGGTGACCACCGTGTCCACCAGTCCGGTTTGCAGGCTGGTGAACACATCGCCGATGGGCAGCGGGATGGTGTTGATCCCGCCCAACTTGAAGGTGCGGGTGGCGATTTCGTCGTTCTGCGGAATCCACAGCTTGATGCCCGCCATGTCGGCCCGCGTGCGCAGCGGACGGTCACCCATCAGGTAACCGAACCCGATGTCGGCGACGCCCAACAGGTGGATGCCCTTGGCCTGAAAGCCCTTGGCGATGAGCGGATCGAGCTCGCCGCGCAGCTGGCCCACGCCGTCCCAACCTTCCAGCAGGAAGGGCAGCCCGTAGGCCGCCGTATCGCGGTAAACCAAGGAGAGTTCGCTGGCCGTCAGCACCCCGCCCTGCAGCTGGCCCAGGCGCAGCTTGCGCAGCACCACGGCGTCGTTGCCCATCACGCCGCCCGGGAAAAATTTCAGTTGCACCCGGCCATCGGTGCCCTGCTTCACCTCGGCGGCGGCGGCGCGCAGTTCGCGCATCCAGGCCGAGCCGTCCGGGGCCAGCGTGGCGATCTTGATCACTTGCGCGGCCGACGGCGCCGTGAGGCACAGCAGCAGCAGGCCCGCGAAAAGACGCCGGAAGGTGTGGGGCTTGTTCACCGGGAGAACCTCAAAAATAATCCTTGCCGCTTTCCACCAGCGCGGCGGCGCGCTGCTGGGCCAATACATTCATCAGGGTGAAGCCCGGCTCCACCGGGTCGGCGGCCAGCACCTCCGACAGCAGCCGGTCATGCAGGGCTTGGTTGAACGTGAGCCGGGCGTAGTACTCCGCCATCAGGGTCTGGGCGTAGAGGTTGCGGCCTTGCGTGAGCGCGATGGCCGCCTCGAAATGCTGGCGGCCCAACTCCGGCTGCCCCCCCACCGAGGCTGGGCGCAGGCTGTTGAGGACGCCCAGGTACACCCGCGGCATGCCGCGCGCATGCGTCGCATCAATGGCGACGACGCGGTTGAGCAGGGCCTCGATCTTGGGCAGGTCGGCAATGGCGCTCCAGTCCTCGCTGTTGGCCTGCAGGTAGCCGACCCAGGCCGCGCCTAGCGCGTAAAGGCCGGCGATGTTCTGCTCAGGCGCAGCTGCCACGGCCGCCAAAAACGTCTCCACGTCGCCGTCGATGGCTTCGCACAGCGTCCGATCCTGCTCGCAGGTGCCGCGGCGGGCGAAATCCATCGCCTTGGCCGCCAGCCGCTGCGCGCGCTCGCGGTCGTCACCGGTGAAGTTGCCGGCGTAGGCGCCGTTGAGCTCGGCCGCCGCGAACAGCAGCGAAGCATTGCGCTTGTCGCCGGGCGTCTGGCCGGCGACCAGGCTATCCATCAGCAGCAGATACGCCGGCAGGCCGTCGCGCACGGTGGCCGGATCGTTGCTGTTGGTGACGGCCGCGCCCAGCTGGGCGGCCAACTGGTCGCTGGCCCGGCCGACGATGGAGGCGCAGCCCGGAACCGCGAACGCGGTGAGAGCGGCGGCGAGCAGGCAAAGGCGGCGCGGGGAACGGGACATGGGGTTAAGTCTAATAAAATGGCGCGTTATCACGATGCGATGGCAGCGTCGAAGGCTTCGGCAGCCTCCAGGGTGTTTTGCATTAATGTCGCCACCGTCATCGGGCCGACGCCGCCCGGCACCGGCGTGATCCAGGACGCGCGCTGCGCGGCGGCCTCGAAGCCCACGTCGCCCACAAGCCGACCGTCTTCGAGCCGGTTGATGCCAACGTCGATCACCACGGCGCCGGGCTTCACCCATTCGCCCGGCACCAGGCCGGGGCGGCCCACCGCCACCACCAGGATATCGGCCTCGCGTACGTGCCGCTCCAGCACGTCGCGCGGCGTGAACTTGTGGCAGCTGGTGGTGGTGCAGCCGGCAATCAGCAGCTCCAGCACCATCGGCCGGCCGACATGATTGCTCACGCCCACCACCGTCGCGCTCTGGCCGCGCACGGGACGGTCGCTGTAGGCCAGCAGGGTGGTGACGCCGCGCGGCGTGCAGGGCCGCAGGCCGAACTGCCGAAGCGCAAGCCGCCCGACGTTTTCGGGATGGAAACCGTCCACGTCCTTGCGCGGGTCGATGCGGTGGATCAGGCCGCTGGCGTCCCGATCGCCCGGTAGCGGCAGCTGCAGCAGGATGCCGTGGATGGCCGGGTCGGCGTTCAGGCGATCGATCAACGCCGCAAGATCGGCGTCGCTGGTGGTCCCGGGCAAGTCGTAATCAACGGCCTGGATGCCCACTTTGGTGGCGGCACGGCGCTTGTTGCGCACGTACACCGCCGAAGCGGCATCTTGCCCCACCAGCACCACCGCCAGGCCAGGCGCCGGCTTCCCGGCCGCCAGCCGCACCTGCACCCGCTTGGCCAGGTCGTCGAGCAGGTTTTCGGCGATGCTTTTGCCGTCAAGGATGCGGGCGATCATGGGGCTCCGGAGCAGCGGGGGCGAGTTCGGCACCGCGCCGGGCCTCGCAGGCTGCGATTATCCCCGAACCCTTCCCCACCCCGCCACCCACCCATGACTAACGATATCGCCCTTCAGGCTGCTGCCTTCCGTCGTCTGCTGGCGCACTTGCAGCAGCGCACCGACGTCCAGAACATCGACCTGATGACCCTCGCCGGCTTTTGCCGCAACTGCCTGGCGAATTGGTACCAAGAGGCGGCCGAGGACGCCGGCACGCCCCTTGGCCGGGACCAGGCCCGGGAGCGGATTTACGGCATGCCCTTTTCGAAGTGGAAGGCCCAGCACCAGCCTGAGGCCACGCCCGAGCAACTGGCCGCGTTCGAGGCGGCCCAGCGCCGCCACGGCGAATAAAAAACGCCCCGGACTAACCGGGGCGCTGAAATCCCACTGACGGGAGGTAATGCTTGGGCTCAGGCGCGCTTGGCGACCGGACGCGGGCTGCGCTTGACGGTGCGCACGGCGCGCTTGGCTTTGGCCGGCTTCACGCCGAGCTTCACCAGCACCGGGGACAGACGGGTCTGGACCGTGGCCTGGGCCTGCTTGGCGAACGCCGCGGCCTGCTTCTTGACCGGGGCGATGCGCGCCATGGCCTGCTTGCCCAGCTTGGAAACGCGGGTGCCGGCATCACGCACGGCGGTATCAGCGCTCGCACGCAGGGTCTTGGCGCTGGTGGCCAGGCCGTCGATGGACTGGATGGCCTGCTTGCGGCCCAGGGAGACGGCGCCAAGGCCGGCGAGCAAGAACGCGCCGGGGGTGAGCTGGGTGAGCTGCGTCTTGCGGGCGGTGCGGCGACGGATGGGGGCTGAACGGGTCATGCGACACCTCGTGACAATGGGCCGGGACGGCCCGATTCGGGATTGAGTCTGTCCGCATGGCCCTGAGCAATCACACTACTGGCCGCCTGCTTGCGGCCTGCCGTTGGCCGCGACATGCTGGCCTACTTTCCACGGAGTACCGCCATGGCTGCGAAGAAGTCCCACTGGGCCAAGTTTCCGCACGATGCCAAGGCTTTCGATTACGCCGGCGACAAGCTTAAAAAAGCCTGGCCTGCCCTGCATGCCGGCGATACCGAGCCGTTTCCCGACGACAAGCGCGCTGCCTCACTGATCAAGGCGGCGGGCAAGGCCGCGCCCAAAGGTCTGGACGCCGCGGCGCTGGCCGAAGCGCTGCAGGACGCCTGGCGCGACTTCCATCGCGGTGATTTCCAACAGGCCTTCGAGGCGGGCAGTGCGTTGGGGCCGGTGGGCGCTTCGGTGGCCTGCAAAGCCCTGGGCATCCATGCCACCTACCTTGTGGATGACGAAGACGAGCAACTCAAGCGCTATGAGCAGGTGGGCCAGTTGGCCGAAGCCGCCATCGCCGCACTGCCCGACGAAGCCAACAGCCACTACCGATTTGCGTTTGGCATGGGCCGCTACAGCCAGGGCATCAGCATCGTCAAGGCGCTCAAGCTGGGTCTTGCAACGCGCGTGCGCAAGGCGCTGGAGGCCACGCTGGAGCTCGCGCCAAAGCACGCCGAAGCGCACACCGCGCTGGGGCTGTACCACGGCGAAATCATCAATAAAATCGGCGCCCTGGTAGGCGGAATGACCTACGGCGCCAAGGCCTCGGAGGCCGAGAAGCACCTGGCCTCGGCGCTCAAGCTCACGCCCGATTCGCCTATCGCCCAGTTGGAGTACGGCAACCTGCTGCTCTTGCTGCACGGCGCCAAGAAGGAGGACGCGGTGGCGGCGGCCTACGAAAAGGCCGGCAAGCTCAAGCCGCGCGACGCGATGGAGAAACTCGACGCGCAGTTTGCCCAGTCGCAGTTGGAGTAAGGGCATGGCCTTGGAGAATCCTGCGGTGCGTACGGACTTCCTGCGCTCGTTCACCGGTCTTGGGCTGGTAATTGGCACCTTGTTCTTCGCCGCTTCGCTTACACCCAGCCTGGTGCCGCGTGCGCCGCTTTTCCAGGGTTTGCTCAGCGGGCTGTGCCTGGCGGCCGGCTACGGCATCGGCGCGTTCCTCCAGTACCTGTGGACGGCGCTGAAGCTCAGCATGCCCCCTGCGCATCCGCGACGGATTGGCCGCATGGTGGCGCTGCTGCTGTCGGCGATTGTCGCCGCGGTGGCGCTTTGGAAGGCATCAGGTTGGCAGGACACCGTGCTGGCGCTGATGCAGCAGCCTCCCTCCGAAGGCACCCGGCCCTTCACCGTGGCGGCCATCGCGCTCGCGACGTTCGCGCCGCTGCTGCTGCTGGCGCGAGCCTTCCGCGGCCTTGCGGGCAAGCTTTCGAAAAAATTGCGCCGCCGCATCCCGGTGCCGGTAGCCACGCTGGCAGGATTGTTCATCACCGCTTGGTTGTTCTATTCCATTGGCAGCGGCGTCCTGGTGCGCGGTGCAATGGGCGCCTTCGACGCCTCCTTCAGCCGGCTCGATGCGCTGCTGGAGGACACCAGCCCGCAGCCCACGGACCCGCTGAAATCGGGCGGTCCCGGCTCCCTGCTTGGTTGGCAGGGCTTGGGGCGCGCCGGTCGCGAAGCGGTGTCAGCCGCGCCCGACCGCGACAAGATTGCCGCCATGACCGGTGGCCCCGCACTGGAGCCGCTGCGGATCTACGTGGGCTTGAATTCCGCGCCCAGCGTGGACGAGCGCGCCCGGTTGGCGCTGCAGGAAATGATCCGCGTGGGCGCATTCGAGCGCGCCACCGTGGTGATCGTGACCCCCACCGGCACTGGCTGGGTGGACCCGGAAAGCCAGCCGGCGCTGGAGTACCTGCTGCGCGGCGACGTCGCCAGCGTGACGGTGCAGTACTCCTATCTGGCCAGCTGGCTGGCCCTGATGGCCGACCCCGAATATGGCGTTTCCACGGCGCGTGCGGTGTTTGCCGCCGTCTACGGCCACTGGCGGCGCCTGCCCAAGGCCACGCGCCCCAAGCTGTACCTGCATGGCCTGAGCTTGGGCTCCTTCAATTCGGACCTTTCGCACGATCTCTATCAGGTGATCAACGACCCGTACGACGGCGCGTTCTGGTCCGGACCGCCGTTTCCGAGCCGCACGTGGCGCGACGTCACCGCCCGCCGCAACCCCGGCACGCCGGCTTGGCTACCGGAGTTTCGCGATGGCTCGGTGATACGTTTCACCGCACAGCGCAATAATTTGAACGAAGCTACGGCCCCGTGGGGCGCCTTCCGCATCGTCTACCTGCAGTACGCCAGCGACGCCATCACCTTTTTCGAGCCCGACGCGCTGTGGCGCAAACCGGCTTGGATGAACGCGCCCATGGGCCCGGACGTGTCCCCGGACTTGGTGTGGATTCCGGTGGTTACCTTCGTGCAGTTGGCCGTGGACATGATGCTGGCCACCACCACCCCGCTGGGCTACGGCCACGTCTACGCCTTCGACCACTACCTGGACGGCTGGGCCGGCCTCACCGACGCCCCCGGCTGGACCCCCGAGCAACTCGAAACCCTGAAAGCCAAAGTAGCCGCCGAACGCCCCCAAACCCGCAGCTCGAAAACGGTGTCAGAGTGAGTTCCCGGAACTCACTCTGACACCGTTTGGCTGCCCCAAAAGGAAGGGCCCGCTGGTGGCGGGCCCTTTCTTTTGTCTGGAGATGGTGGGCGGTACAGGGC
>JANORD010000236.1:0-3142 GCA_031415095.1 Lysobacteraceae bacterium
GCCTGAGGGCCGAAGCGGTACTGGCTGAAATCGGGCCGGGCGATGGCCCGCTGGTACTCGCCGGTGAAGCCCGGCCACAGCGCCACCACCTTGCCGCCCTCGCTGCGGTACCAGCTGCGGCACTGGCTCCACACCGAGCCGCCCAGGCGCTGCTGCAGTTCGGCGTTGTGCGTCTGCTGCACGTCGGCGCGCGCTTCGATGGCGCGGTGGCCGCCGCGCTCCACTTCGCGCATGCAGGCGATGGCGTGCTGCACGGCCGGCTCGATGAACAGCAGGGTGGACGTGTGGCCGGTGGCGGTGTTGGGGCCCAGCATCAGGAACATATTGGGGAAGCCGGCGACGCTGATGCTGCGGTAGGCCTCGGGGCCGTGCTGCCAGGCATCGGCCAGCGTGCGGCCACCGCGGCCGTGGATGGCGAGCGACTGCAGCAGGTGCACGGTGTCGAAGCCGGTGGCGCAGACCAGCGCGTCAATCTCGCGCTCCACGCCGTCGGCGGTGCGGATGCTGCGCGCGGCCAGGCGCTCGATCGGCGCGGTTACCAGCGACACGTTCGGCTGCGATAGCGCTGGGTAGTATTCGTTGGAATAAATCAGGCGCTTGCAGCCCAGCGGGTAGTCGGGCGTGAGCGTAGCGCGCAGCGCGGGATCGGCGATGCCTTTGCGGCGCTGGTGCGCAGCCAGCGTGAGGTTGAGCCAGCGCATGAAGGTGCCGTCTTCGAAGCCGCGCCGGCCCAACTCCAGGAACTCCACCCAGCCGGCGCGCACGGCGATGGCGTAAGGCGGAAAACGCGCCAGCCAACGGTCGAACCAAAAGTAGCGGCGCTCTAGCCGCGGCAGCACCCAGTTGGCGGTGCGCTGGAACACGTGCAGCTGCGCGGCCTCGCGGGCAATCGGTGGAATCAGCTGCACGGCGGTGGAGCCCGTGCCAATGACGGCCACGCGCAGGCCGGCGAGCTTCTTTTCGTGATCCCAGCGCGCGGAGTGCAGGCGCAGGCCCTGGAACTCGTCCAGCCCGGGGATGTCGGGCCAGCGCGGCTGGCTCAGCGGGCCGGTGCTGCAGATGAAATAGCGGGCCGTGAGCGTGTCGCCGCGGGCGGTCTTGAAGTGCCACAGCCCGGTGGCCTCGTCAAAGCGCGCTTCGCTAAGGCGCGTGCCCAGGCGCAGGCGCGCGAATAGGCCGCGATCTTCGGCCAGAGCCAGCTGGTAGGCGTTGATCTCTGGCGCGTCGGCAAAGCGCTGCCGCCAGCGTGGGTTCGGCGCGAACGAGAACGCATACGCCGGGGCCGGCACATCCACCTGCGCGCCCGGGTAGCGGTTGTCCCACCACGTGCCGCCCAAGCCCGTCTGCTGCTCCAGCATCACGAAATCGTGGCGGCCTTCCTTCTGCAGCTGCATCGCCATGCACAGGCCGGACATGCCGGCGCCCAGGATCACTACGTCGTGCACGCTGTGGCGCGGCGGGGCCACGGCGTCCAGGTGCTGCTGCACGAAACGCGCGGCGCGCGACACCGCTGCGTTGGCACTGGGCAGCTGGCCAGCGTGCAGTTGGAACACGTGCCAGCGATGCGGCGTCACTTCCAGCGTGCTGTCCACGCCGGCCGCCTGCAGCGCGGCGTGGAGGGCGCGGGACTGTTCGCACAGCATTTCATCGCTGCCGCATTGCACCAGCACCGGCGGCAGGCCGCGCAGGTCAGCCAGCAGGGGCGAGACGCGCGGGTCGGCGCTGGCAGTGCCGGCGTAGTGCGCCGCGCAGGCCTGCAGCCAATCGGCGCTGAGCATCGCTTCGCCCGGCACTGGCGTTGGCTGATGCTCGGGGCGCAAGTCCACCCAGGGCGACAGCAGCAGTAGCGCGGCCGGTGCCGGCCGTTGGCTGGCGCGCACCTGCACCGCCAGCGCCAGCGCCAGGCCGCCGCCGGCCGAATCGCCGGCGATCACAACCGGGCCTTGCGCGATCAGCGCGTCGTACGCCGCCAGAGCGTCGTCCAGCGCTGCGGGGAAGGGATGCTCGGGCGCGAGCCGGTAGTCGGGCACCACCACCGGCAGGCCGGCGTCCCGCGCCAGCCATGCGGCCAGCGCGCGGTGCGTGCGCGGCGAGCCCACGCAATAGGCGCCGCCGTGCAGGTACAGCAGGCTGCCGTCGCGGCAGGGGCGCGCGCGGGTGTCTTGCCAGCGTTCGGCGGGGATGCCGCCTACGGCCGCTTCGTTATGCACGATGCCGGGCGGCACCCGGCCAATGGCGGAGAGTTTTTCCAGCCAGGCGCGCTGCCGCGGCACCGCCCAGCGCGGCGACAGCGCCGGCTTCAGCAGCAGGCGCAGGGTGGTGCGCAGCGCGAATGCCGCCAGTGATTCACTCAAGCCCATGCGTCGTCTTCCGGACTGGTCATGCTGAAGAGCATAGGCCAGGCCACCCCCCGTGGTGCGTGAAGCCTGCTGAAGGCCGCGACTCACCAGAATCAATGCGTCGGTGCAGGCAAGCCCCTAAGATCACCGCATCGCACTGGCGTCCAGGTCCTGCCCCCAATGAATCCCTCGCTGAAAATTGGCCTGCTGGGCCACGGCCGCTTCGGCGCGGCGTTCGCTGCCCTGCTTGGGGAGCACGGATACGCGTGGATGGGATGGGATGCGGGCGGCTCACTGTCCGGGGCGCATGCGGCGCCGGATCTTGACGCGCTGGTGGCCGGCGCCGACCTGATCGTAGTCTGCGTGCCGCTGGAGGCGTTTGAAGCGGCACTGCACGACCTGCGCCCGCGGCTGCAGCCACGCCATCAGGTGATCGACGTCTGCAGCGTCAAGGAAACGCCGTGCCGGCTGATGGACGAAATCCTGGGCACCGCGATCGGCCACGCAGCCAGCCATCCGCTGTTCGGCCCGCTCAGCATTGCCCGCGCCGAGCCGCTGCGCACCGTGATCTGCCCGAGCCCGCACCATCCGGCAACGGCACAGTTGGCGCGCGACCTGTTCGCGTCCATCGGCAGCGAAGTGATGGACCAGGACCCGTCCAGCCACGACCGCTCGATGGCGCTCACCCACGCCATGGCGTTTTTCATCGCCCGTGGCCTGGTGGAGATGGGCGTGGGCAGCGACTTGCGCTGGGCACCACCGAGCTTCGCGGCGCTGGCCGCGTCCATCGCCGCGGTGCGCGC
>JANORD010000237.1:0-4477 GCA_031415095.1 Lysobacteraceae bacterium
GACCAGGGCGGGGGCGTGGTCGCTGGGGCGCTCCCAGGTGCGGGGTTCGCGGTCGATGCTGGCGCCGGTGCAGGCCGCCTTCAGCGCGTCGCTTACCAGGCACAGATCAATGCGCAGGCCCAGGTTTCGCCGGAAGCCGGCGGCGCGGTAGTCCCACCAGCTGAACTGGCCCGCTTCCTCGCTGTGCAGGCGAAAGCTGTCGTGCAGGCCAAGGGCGAGCAGCCGCTGCAGCGCGGCGCGCTCGGTGGTGGAGGTGAGGATGCTGTCCTCGTTCCACGCCACCGGGTCATGCACGTCGCGCGCATCGGGGGCAATGTTGAAATCGCCCATCACCACCAGCCGCGGATGCGCGCGGATTTCCGACGCCAGCCAGCCGTGCACGGCGTCCAGCCATCGCAGCTTGTACTCGTACTTATCGCTGCCCACGGCCTGGCCATTCACCACGTACAGGTTCACCACGCGCAGGCCGCCCACGGTGGCGGCGATAGCGCGCTGCTGCACATCCGCGAAGCCCGGGATGCCCACCTGCACATCAGTAGCCGGCGCGCGCGAAAGGATGGCCACGCCGTTGTAGGTTTTCTGCCCGGCGAACACGCTGCGATAGCCCAACTCGGCCAGCGCCGAATCCGGGAAGCGGTCGTCTTCAAGCTTGGTTTCCTGCAGCCCCACGATGTCGGGCTGGCGGATCTTCAGCCACTGCTCCAGATGCGGCAGCCGCACGTTGAGTGAATTGACGTTCCAACTGGCAAGCGTGGTTTCCATGCGCTGATGCTAGCGCGTCCGCACGGCCAATCCAGCCCCCGGCGCCGAACCTGCCGCGGCCGCTTGGCCTGGCTTACAATCACGTGGCCTACACAGCGCCCCGAATTCCGCCGCCATGACCGACCCCGTCAGCCCCGCCCGCTATTCAACCGCCCAGCGCCGCCTGCACTGGGCCATGTTCCTGCTGGTGCTGGTCGGCTATGTGGCCATTGAGTTCCGCGGCGAATTCGAACGCGGCAGCGTGGCCCGGACGCTCATGGTTCAGTCGCATTTCTGGGCCGGGCTGGTGGTGCTGAGCCTGGTGGGGCCGCGGCTGTGGCTGCGGCTCACGCGCGGCGCGCCGCCCATCACGCCGGCCCTGCCCGGCTGGCAGGCCTGGCCATCGAAGCTGGCGCATCTGGCGCTCTACGCCTTCCTGGTAGCGCAGCCGGTGCTGGGGCTGATGACCGCCTGGACCGACGGCAAGGCGCTGATGGTGCCGGGCACCGATTGGCTGCTGCCGGCGCTGATGGCGCCCGATGCCGCCCTGGCACACACCCTCGAAGACCTGCACAAGACCCTGGGCTCGTTCTTCTATTGGGTAATCGGCCTGCACATCGTCGCCGGCCTCTACCATCACTTCCTGCGCCGCGACGACACCCTGCGCCGGATCCTCTAAAATCGCATCAGCTGCCCAAGCGGCACTGGCCGCCCGCAAACACCGCTTCCAGCGCCAGGCTTCCCGGCGCCAACAGCAGCAGGTCGGCATCGGCGCCCACCTCCAGCCGGCCCTTCTTCGCCAATCCCCAGATAGCTGCCGGGGTCGCGGTGAACGCGGGCAGCGCCTGCGCCAAGGCGAGGCCTTGCTCGCGCACCGCGGACACCAGCGCTGCATGCAGGCTGCCAATCTGCGCCACGTCCAGGCCCAGCAGCCGGCCGTCGGCGTCGAAGTGCGGCAGGCTGGCCTGGCCGTCCGAGCTCAAGCTGATCTGCGCCACCGGCACACCGGCGCGCAGAAGTTCGGCCAACGCCTGCGCCGCGGGAACTTCACCGGCGTCGAGCAGCTCAGCGCTGGTGCTGGTGGTGAGGTCCACGCTGCCGCCGCGCGCGGTCCAGCCCACTGCTTGGGCCAACAGGCCGCGATGCCGATTGATATGCGTCGGATGGAACTGCCCCGGCGGTACGCTGTGTGCATCGCAAACCTGGTGCAGCAAAGCCAGCCCCTCGGCGCTGTCGCCCACATGCACCAGCACCGTGCCGCGCTTCCCGGACAGCAAGCCGCCCACGCGCGCGTCGGCGGCGATGCGCGCCAGCTCGTGCGCCGTGGGCTGCGAGCCGCGGTGGTCGGCGATGGCAACCTCGCCCACGCCGAGGAGGTCGGGAATCAACACCAGGTCGTCGCGCACGCTGCCGGTGAGCGTCTGCACCGGCACGCGGTAGCTGCCGGTCAGGGCATACGCGCTGAGTCCCTTTGCGGCCAGCGCGCGGCAACACGCCAGCAGGTCAGCATGGGAACGAGTGACGTCATCGGTGCCCAAGGCGCCAATCAGCGTGGTGACGCCTCCCGCAAGCGCCTGTTCCGGCGCCAGCGGCGCGGTGCGAGTGGCGAAGCCGCCTTCGCCGCCGCCGCCGCTGATGTGCACCAGCGAATCCACGTAGCCCGGCACTGCCAGCCGCCCGCGTGCCTCGACGATGCGAACGTAAAGCCCCGCGCCCGGATCGATGCGCGCCGCGATGGCGACGATGCGTCCCCCAGCCAGCAAAATATCGCGTCGTCCCAGCGGCTCGGGCGCGAACACGTCCGCGTCCCGGACCAGCACCATGGTCTCAGACATACCCAATCCCTACGGCGATGGCAACGAAGGCCGAAGCCATCAACATCATCGCCACGAACAGCTTCCAGATGGCGCGCAGCCACGTCGCCCAGTCCACGCCGGCCACGCCAATGGCGCCCATCAGCACCGCCGACGTGGGCACCACCACGTTGGCAATGCCGTCACCCAGCTGGAACGCCAGCACCGAAGCCTGGCGCGACACGTGCAGCAAATCGCCCAGCCCCGCCATCAGCGGCATGGTGATGGCCGCCTGCGCCGAGCCCGAGGTGATGAAGAAGGTGATGACCGACTGGAACACGAACATGCCCTGCGCCGCCGCCCATGCCGGCCAGTCGCTCAGCGCGTGCCCCATGCCGAACAGCAGCGTGTTGAGCACCGAAGGCTGGTGCGGGTCGGACCCGCCCAGCAGCCACAGCATGCCCTTGGCTGCGGCGATCACCAGCGCCACCGGCACCAGCTGGCGCACGCCTTCAGTGAAAGCCTCGGCCAGCGCATTCGCGCTCAGGCGCTTGTCCAGCCACGCCAACACCGCGGCGAACAGCCCCAGCGCGAAGAACTGCGCCGACAGTTCCGGCAGGTAGTACTGGCGCTCGGTGACGCCCCAGACTATCCACACCACGGTGGCCAGCAGGCCCAGCAGGATCAGGCGGTCGGCCCAGTTCATCGGCGCAGGTGCCGGCAGCGCCGCCGTTGTCGCGCCATCGTCAACCACGCGACGGTGCCGCCGCGCGTACAGCACCGTGAACGCCACGCCCACCGCGGTGAACACGCACCACATCACAATGCGCAGCGGCGCGCCCGACAGCGGCGGCAGGCCCGCAACGCCCTGCGCCACCAGCACGCTGAAGGGATTCATCCAGGAGGTGGAAAACCCCACCTGGCTGGCGAGGTAGGTGCACATCACCGCGCACTCGCGCGGCAGGCCCATGCGGTCCACCAGCGGCAGCAACAGCACGATGAAGGCGATGGTTTCCTCGCCCATGCCAAATACCGCGCCGCCCAGCGAGAACGCCACGAACAGCACGCCCAGCAGCCACGCCGGGCGATCGCCGGTGATCGTCACCAGCTTCATCAAGCCCCGGTCCACCGCGCCGGTGGCGCTGACCAGGGCGAAGGAGCCGCCGACGATGAGAATGAGGGCAATCACGCCAACCGCGGCGCCATTGCGCCCGCCCGAGGTCAAGCCCTCGAACAGGAAGTTCAAAAAACCGCGCCCATCCTCGGTCCCGAATAGAGTCGAGGAGGGCGCGTCGGGGACCCACACAAACCGCTCCAGCGCCACCGGGCCGCCGGGTTCGAACATGCCGGCCGGCACCCACGGCACCACCAGCGCTGCCACGAGGGCAATCGCCAGCAGCACCAGCAGGGTGTCGACGCCTTTGGGCTTGGACGCTGGAGCGGGGGTGGTCAAAGCGTCAGAGCCGGTAGATGTAGTTGAAGGTGATGAAGCGGCCCAGCGAGTTGTGGTTGAAGTCGTCGAAGTTGTTGGCCGAGCCCAGCGCAGTCGGCGGGTCACGGTCGGTGACGTTGCGCACGTTCAGGCCCAGCGACTGGCGGTCGCTGAAGTCCCAGTTCACGCTCAGGTTGAGCGTGGTCCAGGAGCCCACCTGGCGGCCGGCCGGCACGTTGGACAGTTCGTCGTCGTCGTAGTAGCCATCCACGTAGTTGGCCCAGACGCTGGCGCTCCAGTCGTTCTTGAACCAGGACACGCCGGTGTTCACCAGCCACTCGGGGTAGCGGAACTCGCCCACCTTCTCGAACAGCCGCTGGCCATCCGCGCCGCAGGAGCCGGCGCCGCGACGGGGGCTGACGCTGCCCGGCGAGCACGATTCGCTGCGCTCGAAAGAGTGGGTCCACGTGGCGTCCACATAGGCCTTGAACTCGCCGGCGCTGGTTTCGTC
>JANORD010000238.1:0-7300 GCA_031415095.1 Lysobacteraceae bacterium
GGCGTGAAGCGCAGTGAATTGGTGCCGCCGTGGATCACACCCATGCCGCGCTCGCGCATGTACTCCTCGGTGGAGCCGGTGCCGAAGCACTTGAAGGACGGATCGAGCTCGCAGGAAAACAGCAGGCCGGTGCCCTGCACCTTGGTGATCAGGCCGCCGCCGAGTTCGTTCTTGAGCGCGTTCACTTTGTCCAGGAACTCCTGGCCACGGTCGCGGATGTTGGCGCGCAGCGCCGGGGTGAGCAGGCCCAGCACCGTCACCGCCACTTCCAGCGCACGCGGGTTGGCGGTCATGGTGTTGCCGTACACGCCCTTGCGGTACAGGCCCGCGGTGCGCTCGTTCACGGCCAGCACCGACAGCGGGTACTGGCCGCCGTTGATCGCTTTCGAATAGGTTTCCATGTCCGGCGCTTCCATGCCTTCGAAACCCGGGTAGTCCACGACCGACAGCACGCCGTGGGCGCGGATGCCGGCCTGGATGGAATCGATGAGCAGCAGGGTGCCGTGCGCCTTGGTGAGCTCGCGCGCCACCGCGTAGAACTCTGGCGGCACCGCGCGGCCCGGGTCGCCTTCGCCCATCACCGGCTCCAGGAACATCGCCTCGAAGTACCAGCCGTTGGCGTCCGCATCCGCGAACGCCTGCTTGAGCCCCTCGATGGAGTAGGGCTCGATGACGATCAACTGGTCGGTGTGGTGCTTGTAGCTGGCCAGGTGCTGCAGGTAGGCCTTGCGCGAGGAGTCCGAATACAGCGCCGGCAGCTCGGTGCGGCCGTGGAAGGCGCCCTTCATGGCGATGCGCTTGACGCGCTTGCCGGCGTGGCGGCCGCCCGGATCGGTGTGCAGCTTGGTGTTTACGTCGGCGATGCGGCCGGCCAGCGACACCGACTCCGAGCCCGAGTTCAGGCACAGGAAGCGGGCGTAGGGGCAGCCGCCGCGGCGGTGGCCGATCTCGGCGCGCAGCGCACGCACCGCGCGCAGCTGCGACAGCGAGGGCGTCATCACGTTGGCCATCACCTGCGGCTTGGCCATGGTGTCGATCACCGCCTGCGGCGTGTGGCCGAAGCCGATCATGCCGTAGCCGCCCGAATCGTGGACTACGGCGCCCTTGAGCGTCACCACCCAGGGGCCGCGCGCCGCCAGCGCGACGTAGGGATTCACGGCGTCTTCGGGATAGAAATTGATGAAGCCCGCTTGCACGGTTTCCACCTGCGCCTGCTCGTCGGCGTCCAGCAGCTCCGGGAACTCGGCGCACAGCGCGTCATGCTGCTCGGCGGCGGCATGCACCGCCTGCCCAAGCTCGGGAAACTGCGCCGCCATGCGCAGCACGGTGGCGTCATCCAGGCCGGCGGTACGCACGGTGCCGGCGTGGCCGCGAAGTGGGGCGAGTATCTCGATCAGGTTCATGGTGTTCTCCGGGCCCAAAACAGAACGCGAGGAGGGCCCTCGCGCGTCGGGTCTTACTCGTTAAATCAATTACTTATCCTGATATTACCACCGCCCCCGGGGTGGCGTAACCCCCGGGCGTTTGAATTGCCGAAGTGAGGTGCTGACAGCTGTCAGGCGAGATTGCTGACGCCCGCCACTGCGCTGCCGCAGCGGCGATGGCGACACTGGGCCTACCCACTGGAGTTGCCCATGAACGCGATGCTTTCCCCTGACGTGCCACTGGCGGAACTGCGCGCCGCCACCCGCCACTATGGCGCCCTGCTGGCGCTGGATGCCGTTGACCTGCAGGTGCGTCCCGGCGAAGTGCTGGCGGTGCTGGGTGCCAACGGCGCCGGCAAGAGCACCGCCCTGGGCCTGCTCACTGGCCGCCTGAGTCCGGACGGTGGCGACGTGCGGCTGTTCGGCGCGGACCCGCGCGAGCCGGCGGTGCGGCGCCAGATCGGCGTGATGCTGCAGGACGTGGACCTGCCCGACACCCTGCGCGTGGCTGAGCACGTGCGGCTTTTTTCCAGCTACTACCCTGCGCCGCGTCCGCTGGAGGAAACCCTGGCCTTGGCCGGCGTGGCCGACCTCGCCAAGCGCCCCTACGGCGCGCTGTCGGGCGGCCAGAAGCGCCGCGTGCAGTTTGCGCTGGCCATTTGTGGGCACGCGCCGCTGCTGTTCGTGGATGAGCCCACCGTGGGCCTGGACGTGGAGTCGCGCCGCAATTTCTGGGCGGTGCTGCGCCAGCTGCGCGACGACGGCGCCGGCATCGTGCTCACCACCCATTATCTGGAAGAAGCCGACGCGCTGGCGGACCGGATCGTGCTTATGGCGGCCGGCCGCGTGTTGGCCGAGGGCAGCCCGGCCGACATCAAGGCCCGCGCGGCCGGCAAGCGCCTGCGCGCCCGCACCACGCTGGACGCCCATGCCTTGGCGCGCTGGCCCGGCGTGGTGTCGCTGCAGGTGGAGCAGGGCGTCACCGAACTGGTCACGCGCGACGCCGAGGCCTTGCTCCGGCGCTGGCTTGAGGCCGATCCCGGCCTGGCCGATCTGGAAGTACGCCCGCTGAGCCTCGAGGAGGCCTTCCTTTCCATCACTGCCGCGCCCGCTGGGGGCGCCGCCATTGCCCGGGAGATTCACGCATGAACAACGCCGTGGCCACCGCACCGTCCCTGCTGCGCATTCAGGCGCTGGAGTCGTGGTACGAGTTCCTGCACGTGCTGCGCCAGCCGGCCTTCGCGATTCCCTCGCTGGCGTTTCCGGTGGTGTTCTACGTGCTGTTTGCTCTGGTGCTGCCCGGGAAATGGGGCGACCTGCAGAAAGCCACGTACCTGCTCGCCACCTATGGCGTATTCGGTGTGATCGGGCCTGCGTTGTTTGGATTCGGCGTGGGTCTGGCGATCGAGCGTGAGAAAGGCTGGCTGGAACTCAAGCGCGTGTCGCCGATGCCCACCTTCGTCTACTTCCTTGCCAAGATTTCCATGAGCCTCCTGTTTGGACTCGCTATCGTCTGCCTGCTGTCGATCGCGGCCATCGGCTTCGGCGGCGTGCGCATCTCCATGGGCACGTGGCTGGCGCTGACGGCGACGTTGCTGCTGGGAACCCTGCCGTTTTGCGCCATGGGCCTGTGGCTGGGGACCTTGGTCAAAGGACAGGCGGCAGTGGCGGTGGTGAACCTGGTCTATCTGCCGATGGCTGTGCTGTCGGGGCTGTGGATACCGCTGTTCGTGTTCCCGGCGCTGATGCAGAAGCTGGCGGTCCTGTGGCCGGCCTGGCATCTGGCGCAGATGGCGCTGGGAGCGGTGGGACAGGTGCAGGACGTGCCCTACTTGCTGCACGGCGCGGTGCTGCTGGGGATGACGGCGGTATTCCTGGCGCTGGCCGCGCGGCGACTGCGCAGGGCCTGAGGGCAGAAATCGAATCGGCTGCTAATGTTGGAGGCTAGGGAGGCCCGGATGCAGATGCAGCGCGCGGCGGTGAGTGACTATGAGGAGCTGATGGGGCGGCCGTGGATGGGGCTGGCCTATCTGGTGTTCGCGTTCCTGCCGATGCTGTTCTGGCCCGGGCGTCCCGACAGCGCGCTGCCGTGGACGCTGGCGGCCGTGGCGGTTTTCCTGCCCATGTATTTCGCCTTCTACCGCCTGCGCGGCCGGCGTCAGCAGTTGATCATTCCAGCCGTGGCGGCCGTAGGCTTGGCGCTGGTGTGGGTGAACCCAGGCGGCAACACTTTCATCATCTACGCGGTCGCGATGGCGGGAACGGCGCTGTCGCTGCGGCCGGCGCTGCTGGCGTCGGCGGCGATGCTGATGCTCATCACGCTGGCTTATTTCTGGCTGCTGCCGCTTTCCTATGCCATCGCCTACTCTGCGATGGCGGTGGTAATCAGCACCCTGGTGCTGGGGGGCGTCCTGGTGGGTCGCGCCCGCCTGCGGCGCAATGCCGAGCTGCGGCTCACCCAGGATGAAGTGGCGCGGCTTGCGGCCATGGCCGAGCGCGAGCGCATTGGCCGCGACCTGCACGATCTGCTGGGCCACACGCTCTCGCTAGTGGCGATAAAGAGCGAGCTGGCCGGCCGGCTGGTGGACCGTGATCCCGACGCTGCGAAGCGCCAGATAGGAGAAGTGGAAACCGTGGCGCGCCAAGCCTTGGCGCAAGTGCGCGAGGCGGTGGTGGGCATCCGCGCAACGGGGCTGCAGGCCGAACTCGCGGCAACCCGGCTGGCGCTGCTGTCGGCCGACGTGCGCTTGGACCAGCGCGTGGCCCCGGTGCATCTGTCGGCACCGCTGGAGTCCGCCCTGGCCATGACGGTACGCGAAGCCACCACCAACGTGCTGCGCCACGCCAGCGCCAGCCGGGTGGAGGTGGAGCTGGTGATGGATGCCGGCGAACTGCGGCTGCAGATCAGCGATGACGGCAAGGGCGGCATCGCGCGCCAAGGCAACGGCCTGATGGGCATGCGCGAGCGTCTGCATTCCCTGGGCGGCCGGCTGGAGATCGACAGCCCGTCGGGCGGCGGCACGCGCCTGCTCTTGACGCTGTCGCGCGCCGCGTTCGAGGCAAACAATCGGTGATCACGCTGGTGCTCGCTGAAGATCAGGCCTTGGTGCGCGGCGCGCTGGCGGCCCTGCTGGGGCTGGAAAGCGACCTCCAGGTGGTGGCCGAAGCCGGGGACGGCGATTCGGCCTGGCGCGCGGTGGCCGAGCATTCGCCCGACCTGCTGGTCACCGACATCGAAATGCCCGGACTGACCGGCTTGGACTTGGCGCTGAAAGTGCAGGAAGCCGGCTTGACCACGCGCGTGGTGATCATCACCACCTTCGCGCGCGCCGGCTACCTGCGCCGGGCCATGGACGCCGGAGTGCGCGGCTACCTGCTCAAGGACGCGCCCAGTGCCCAGCTGGCGGCGGCCTTGCGGCAAGTCCACGCCGGCGGTCGCGTCATCGACCCGCAGCTCGCCGTGGCCGCCTGGGGCGAGGACGATCCGTTGACCGAGCGCGAGCGCCAGGTGCTGCGGCTGGCGGGCGAGGGCGTGAAGAGCGCCGACATTGCCGAGCGCCTGCACCTCTCGCACGGCACGGTGCGCAATTACCTGTCCGAGGCCATCGGCAAGCTCGGTGCGGCCAACCGCATCGAGGCCTATCGCAGCGCGCGCGCCAAGGGCTGGCTGTAGCTGCGATTGGCGCCGCGCCGCGCGGGGCCGGATAATGCCGGTCCCGCGTCGCCGTGCCCCGCCTTGAAAAAATCCGACTTCCACTACGACTTGCCGGCGGCGCTGATCGCCCAGGCGCCGCTGGCCGAGCGTTCCGCCAGCCGCCTGCTGGTGGTGCCGCCGAACGCGCCGCCTTACGCCGACCGCACGGTGCGCGACTTGCCCGAGTACCTCGCCGCGGGCGACCTGCTGGTTTTCAACGACACTCGGGTGATCCCGGCGCGGCTGCACGGCACCAAGCACAGCGGCGGCCGGGTGGAAATCATGCTTGAACGAATCACCGGCGGGCACGAAGTGCTGGCGCAGGTGGGGGCCAGCAAGTCGCTGAAGCCTGGCGGCGTCATCACGCTGGACGAAGGCACGGCGCTGACCGTGCTGGGCCGCGAGGGCGAGTTCTATCGCTTGCGCTTCGAGACCCAAGAGCCCTTGGAGAAGCTGCTGCTGCGCGCCGGCCGGCTGCCGCTGCCGCCCTATATCCAGCGCGAGCCCCGGCCGGACGACCTGCAGCGTTATCAGACGGTATTCGCCAAGCACACCGGCGCGGTGGCGGCGCCCACGGCCGGCCTGCACTTCGACGACGCGCTGCTGGAGGCGCTGCGGGCCAAGGGGGTCGCTTTCGGCCACGTCACCCTGCACGTGGGCGCCGGCACCTTCCAGCCCATGCGCGCCGAGACGGTGCACGAGCACGAGATGCACAGCGAGTGGCTGAACGTGGGCGCTGAACTATGCCAGCAGATCGCCCGCACCCGCGCCGCCGGCGGGCGCGTGATCGCGGTGGGCACCACGGTGGTGCGTGCGCTGGAAACCGCCGCGCGCGACGGCGAGGTGCAGCCCTTCGCTGGCGACACCCGCATCTTCATTTTCCCGGGCTATCGCATCCGCACCGTGGACGCGCTGCTTACCAATTTCCACTTGCCCGAAAGCACGCTGATGATGCTGGTATCGGCCTTCGCCGGGCGCGAGCGCATCCTGGCCGCCTACGCCCACGCAGTGGCTGAGCGCTACCGTTTCTTCAGCTATGGCGACGCCATGCTGCTCTACCCGCAGGACGCCCCATGAGCCGGATGCAGTTCGAGAAGCTCGGCCAGGACGGCCAGGCCCGTCGTGGTCGCCTGAGTTTTCCGCGCGGCACGGTGGAAACACCCGCCTTCATGCCGGTGGGCACCTACGGCACGGTGAAGGCGATGACGCCCGAATCGCTGAGCGACACCGGCGCGGAAATTATCCTGGGCAACACGTTCCACCTTTACCTGCGGCCCGGCCTGGATGTGATCGCGGCGCACGGCGGCCTGCACCGGTTCTGTGGCTGGAACGGTCCAATGCTCACCGACTCGGGCGGATTCCAGGTGTGGTCCTTGGCCAAGCGCCGCAAGATCACCGAGGAGGGCGTCACCTTCGCGTCGCCCACCGATGGCGCCAAGGTGTTCCTGTCGCCCGAGGTGAGCATGCAGATCCAGCGCGTGCTCGATTCGGACATCGTGATGATCTTCGACGAATGCACGCCGTACCCGGCCACCGAGGCGGTCGCGAGCGAGTCCATGGAGCTGAGCCTGCGCTGGGCCGAACGCAGCAAGCGCGCGCACGAAGGCAACGACGCGGCGCTGTTCGGCATCGTCCAGGGCGGCACCTGGCCCGAACTGCGGGCACGCTCGGCCGAGGGCTTGAAGGCGATCGGCTTCGACGGCTACGCGGTAGGCGGCCTGGCGGTGGGCGAGCCGGCCGAGGAGCGCGACGCCACGTTGGCGGCGCTGTGCCCCCTGCTGCCCGAGGACAAGCCGCGCTACCTGATGGGCGTGGGCAAGCCCGAAGACATCGTGGAGGCGGTGGCGCGCGGCGTGGACATGTTCGATTGCGTCATGCCCACCCGCAACGCCCGCAACGGCCATTTCTTCGTGCGCGGCGGCCAGGTGCGCATCCGCAACGCCCAGTACGAAAAGGACCTGAGGCCGATCGAGGAGGGCTGCACCTGCTACACCTGCGCCAGCGGCTACACCCGCTCCTACCTGCGCCACCTCAACCGCTGCAACGAAATCCTGGCCTCGATGCTGGGCACCATCCACAACCTGCACCATTACCAGCAGCTGATGCGCGACATCCGCGCCGCCATCGAGGCCGGCCGCTTCCAGTCCTTCCGCGAAGCCTTCCACGCCGCCCGCGCCCCCTG
>JANORD010000239.1:0-2435 GCA_031415095.1 Lysobacteraceae bacterium
TCGCCCAGGTCGAACTCCGGCGCCACCCGGCCCATTTCCACGAAGCCCACCACCTGGGTAAAGTCCACGCCGAAATGGTCGAGGAAGCGGAACCGCGCCAGCAGGCTGCGGCCGGTGGTGTAGCGGTACTCCACGATGTAATTGACCGCGCTGCGGTCGTTGAAGCGGCTGGTGGCGAAACCGCGCTGGCGGAACAGGCCGCCCAAGGTGGAGCCCATGAAAACCGGCGGGCGGTGGTAAAGCGGCTGGCCGTTGACGGTGTCGAAATCATTCCACGACGGCACGTCGGACACCCAGGCGTCGAACGCGATCACGCGTGCCTGGGCGCGGCTGCTCGCACCCAGTGACCAGAACTTGGAGTACTGCGCCTCCATCTGCGTCCACTGCGTGTTGCCTCTTTCTTCGCCGCTCCAGTCATGCGTCACCGCAAACTGCGTGCGGCTGCCCTTGGACGGGTTGTTCCACCAGTCGGTGTTGTCGTAGTCGATGCGCGCGGTGAGGCCGCTGGTGGTAAGCGTGCTTTCACCGCCGATATCCAGCTCAAGGTCCTGGTCGCGGTAGAAGGGCGTCAACTCGATGATGGTGCGGCCGCCTGCCAGCGGGTTCCAGCGCTCGCCGCCGGTCCCGGTGCTGGGCAACAGCAGGCCGCCCTGGGTGCGGTAGGTGTGGATGACTGCGTCGCGGCCGGCGCCGATGGGCAGCAGGTAGCGGATGGGCAGGCGCACGAACAGGTCGTTGCCCTCGGCTTCCAGGTAGTTGTCCTGGCTGGAATCGTTGGAGCCGGCCGTCTCATTCGTGAAATCAGGGTTACCGTCCTGGAAAGTCTGCACGCGACCAAACTCGCCGCCGAACAGGCTGAAATCAGCAAAAAAACGGCTGTCTTCGCCCAGCTGGTAGTCACTGGCCAGCAGGAAGGCGGCGACGGTGTTGTTGCTGCTGACGAAAGCGTTGGCGACGAAGCCGAACTGCGGCTGGATCACGCCTGTGGCCGCGTAGGCAACGCCCAGCGCATAGTCCACGTTGCCGTTGTAGAAAGGGTAGGGCGCCCAGATGCTCACCGGTGGCGACGGGCAGGGGCGGCCTTCGGGACAGTGCAGCGAGGCGGTTGCCGCCGCGGGCTTGAAGGCATCCATCAGCAGCGCGATTGCCAGCAGGGACAGCGCTGGCAGGCTGCGGCCCGTGCGACGAATTGCGTTTGGCTCGGCGGTCTTTGTCATGCATGTGATCGTACAAGGATGATTTGGCCAATGCCATCGCAAGTCGGCGTGAAGGGCCGACATGGATTGGCGTGAAGACTCAGCCCCAGATCGGGAAAAACACGCTGGCGCTGGCCAGCGCGCTGCACAGCACGCAGGCCGGCAGCGAGCGTGTTTTCAGATAGATCGCGGAATTTATCGCACCCAGCAGCGCGGACGGTGCGGCGTCGGCAAGCGTCGCCGGCAGCTGCGCCGCCGCGTAGGCCAGCGTGGATGCGATCGCGGCGGGCCATGCGCCCAGTGCGCGTTCGGACAGCGGAATCATCCATGCGCGAAACGACAGTTCGCACAGCAGCGGCTCCACCAGGACGATGGCGACTACCAGCCCCGGGCCAAGGGCCGCCGCCGACCACGGCTCAGACGGCGCTACGGCGATCCCGAACGAGCGAAGCGCGGCATCCAGCAACAGCATCGCCAGCCACCAACCCAAGGCGGCCGCCAGTCCCAGCGCCAGCTGGCGACGTCGCGAAAGCGGATGCGTTGCCTGCAGCCGCAGACCCAAACGGCTGGCGAACGTCAGGAAGGTGGCCAACACCAGCGCCAGCGGCAGCAGGCACGATTCCAGCACGGCGCTGGCCAAGGCAGCGGTCACTGGCCGCATTTGGCGGGCGCGGGATTCATTGATCACGTACATCTGGCTGCGGCAAATGCGGGCGCCGTTGTCCTGGGCGATGGCCTCGATCAGTTCGCGTGCCGCCTGGGTTTCTTCCTGGCGCAGCTTGCCCAGGGAGAGCTGCCGCGCCTGCGCTGGACATTCCGCAGGTGCGGGCAACTGGGCGCTTGCAGCATCCACCCGCACATCGGTAAACCACTCATTGGCCTGGAGGCTCAGCGACGCCGCGGCCAGCTGCGCCGGCGTACCGGCCACCCAGACGATGGCGCGGTCGTTGTCTCCCACGCGCAGCGTCGCAAGGGTGAAACCCACCACGCTGACCAGGTACACCGCAGGCAATAGCAGCGACAGGGCGAGCAATGCGGCCCGGCGGCCAAGGTTCATGTGGTGTTCCAGAGGCAGCGGCGTTGCCGCATAGACGCGCAAGCATAGCGGCAGGGCCGGTGGCGTAGCCCCTTACCTGGTTAGCGATACTGGGCAAAAGGCGGGATTTCGCGCTGGTTTTGGCGGCGCTGCACTATGTTGTCGGACACGCCTGCGGCTCGCGCCTTTTTCCTACGCCCGGG
>JANORD010000240.1:0-3357 GCA_031415095.1 Lysobacteraceae bacterium
TCCAGGTTGAGCGCGTGGCGGATGGGCGGGTACTCGGTGGTGATGCCGGCGCCGCCCAGGATGTCGCGCGCTTCACGGCTGATGTCCAGGGCGATGCGGCAGTTGTTCCACTTGGCCAGCGACACCTGCGCCGGCTGCATCTGGCCGGCGTCCTTCAGACGGCCCAGCTGCAGGCTCAGCAGCTGCGCCAGCGTGATGCGGCGCGCCATCTCCGCCAGCTTGAGCTGCACGGCCTGGGTGGCGGCGATGGGCCGGTTGAACAGGATGCGGGTCTTGGAATACTCCAGCGCCGAGGTGTAGCTGGCGATGGCCGCACCAATCGGGCCCCAGGTGATGCCATAGCGGGCCTGCGTGAGGCAGCCCAACGGGCCCTTGAGGCCCTTGACGTTGGGCAGGCGCTGGCTGTCGGGCACGCGCACTTCATCAAAGAAAAGCGCCGAGGTGACCGAGGCGCGCAGGCTCATCTTCTTGTGCACTTCCTGGGCGGCGAAGCCCTTGGTGCCCTTCGGAACGATGAAGCCCTGGATGCCGTCGTCGGTCATGGCCCAGACGATGGCGATGTCGGCCAGGTTGCCGTTGGTGATCCACATCTTGGCGCCGTTGATCACCCAGTCACCGCCGTCCTTCTTGGCGGTGGTTTTCATATTGGCCGGGTCCGAGCCGCCGTGCGGTTCTGTCAGGCCGAAACATCCGATGATTTCACCGCGGGCCATGCCGGGAAGGTACTGCTGGCGCTGCTCTTCGGTTCCGTACGCGAAGATCGGGTACATGCACAGCGAGCTCTGCACGGAAACAAAGCTGCGGATGCCGGAATCGCCGCGCTCGAGCTCCATGCAAATCAGCCCATAGCTGACCGCGTTGAGGTTGGCGCAGCCATATTTCTCGGGCAGCGACGAACCCAGCAGGCCCATGGCGGCGATTTCAGGGACCAGTTCCTTCGGGAAGCGACCTTGGTCGAAGCAATCACCGATGATCGGCAGCACTTTCTCGTCGGTGAAGCGCGCCACGGTGTCCTGCACCATTCGCTCTTCCTCGGTGAGGAGGCTGCGGATGTCGAAGAGGTCGGTCGGGTTGAGGGCCATGGGGCGAGCTGCTCGGGCGGGAACGGCCGCCATTTTAGCCCGTCCCGCGCCCACCCTGCAGCTACATGAAGTGAAAGGGCCGGAAAGCCCGGCCCTTTCGCTGCCGCGTGAAGGCCGCGTTTAGCCGTTCGGGGGCGTATCGCCGGCGCTGCCGACGATCACGCCGTTCTCGATGGGCAGGCGGTCGCCCGGATCCTGGTCCATCACCAGCGTGCCGGTCTGGCCGTCGTGGCGCCAGGTGACGTCATAGCCCACCACCTTGTCGCGCTCGCCCAGCAGGATCTGCGCCCCGGGCTTCTTGTCCAGGCGCGTGGTGGTGGTCTCGCCCTCGCTGCGGTACTGCACGTCGTAGCCAACCACCTCCTCGCGCGGCTCGCTCACGGTTTCGCACTGCTGCTGCGTCTCGGTGTAGCGCTCGCCGCCAACGTGGCGCCGGTCGGCTTCGCGTCCGGCGAAACCACCACCCACGGCGCCGGCCACGGTGGCCAGCTTCTTGCCGCTGCCGCCGCCTACCTGGCTACCCACCAGCCCGCCCACCACGGCACCCAGGACTGCGCCGTCCTTGTTGCCGAAGCGCTCCTCGCGGCGTTTCTCCACGGTGACGTCGCGGCAGACCTCGCGCGACCCGGTGCGCATCTGGGTGACTGCCGTGGACGACAGCACGTCGCCGTAAATGGGCTCCTTCTCCAGGATGGGCGTGGCCGAAACCACCTCGGCGTAAGGGGTAGCCAGGTTTTGGTAGGCCGCGATCGCGGCGCCGCCAGCCAGCATTCCGGCCAGCACGGCCAATACGGTCTTGTTCATGGGGATGACCTCTCTATGCAGCGGTTCAGGGTGACCGCATGCTGCCACACTCGCCCCTGCGTGCTGAACGCCAGCCAAAAAACGATTCCCTCACAAGTGCATGATAATTTCGGTGCAGCAAACCCCGGAGCCTGGACATGCCCAATCCCCTGACCGCGCCTTTGGTCCAGTTCGCCGGCCGGCTGCGCTTCCCGGTCCTGTTCACCATCACCCTGGTCCTATGGGCCGTCACGATACTGATACCCGACCCCATCCCGTTCCTGGATGAAATCGTGGTGGGCTTGGTCACCCTGTTGTTCGCCAGTTGGAAGAAGCGCCGTCCATCCGAACCGGCGCCGCCGCCCGGCGTGACCCTGGAAGGCGAAGCGCGGCGCGAATGACGCCGCTGTACGACAGCCATTGCCATTTGGACGCGGCCGAGTTCGACCTCGACCGTGACCAGGTTTTGGCGCGGGCCCAGGCTGCGGGCGTTACGCGGCAGTTGATACCCGCCGTGCGCCGAGACGCCTGGCCTGGGCTGAAGGCGCTGTGCGCTGCGCACCCGGGTCTGCGCCCGGCCTACGGCATGCACCCGATGTTCCTGGAACACCATCGGCCCGAGCACTTGGGCGAGTTGGCGCTGTGGCTGGACGCCGAGCGCCCGGCAGCGGTTGGCGAAATCGGGCTTGATTTCTTCGTGCCGGGCCTGGAGCCGGAGGCGCAGCGGCGCTATTTCGACGGCCAGCTTGAGCTGGCGCGCGAGTTTGACCTTCCGGTGGTGCTGCACGCGCGGCGTGCCGTGGACGAAGTCATCGCCGCCCTGCGCCGGGTGGGCGGGCTGCGGGGCGTGGTGCACAGTTGGTCTGGAAGCGACGAACAGGCCCGGCAGCTGTTCGCGCTGGGGTTTTGCCTGGGCATCGGCGGACCGGTGACCTACGAGCGGGCCCAGCGCCTGCGCCGCACCGTGGCAGCCATGCCCCTGGACTGCCTGCTGCTGGAAACCGATGCGCCCGACCAGCCGGGTGCCGGCCAGCGCGGCCAGCGCAACGAGCCGGCCCACCTGCCTGAGGTGCTTGAAGTGGTGGCCCGGTTGCGCAATCAGCCGCCGGAAGCGGTCGCCGCCGCCGCCGTGGCCAATGCATTACGCCTGTTCGGCGGCTGACGCCCGCGGTTTGAGCAGCAGTTCGATGCCCTTGCCCGCCATGGCAAAACCGAAGGTCCCCGTCACGTGCGTGGCGGCGCCCAGGCCGGCGCCGCAGTCCAGCTTCAGTGACTCATCGGCCGCCAGCACCGGACGCACGCCGCAGACGCTGCCGTCGCGCTGCGGATACTTCACGTTCTCCAGTGAATACACCGCCGGCACTCCGAAGTAGCGGTCTGGATTGCGGGGGAAATTGAAGCCCGCGCGCAGCTGCTTGCGCACCAGCGCCAGCAGCGCGTCGTGTTCGGTGCGGGAAAGGTCGCGCACGCGCACCAAAGTCGCGTCGCGGCG
>JANORD010000241.1:0-2026 GCA_031415095.1 Lysobacteraceae bacterium
TCGAGGAGGTCAAGAGCGGCACCGAGTGCGGCATCGCGGTGAAGGCCTACAACGACGTGCAGCCGGGTGACCAGATCGAGTGCTTCGAACGCATCGAGGTGCAGCGCACGCTGTAAGGCGCGCGCGCAGCCATGGCCACCAAGAGCTTCCATCGCACCGATCGCGTCGCGGCCCAGCTGCGGCGTGATATCGGCCTGATCGTGCACCAGGCCGTGCGTGAGTACGGCCTGCCGTCGGTCAGCGTCTCGGATGTGGAGGTCACGCGTGACCTGGCCCACGCCAAGGTGTTCGTCACCGCGCTGTTGGCCGAGCAGGGACCCGCAGCCGTGAAAGCGCTCAAGGAAATCGCCCCCGAACTGCGCTATCGCCTGGGCCAGGCGGTGCGCATGCGGCACGTGCCCGAGATTCATTTCCATTACGACGATTCGGTGGACAAGGGCGAGCGCATCGACCAGCTCCTGCGCGACAACCCGCCCGGCGAACCGACCGAGTAAGCGGCGGCATCGGCGTGGCCAAGACCCGGTTCCGCCCGCTCGATGGCCTGCTGCTGCTGGACAAGCCGGCCGGCATGAGCTCCAACGCGGCGCTGCAGCAAGCGCGCCACCTGCTTCGCGCCGAGAAGGGTGGCCATACCGGCGCACTCGATCCATTGGCCACCGGCCTGCTGCCCCTGTGCCTGGGCGAGGCCACCAAGATCGCCGGCCTGCTGCTGGGCGGCCGAAAGGCCTACGAAGCCCGGGTACGGCTGGGCGTGGTCACCGACACCGACGATGCCGACGGCCAGACGCTGCTTGAGCGCCCCGTGCCGCCGCTGACGCCTGAAGCCGTCACCGCCGCGCTGGCACCGTTCCTTGGCCGCATCGCCCAGCGCCCGCCCATTTACTCCGCGCTCAAGCAGGGCGGCGAGCCGCTTTACGCCAAGGCCCGGCGCGGCGAGGCTATCGAGGTGCCCGAACGGCAAGTACACGTGGAAGCCATTGACCTGCTCGAGATGGACGGCCCCGACCTGCGTTTGGCCGTCACCTGCGGCTCGGGCACCTACATCCGCAGCCTGGCCCGCGATCTGGGCGAAGCGCTGGGCTGCGGTGGCCACATCACGGCGCTGCGGCGCACCTGGGTGGAGCCGTTCACCGAGCCGCGGATGGTCACGCTGGAGCAGCTCGGGGCCCTGGATGAGCCGGCGCGGGAGGCACTGCTGTTGCCAGTCGAAGCCGGGCTGGCGCACTGGCCGACCGTGCTGGTGGACGCCGATCAGGCCCGCCGGCTGGGCATGGGGCAGGGGGTCTCAGTGGAGCCATCGGGACTGAAGTCCCTCCCACTGGGGTCGAGCCCTGCCCCTGTGGGAGGGACTTCAGTCCCGATAAGCACCTGCCCCCTGGCCGTAAACATCACCAACGCCGCTGGCCGATCACTCGGCCTGGGCGAACTTTCCGCCGACCTCACCCTGCGCCCCAAGCGCCTGTTCCGCTGGGCATCTGCCTGCTGATCACGCCTTCACGCACCGATTGCCTTGTCCGCACAGCCCTTGGCGGCTATACTTCCGCGGCTCTTACGAGCACTCCCCCAACCGGCGGGTCACGCGGTGCGACGTCAATCCTGGCGACGTTCCTGCAGGCTGCGCATCACCGAGTAGAAAACCATGGCATACGATTCCGCGAAAATCATCGAAGAGTTCAAGCGCGTTCCCAACGACACCGGCTCCCCGGAAGTCCAGGTGGCCCTGCTCTCCGGCCGCATCGACCACCTCACCGACCATTTCAAGGCACACAAGCAGGACCACCATTCCCGCCGCGGCCTGCTCAAGATGGTGAACCAGCGCCGCAGCCTGCTCGGATACCTCAAGAAGAAGGATTCCGCGCGCTACCAGATCCTGATCGAGCGCCTGGGCCTGCGCCGCTAAAACCAAAGTTCAACGACGCGGCGCAGAGATGCGCCGCGTTGCATTTGGGGCCTCGCTGGCTCCGTGCAAAGCCCGCCGGGCACAGGCCCGCCGGTTCGAATCCGAAGAGAGGACTACCCATCGTGG
>JANORD010000242.1:0-3783 GCA_031415095.1 Lysobacteraceae bacterium
CATGCCCAGGTTGCCGCCCTCGCCCACCGCCTTGCAGCGCAGTTGGGCGCCGTTGACGCGCAGGGCGTTGTTGGCGCGGTCGCCGACGTCGGCGTGTGATTCCGTCGCAGCTTTGACATAGGTGCCGATGCCGCCGTTCCACAGCAGGTCCACCGGCGCCTGCAGGATGGCGCTCATCAGCTCGGCCGGGGTCAGCTGTTCGGCGTCGGTGTGCAGGTCCAGCGCTGCCTTCACTTCCGGCGTCAGCGGCAGGGTCTTGGCATTGCGCGGATACACGCCGCCACCGGCGGAGATCAGCGCTTTGTCGTAGTCCTCCCAGCTTGAGCGCGGCAGCGCGAACAGCCGTTCGCGCTCAACGAAGGAACGCGCCGAGTCTGGGTTGGGGTCCAGGAAGATGTGCCGATGGTCGAAGGCGGCGACCAGCCGGATGGTCTTGGACAGCAGCATGCCGTTGCCGAACACGTCGCCCGACATGTCGCCAATGCCCACGCAGGTGAACTCCTGCGACTGCGAATCGATGCCGACCGAGCGGAAATGCCGCTTCACCGACTCCCAGGCGCCCTTGGCGGTGATGCCCATGCCCTTGTGGTCATAGCCCACCGAGCCGCCCGAGGCGAACGCATCGCCCAGCCAGTAGCCGTGCTCGGCGGAAATGCCGTTGGCGATATCCGAGAACGTAGCGGTGCCCTTGTCGGCCGCCACCACCAGGTAGGGGTCGTCGCCGTCGTGGCGCACCACGTCCTGCGGATACACCACCTTGCCGTCCACCAGGTTGTCGGTGATGTCGAGCAGCGCGTTGATGAAGCGCTTGTAGCAGGCGATGCCTTCGGCCAGCTGCGCGTCGCGGTCGCCGCCCACCGGCGGGCGCTTGACGAAGAAGCCGCCCTTGGAGCCCACCGGAACAATCACGGTGTTCTTCACCATCTGTGCCTTCACCAGGCCCAGCACCTCGGTGCGGAAATCCTCGCGCCGGTCGGACCAGCGCAGGCCGCCGCGCGCCACCGGGCCAAAGCGCAGGTGCACGCCTTCCACGAACGGGGAGTAGACGAAAATTTCGCGATAGGGGCGCGGCTTGGGCAGCTCGGGCACCCGCGCCGGGTCGAACTTGAAGCAGATGTAGTCGGTGTGCGTGCCATTCTTGCGCTGGTAGAAATTGGTGCGCAGGGTGGCGTTGATCAGCGCCATGTAGCCGCGCAGGATGCGGTCGTCATCCAGGCTGCTCACGGCGGTGTCGAGCAGGATTTCCAGCGCATCCACGCAGGCGTCCACTTGCGCGGCGCGGTCCAGGCCGCGGGCGCTGGCGATTTCCAACGGCAGCGTGTCCAGCGCCTTGCGCTGGGCGGCCGGCAGCAGCCAGGCAATCTGGTCGTGCAGGGCCTGCTGGCCGGCCGCATCCAGCGGCTGCTCGCGGCCAGGCTCGAAGCGGGCGGCGAACAGTTCGAACAGCAGCCGCGCGATCACCGGATAGCGCTGCAGCGTCTCCTCCATGTAGGGCTGGGAGAACGGCACGCCGGTCTGCAGCGCGTACTTGGTGTAGCCGCGCAGCATGGCGATGTCGCGCCACTCCAGCCGGGCGCTGGGCAGCAGGCGGTTGAAGCCGTCGTTCTCGGCCGCGCCGCGCCAGACTTCGGCAAACGCTTCCTCGAACGGCCGGCGCGCCGCGTCCACGTCGATCTCGCCGCGCAGGGGCTGCACTTCGAAATCCTGGATAGATATCTTCTGGCCGTCCACGTCCAGCTCGTAAGGATGCTCGGCCAGCACGCGCAGGCCCAGGTTCTCCATCACCGGGAGCACGTCCGACAGCGCGATCTCGCGGTTGCTGCGGATGAGCTTGAAGCCCAGCTGCTCGCCGGCGCCACGGTAGAAGGCGATTCGCAGGTCATCGGGGCCCGACAGCAGCGACGCCTGCAGCACGTCGGCGGCGGCAATCTGTGGGCTCACCGCCTCGACGTAACCGGCCGGCAGGCTGCGGCCATAGCGCTGGGCCAGGCGCAAGCCCTGCTCTTCGCCGTGGTCGCGCACCAAAATATCGCGCAGTTCGTCGTGCCAGTCGCGCACGATGCCGGCCAGGGCGATTTCCAGTGCCTCCTGATCGAACGCGGCGGGCGCGCCGGCCTTGGGCCGGATCACGAGATGCAGCTGCGCCAGCGGTGATTCGCCAATCTGGATGTTGTTGTCGAGCCGCTCGCCGTGCAGCTGCTCCATCAGCAGCGCCTCAATGCGCAGGCGGATGCCGGTGTTGAAACGGTCGCGCGGGATGTAGACCAGGGCCGAGAAGAAGCGCCCGTAGCGGTCGCGGCGCAGGAACAGACGCGTGCGCCCGCGCTCCTGCAGGCCCAGGATGCCCATGGCGGTGGCCTGCAGCTCATCGGTGCTGGCCTGCAGCAGCTCTTCGCGCGGCAGGGTCTCCAGGATGTGCCGCAGGGCCTTGCCGCTGTGGCTGTTCGGCGCCAGGCCCGAGGCTTCCATCACATGCTCGAAGCGCTGCCGCACCAGCGGGATTTCCCACGGGCGGCGGTTGTAGGCGCTGGAGGTGTACAGGCCCAGAAAGCGCAGCTCGCGCACCGCCAAGCCCTGTTCGTTGAACACCAGTACGCCGATGTAGTCCATGTAGCCCGGGCGGTGCACGGTGGCGCGGGCATTGGTCTTGGTGAGGATCAGGGCGTCGAGCTTGCTGCCTTTGGGCAGGTCCGCGGCGGCCAGGCCGGTGAGCGGGCGCGGCTGCAGCAGGCTGTCCTTGCCGCGCAGCAGGCCCATGCCGCTGCCCGATACCACCACCAGCTTGCGGTCGGCCACTTCGTATTCGCGATAGCCCAGGAAAGTGAAGTGGTCGTCGGCGGCCCAGCGCAGGAAGGCCTGGGCCTCGGCGCGGCCGGCGGCATCCACAGGCATGGTGCGGGTTTCCATCTCGTCGGCCACCTGCACCATCTTGGCGCGCATCACGGCCCAATCGGCCACCGACGCGCGCACGTCGGCCAAGGCCGCTCCGATGGCGTCATGGATGGCCTGCATCGCCACGGCGTCGGGCTGGCGGTCAATCTCGAGATAGATCAGTGATTCGGCCGCGCCGCCCTCGGCGAGCGACTGCAGCTGGCCGGAGGCATCGCGCGCCACCGGCAGCACCGGATGCACGATCTGATGCAGGCTGGCGCCGAACTGCGCCAGCGCCATGCGCACCGAATCCACCAGGAACGGCATGTCGTCGTTGACGATGCGCACCACCGTGTGGGTGCTGTCGAAGCCATCGGCGGCCTGCGCCGGGTTGCACACGGAAATCTTGGCTACACCAAGCGGGCGCTGGCGCACGAAGGCAAGAAAGGACTGCGCCACCGCCGCCCAGTCCGCCGGCGGACGCGCCTCCAGCTCATCCTGCGGCATCCTGGCGTAGAACCGGCCGGCGAACTCCTCCAGCACCGTGCGCTCAGGCGTTTCCAGCCCCGCGGGCAGCGCCGCGATCACGGCACCAAGGGTATCGGCGGAGGCCAGGGCGTGGACGTTCATAGACCGCGTTCTCGCAAGGCTTGGAAAAGTGCGCAATTGTAGTCCCGCCTTCCGGGCCGTAACCACCCCAAATAACAAACGGTGTCAGAGTGAGTTCCGAGAACTCACTCTGACACCGTTATTGGGGGGATACGGGGTGGTACGGGGTTAGCGGATGCCGGTCTCGTTGCGGGCGATCACCAGGCGTTGGATCTCGCTGGTGCCCTCGTAGATTTCGGTGATCTTGGCGTCGCGGAAATAGCGCTCCAGCGGCATTTCCTTCGAGTAGCCCATGCCGCCGTG
>JANORD010000243.1:0-20584 GCA_031415095.1 Lysobacteraceae bacterium
CCTTGGAAAGGTCGTCGTCCACCACTTCAGCGGCCGCCCATTCCAGGGCTTCACGCTCGGCGCGCTCGCGCTCGGATTTCTCGACGTCGTCGATGAGCTTCTGGTCGATCCTGCGGCTGGCGATCTCACGCAGGGCCAGCACGGTGGGCTTGTCCTGGTGTTCGCTGTTGTCGACCACGGGCTCCACGCCCTTGGCAAGCTGGCGGGCGCGCTTGGACGCCATCAGGACCAGCTCGAAGCGGTTGTCGACGACGGACAGGCAATCTTCAACGGTGATGCGGGCCATTGGATCTCCTCAACCGCACGGCACCCGGCCTGGGCACCCACGGAAAATCAAGGGATTACGCGAACCGCGCATTGTACGCCCGGGCACTCCTTGGCGCAAACCTGCCTGGTTTCCTCTGTTGGGTACTGGTCTGGTGCCCGTGCGCTTTGCGCACGACACGTTGGTTCGAGGCGCCCCTAGCCGCACACCGTGACTTCGAGGCAGCGCCGCCCCACACCAAAGGGGATCGCTGCCCGGCGTCTTGCTAAGCGCCATCCATGGCAGCAAACGCCGGCCGTTCCGGGCCTCCTGCCATTCACTTCTGCTATTCCCCTTTGGTGTGGGCCGACGCCCCGGATGGCGTGGGTACATTGTTACGAGATCAAACGCGCGCGGTGACAACCTGGCGTCGCTCCAGGCTGTTGACTCTGTTTCGGAGTGCCCAGGACATCCGGGGCGACGGCCCATGCGCAGGGGGACTGGCTGAAGCGAAGGGCAGGAGCCCGTAGCGGCGCCGCCCATGGATGGGCAAGTGTCGCGAAGGGCAGGATGCCCGAGAGCGACCCGGCGTTTGCTGCCATGGA
This sequence comes from Lysobacteraceae bacterium, assembly GCA_031415095.1. Classification (GTDB taxonomy): domain Bacteria; phylum Pseudomonadota; class Gammaproteobacteria; order Xanthomonadales; family Xanthomonadaceae; genus Arenimonas. The sequence continues at coordinate 850 of JANORD010000243.1, forward strand.
TGGCGCTAGCAAGACGCCGGGCAGCCATCCCCCTGTGCAGGGGGCGGCGCTGCCTTGAGGTAACGGCGTGCTGGGGGATGCATCGGGACTGAAGTCCCTCCCACAAGAGCATCGGGACTGAAGTCCCTCCCACAGGGTCAGGTGCGGAGGGCGAGGAGTTCGCGGATGAGGGCGGCGTGGCGCTGGGCCTGGAGCGGCTGCTGCAGGCGGCGGGCGACGAAGATGGCGCGGAGCTCGAATGCGGCGGCGTCGAAATTTTCGTTGACGATGACGTAGTCGAACTCGTCGCAGTGCGACATTTCCTCGCGCGCTGCCGCCATACGCTGCGCGATCACCGCCTCGCTGTCCTGGCCGCGGTTGCGCATGCGCGTCTGCAGCGCGTCCAGCGACGGCGGCAGGATGAATACGCTGACGCAGTCGGGCATCTGCGCCCGCACCTGGCGCGCGCCCTGCCAGTCGATTTCCAGCAGCACGTCCTTGCCGACCGCAAGTTGCGGCTCTACTGACTGCCGGGCGGTGCCCTTGTAGTCGCCGTGCACCAAGGCGTGTTCGAAGAAATCGCCGGCGGCGATCATCCGCTCGAACTCCGCCTTGTCCACGAAATGGTAGTGCTGCGCATGGCGCTCGCCCGGCCTGGGCGCCCGCGACGTGACTGAGATGGACAGCGCGATGCCGGGCTCCCGCGCCTGCACCGCGTTCACCAGGCTCGATTTGCCGGCGCCCGAGGGCGCCGCTACCACATAGAGGGTTCCGCGCACGTTGCTCATTCGAGGTTTTGTACCTGTTCGCGCAGCTGTTCGATCAAGACCTTCAGCTCTACCGCCGCCTGCGTGGTGCGGCTGTCCACGGACTTCGAGCCTAGGGTGTTGGCTTCGCGGTTGAACTCCTGCATCAGGAAATCCAGGCGCCGGCCGACGGCTTCGGGCAGCGAAAAAACGCGGCGGGCCTCGGCGACATGGCTGGCGAGCCGGTCCAGCTCCTCGTCCACGTCTATTTTCTGCAGGTTCAGCACCACTTCCTGCTCAAGCCGGCCCGGATCCAGCGGCAGCTTGAGATCGGCCAGCTTGGCGTCGAGCTTGGCGCGCAGGGCCGCGCGAATTTCCGGCAGCCATTGCTTCACCTGCGTGGTGATGCGCTCGATGCCGTCCAGGCGCTCATGCATCACGGCGGCCAGCTTGGCGCCCTCGCGCTCGCGCGCCGCCACGAACTCCACCAGCGTGGCATCCAGCAGCGCCAGCGCCTCGGCCTGCAGGCCGGCCTGGTCCAGCGCGTCTTCCTCCACTACGCCCGGGAAGCGCAGCAGCTCGGTGAATTCGGTGCGCAGGCCGGGGAAGCGCGCGTCGGCGCGCTGCGCGGCCTCGGCCAATTGCTCCAGCAGCGGCTGGTTCACCCGGAGGTCGGCGCGGCCGCCGGCGTTGGCGCGGAATCGCAGCACCAAGTCTACTTTGCCGCGCGAAACTTTCAGGGCGACGCGCTCGCGCAGCGCAGGCTCAATGGCGCGCAGCTCCTCGGGTGCGCGCACCGAGAGCTCATGGAACCGGTGGTTCACCGCGCGCAGCTCGCAGCCCAAGGTGCCGCCGGTGGCGACGCGCTCGCAGGCGGCGAAGGCGGTCATGCTGCGGATCATGGGCGGGCCAGGTGGGTGCGGGAGTGAATGGTAATCTAGCGGGCCAAGGATTGCCGGATGCCCCCAATGACCAGCCCCACCCGCCCCAGCGGCCGCGCGCCCGACCAACTGCGCGACGTGCGCATCGAGCGCCGATTCACCAAGCACGCCGAAGGCTCGGTGCTGATCAGCTTTGGCGACACCCGCGTGCTGTGCACCGCCAGCGTGGAGAACAAGGCCCCCGGCTTCCTGCGCGGCAAGGGCGAAGGCTGGATTACCGCCGAGTACGGCATGCTTCCGCGCGCCACCGATACCCGCAATGATCGCGAAGCCGCCCGCGGCAAGCAGGGTGGCCGCACCCTGGAAATCCAGCGCCTGATCGGCCGCTCCCTGCGCGCCTGCGTGGACCGCAAGGCGCTGGGCGAGCGCACCATCACCTTGGACTGCGACGTGCTGCAGGCCGACGGCGGCACCCGCACCGCGGCCATCACCGGCGCTTACGTGGCGCTGTGCGACGCGGTGGCCTGGCTCAAGGCCCGTGGTGACATCAGCCGCGACCCCATCCTGGGCGCCGTGGCTGCGGTTTCGGTGGGCATCTACCAAGGCCTGCCGGTGCTGGACCTGGATTACCGCGAAGACAGCAGCTGCGACACCGACATGAACGTGGTGATGAACGACGGCGGCGGTTTCATCGAGCTGCAGGGCACCGCCGAAGGCCACGCTTTCCGCCGCGAGGAGCTCGATTCAATGCTGGCGCTCGCCGCCAAGGGCGTGGGCGAACTGATCGTGGCCCAGCGCGAGGCGCTGGCCCGCTGACCGCGATGCGCAGGCTGGTCCTGGCCACCTCCAACCGCGGCAAGCTCGACGAGCTGCAGCCGCTGCTGGACGGCGCCGGCTTCACCCTGGTCACTCAGGGCGAGCTGGGCGTCAGTGATGCGGTGGAAGATGGCCTTACCTTCCTCGAGAACGCGCTGATCAAGGCCCGCCACGCCAGCGCTGCCACCGGCCTGCCGGCGCTGGCGGATGATTCGGGCCTGGTGGTGGACGCGCTGGGCGGCGCGCCGGGTCTTTACAGCGCGCGCTATGCCGGCGAACACGGCAACAACCAGGCCAACAACGCCAAGCTGCTGGCCGACATGGCGGGGTTTGCCGGCGAACAGCGCCGCGCACATTTCTACTGCGTGCTGGTGCTGCTGCGCCACGCCCACGACCCACAGCCGCTGGTGGCCGAAGGCCTGTGGCCGGGCAGCGTGCTGGAGGCGCCGCGGGGCAGCGGGGGGTTTGGCTACGACCCGGTGTTCTACGTGCCTGCCCACGGCGTTTCCGCCGCCGAACTCGAGCCCGCGCTCAAGCACCGCATCAGCCATCGCGGCCGCGCCCTGGCGCAGCTGCGCGAGCGCTTGGCGGAACTGTGAGCGTGCTCATCCCACCGCCGCTGTCGCTGTACATCCACATCCCGTGGTGCGTGAAAAAGTGCCCGTACTGCGACTTCAACTCGCATGGCCAGACCGGCGCGCTGCCGGTGGATGCCTACGTGGCGGCGCTGGTGCGCGATTTGGAACAGGACCTTCCCTTGGTCTGGGGCCGCACCGTGCACAGCGTGTTTTTTGGCGGCGGCACGCCCAGCCTGTTCGCGCCCGAGGCCATGGGCGCCATCCTGGACGCGTGTTCAGCACGATTGCGCTTCGCGCCCTCGGCGGAAATCACCATGGAGTGCAACCCGGGCACGGCGGAGCACGGCCGGTTCGAGGGCTATCGCAGCGCCGGCATCAACCGCATCAGCTTTGGCATCCAGAGCTTCGACGACGGCTGCCTGCAGCGCCTGGGCCGCATCCACGACAGCAGCCAGGCCGAGCGCGCGGTGAAGCTGGCCCAGGACGCCGGCTACGACAACCTCAACCTGGACCTGATGTACGCCCTGCCCGGCCAGGACCTCGCCATGGCCCTGCACGACGTGGAGTGCGCCCTTGCCCTGCAGCCCGCGCACCTGTCGCACTACCAGCTCACCCTGGAGCCCAACACCGCCTTCGCCGCCCAGCCGCCGGCGGGCCTGCCCGATGAGGACAGCGCCTGGGATATCCAGGAACAGTGCATCGAGCGCATGGCGGCCGCAGGCTATGCCCAGTACGAAGTCTCGGCCTACGCGCAGCCCGGCCGCCAGTGCGCGCACAACCTGAACTACTGGCGCTACGGCGACTACCTGGGCATCGGCGCCGGTGCCCACGGCAAGATCAGTTCGGGCGCCAGCGGCGAGATCCTGCGGCGATGGAAGCCCAAGAACCCGCGCGATTACCTGGCCCAGGCAGGCACGCCGGGAGGTATTGGTGGCGATGAACGGATCGGGCCAGCGCAGCGCCCGTTCGACTACATGCTCAACGCGTTGCGGCTGGTGGAGGGCTTCTCGCTGGTCGATTTCGAAGCCCGCACCGGCCTGGACCGCGCCAGCATTGCCGAAGAACTGGCCCACGCCCGCGACCGCGGCTGGCTGGAACAGGACGGCGAACACCTGCGCCCCACCGAACTGGGCCGCCGCTTCACCAACGACGTGATCAGCCTGTTCCTCAAGGGTTGAACCCTCCTCACGCCGCCACTGCCCAAGTGCGGGCATAGTTGTGTGATGCTCGATGAAGTCCAGATCACCTGCCCGCACTGCGGCGAACGCTTCCAGGCCCTGGCCGACGCCTCGGCCGGCGACGCGGACTACGTGGAAGACTGCCCGGTTTGCTGCCGGCCCATCCGCCTGCGCCTGCAGGCCGGCCACGACGGCGAACTGCTGGGCCTGGACGCCGACCGCGACGAGTGACCCCCGCGTGAATTACACTTCACGCGCCCCAGGTGTTTGGGAAGCCGGTCCAATTCCGGCGCTGCCCCCGCAACGGTAGGCCAGGTCACCCTTCCATCAAGCCACTGTGCCTTCGGGCATGGGAAGGCGGAAGGCCGCAGCGGTGCCCCCGGGCCCGCGGCACTGGCAAGCCCGGAGACCGACCTGGAGCCTGGCCGTCGGAGTATTCCGGACGGCCATCACGGCACGTTGCGGAGGGCAGCGGGGCGGCGTCATGGCCTGCGCTCGTTTTCCGGCCACTGCGTTTCCCTGAACCCCCCCCCGCCGCGCGCTTTTCGATCCGCGGGTGAGCGTTCCAGGAGATATCCATTGAATACCGTTGTCCGAAACACCGCGCTGTGCGCGGCGATCTCGCTTTGCCTGTCCCCGGCCGTGACGGCCCAGGATGCCACCACCCTGGACACCGTCCAGGTCACCTCCAACCGCGTCGCGCGGCCCTTGGACCAGGCCCTAGCCTCGGTCACGGTGATCAGCCGCGCCGACATCGAGGCCAGCCAAGCGCCCGACCTGATCGACCTGCTCGGCCGCCAAGCGGGCGTGGATATCGCCCGCACCGGCGGCCCGGGTAGCGCCAGCACCGTGTTTCTGCGCGGCGGCAACTCCAACCACAGCCTGGTGCTGATCGACGGCATCCGCGTGGGGTCCACCGGCCAGGGCGTGTTCGACTTCGCGCACCTGCCGCTGGAGCAGATCGAGCGCATCGAGATCGTCCGCGGGCCGCGCGCTGCGTTCTGGGGCTCGGACGCCATTGGCGGCGTCATCCATATTTTCACCCGCGACCCATCCACGCCCTCGGCCCGGCTCACCGCCGGCAGCTACGGCCGGGCCGGCGCCAGCGTGGCCAGCGGCTGGGGCGACGCCGACCATGGCCTGGGCCTCACGGCCGGCTACCAGCGCCTGAGTGGATTTTCGGCCACCAACCCCGACGTTTCGTTTGGTTACGATCCGGACGATGACGGCTACCGCAACCGCAACCTCAGCTTGCGCGGCCGCACCGCGCTAGGCAGCCAGCGGCTGGCCGCGAGCCTGGTGACCACCGACGCCGACACCGAATTCGACCAGGGCGAAACCAACGCCCGCAACACCTCGGGCGGCGTCACCTTGGGCGGCGAGTTGGGCGAAGGCTGGACCCATCTGCTCACCGTCGGCCACGCCCGCGAGGACCTGGACACGGTCAGCAGCTTCAGCAACGAGTTCCAGAGCCGCCGCACCAGCGTGGACTGGGTGAACACCGTGGACGCCGGGCCGGATGCCAGCGTGAACCTGGGCGTGAACTGGCAGCGCGAAACCGGTGAGTCGAGCAACATCTTCGACGGCCGCCTGTTCGAACGAAACCGCAACTCCAAGGCGGCTTTTGCCAGCTATGGCGGCCAGTTCGGCGCCCATGCGCTGGACCTGTCCCTGCGCCGCGACGACAGCAGCCAGTTCGGCGGCGCCACGTCGGGCAATGCCGCCTGGGGCTGGAACTTAAGCGAGCGCCAGCGGCTGCGCCTGTCCTGGGGCGAGGGCTTCCGCGCGCCGAGCTTCAACGAGCTGTACTACCCGGACGGCGGCTTCGGCTTTGCCGGCAACCCCGACCTGCAGCCCGAGGTGTCGGAAACCTGGGAGGCCGGCTGGGAGATGAACCCGGCCGGCGGCCATTGGCTGGGCGTGTCGGCCTACCGGTCCCGCGTGCGCGACCTGATCACCTTTGCTGCCCCCGTGACCAACAACGCCATCAACATCAACCGTGCCGAGCTCGAGGGCGTCGAGGCCCAGTACCGTTACCAGGCCGGCGCCTGGGACCTGGCCGGCAACCTGACTTGGCAGGATGCCGTGAACGCCACCACGGGTGCGGCCCTGCTGCGCCGCGCCGACCGCAAGGCCCACGCCAGCATCGGCTATCGCTTCAACAACGGCATCGAGCTGGGCCTGGACGGCGATTACGTCTCGGAGCGGGCCGATTTCGGCGCCGAGCTGCCTTCCTTCACGCTGGCGCACCTTCGCCTGGCGTGGACTTTCGCACCGGGCTGGCGAGTAGAGGGGCGGCTCGAGAACCTGACCGACAGGGACTACGCCTATGCCTTCGGCTACAACACTCCGGGGCGCAGCGGCGTGATCAACTTGGTCTGGAACGGCAAAGACTGAGCCTTTCGGCCACCGGCCCTCTGGACAGGCAAGACCCCGGCCCTATGCGCCGGGGCCTCGCTGTGACTAGAATCGGGCTGGGGAATCCACTACGGAGCGCCGCATGTCCGCATCGGCCACAACTCCGCACGCGTCGGCACCGACGCTGGCGTCGCGGCCTTTGCCTGATCGCGTAAAGACACTGCTGGGCGGCATCCTCGAATACTCGTCAGACGAGCTCGAGCGCACGCTCGTAGCAATGCTCAACGAGTTCGAGCAACAGCTTTTCAAGTTCGCCGAGCAGGCGCGCAGCAACATGGTCCAGATCCGCTGGCTTGAAGCCCAGCGCCTGGTGAAACGCACGCGCCCCGACCTGGTGCCGCGCTTCCTGATTTCGCTGGAGGCTGAACTGGCCTGCGTGAAGGATCCGCCGGGCGCCAAGGCCGCCGCCAGCTTCCGCGTTACCCGGGGTGAACTCACCTTGGTTGAAAACTTCGACATGGACGAGACCACGGTACTGGCGGAAATCGCCAGCCGCGCCGAGGTCCGCAATAGCTTGCCGCTCTATCTTCTGGGCCAGCGCTTCGGCGTCTTGGCCGGCAAACCGGCCTTCGACGCCGAGAACCTGCCCATTGGCCCCCAGGCCCTGTGCCGGATGATCCGCCAGGCCACCGAGTGCCTGGAGCTCAGCGGTGAGCACCGCCTGCTGCTGTTCCGCACCTTCGAGCGGCACCTGATGCCGCTCTACGGCAGCTTCGTGGAATCGGTGAACACCTACCTTTCCAAAAACGGCGTGCTGCCCAACCTGCACTACGTGCCGGTGCGGACGCGGGCCAACAGCCCGGCCGCTGCACCGACCGAGCGCAAGGCCAAGCCGGCCGATGGCGCCCCAGAGACTCCGGTGGGCGAGCGACCCGCGCCGGGTGGCGCTACCGGTTCGGCGGCCCGCGGCAGTGGTTTTTCCAGCAGCGCCTCGCAGGGCACCGGAGCCGGAGCCGGGTCGCGAAACCCCGGCGCAGGCGCGCCAACCGCGGGGACCACTACCGCGGGCGCCAGTCCGGCCAATCCCGCGGGCGAGCCCGCGTCGGCACAGCGCGCGCAGGCTGCCGGCCCTACCGGCGGCACCGCGCTGGACGGAGGGAGCGGCGAAGACACCTTCCAGCAGATGCGCCACCTGCTGGCGGGCCGCCGCCAGCTGCTGGGCAAGCTCGTCGGCGGCGGCCGTACCACCAGCGCCGACGCCGGCGTGCCGGTGACCACCAGCCAAGTGCAGGACGTGCTGGGCGCGCTGCAGAAAAGTGTCAGCACCACGGTGATGGTGAACGGCAAGCCCGCGCCACGCACCATCACCCACCTCAAGCAGGACCTGCTGGCGCAACTGCGGCAGTCGACGCCGGATAACAAGCCGCCGGCGCTGGCCGAGGAAGACGGCGACGCCATCGACCTAGTGGGCATGCTGTTCGACCACATCATGAAGGACGTGCGGCCCAACAGCCCCGCGTCCACCCTGCTGGCCAAGCTGCAGGTGCCGCTGCTGCGCGTGGCGCTGCAGGACAAGGCCTTCTTCACCGTCCAGCAGCACCCGGCGCGGCAGATGCTCAACACCATCGCTGAAACCGGCGCGTACTGGCTCAGCGAGGACGACGCCGACCAGCAGCTGGTGGGCAAGATGCAGTCGGTGGTGGACCGCACGGTGCGCGATTTCGACGGCGACCTTGGCCTGTTCAACAACCTGCTCGAAGACCTCAGCGGCCACATGCAAACCGTGTCGCGCAAGGCCGAGGTGGCCGAGAAGCGGCACGTCGAGGCGGCGCGCGGCAAGGAAAAACTGGCGCTGGCGCGCGAGCGCGCTTCGGCGGTGGTGGAGAACCTGCTCAAGAAGCAAAACCTGCCCCGTTTTACCCACACCTTGCTCAGCCAGGCGTGGACCGACGTGATGGCGCTGACCTCGCTGCGCCACGGCGAGGACTCCGAAGCGTGGAAGCAGCACCTTGATACTGCCGAGCGACTGATCGCCGTGGCCAAGGCACCGCCGGGTGCTCCCATCATTTCCGTCACCGACGCCCAGGGCCTGCGCCAGGACATCCAGTCCTCGCTTACCCAAGTGGGCTACCACGCTGAAGAAGCCGCAGCCATTGCCCAGCGCTTGGTGGACCCGCAGGCCGGCGCCGAAGACGATTCTTCCGCCAGCCGCACCGAACTCACCATGCGCCTCAAGGCCCGCGCCCGCTTGGGCGAGGATCTGCAGCAGGCCAAGAAAAGCAAAAAAGCCATCCTCACCCCCGAGGAGCAGATGCGGGCAGACCAGATCCGCCACCTGCCCTTCGGCACTTGGTTCGAATTCGTGCTGAACCAACAGGGCGAGAAAGTGCGGCGACGGCTGTCGTGGTTTTCCACCGTCACCGGCCACGTGCTGTTCGTGAACCACCGCGGCCAGAAAGTGGGCGAGCACACGATCGACGGCCTGGCCAAGGCCATGGTGCAGGGCCAGGTGCGGGTGGTGGAGGAAGAGAAAGGCACCATGATCGACCGCGCTTGGAACACGGTGATGAGCGCGCTGCGCTCCTTCGCCGGCCAGGCTCCCGCTGAGGCGCCGGCGCGATGAACGAATACCGTCGCGCCAAACGCCGCAAGGTCGGCGACATTGACGTCATGGACACCATGACCGGCCAGGCCATCGGCAAGCTCAGCAATTTGTCCGAGACTGGAATGCTGCTGATCCTGGGCCAGCCCATCATCAGCGACGCGCTGTTCCAACTGCGCTTTGCCCTTGCGGCCGAGAACGGCAACAGCCGCAGCGTGGACGTGGGCGCACACGAACTGTGGTCGGACGAGGCCGCGGCCCCCGGGCAGGTCTGGACCGGCTTCCGCTTCATCGACGTCGGCCCCGAAGACGTGGCGTTCATCCGCGAGTGGGTGGATGCGCCCGGCAGCCAGTACGTTTGAAGCCCGGGTAGCGGCGCGGCGGGCAGGCGCGCTGCTTGCGGCCCTGCTGTTGGCCCTGGCGGGCTGCCAGCGCGGGCCCGCGCCGCAGCAAGAAACCCTGCATGCTTTCGGCACCAGCGTCGAGATCGAGCTGCGCGACGCGGCGCCCGAGCAGGCGCAAGCCGCACTGGCCGAGATAACCGCCAGGCTGGCCCAGCGCGAAAGCGAGTGGCACGCCTGGGAAGCCTCCGATCTCACCCGCATCAACGCCGCCTTTGCCGCCGGGGAATCCGCGCAGGCGCCCGCGTCCGTCATCGACCTGATCGAGCGCTCGCTGCCCCTGGTGGCCTCCAGCCAGGGCCTGTTCGACCCGGGCGTCGGCGGGCTGGTGGGTGCCTGGGGCTTCCACACGTCCTCGTACCCCGTGCTGACGCCCGCGCCCACCGCAGATTGGCTCGAGCAATGGCGCCGTAACCGCCCCAGCCTGACCCAGCTCACGGTGAAAGGCAGCGAGCTGAGCAGCAGCAACTCGCGCCTGCAGCTGGATTTCGGCGCCGTGGCCGAGGGTGTCGCTGCGCAGGAAATACTTGAAATCCTGCTCCGGCATCGCATTCGCCACGCCTTGGTGAGCTTGGGCGGCGACGTGGTGGCGCTGGGCGATGGCGACGGCGAGCCCTGGCAGGTGGGCCTGCGCGATCCGTTCGGCGGCGTGCTGGGCGGCGTGACGCTGGCCGACGGCGAGGCGTTTTTCAGCACCGGCAACTACAGCAAGTTCCGCGAATCACCCACTGGCGCGCGCTGGTCGCACATCCTGGACCCACGCACCGGCCGACCCGCGCGCGGCGCCGCGGCGGTGGCCGTGCTGCACACCGACCCGGTGCTGGCCGACGCCGCCGCGACGGCGCTGTTCGTGGCCGGGCCGGCGGGTTTCGAGCGCCTGGCGCGGGCGATGCGCCTGGGCTGCGCCCTGATGGTGACCGAAGAGAACGAAATGCTGGTGACGGTGGCCATGAAGGCGCGCCTGCAGCTGCTGCGCGACCCGATTCCGCTGGGCGCGCCGCTGCCCTTGGGCGAGACCTGCAGCGGCCCCTAGTCGCACGCCGCGTGCGCGACAGCGGCGAATGCGCGAAACTGCGCGCCCGGTTACTCCGCAGGCGATTGCCATGTCTTCACGCGACGATAGCGCGCTTTTCCGCGCCCACCTGGCCACCCTTTGCGCCCGCGCCGATCGCGCGCTGGAAAAGAGTGGCTACGACCACCTGCTGGTGGCCTCGGGCGTTGAGAAGTACGAGTTCCTCGACGACCGGCCGTATCCTTTCAAGCCCAGCGCGCAATTCAAGGCCTGGCTGCCGCTCACGCGCCACCCGCACAGCTGGGTGTCGTACACGCCCGGTCGCAAGCCGGTGCTGGTGTACTTCCAGCCCGACGACTACTGGCACGTGCCGCCGTCCGCACCCGAAGGCGTGTGGGTGGATGAATTCGACATCCGCATCATCAGCGACCCGGCCGAAGCCGCGGCGCACCTGCCTGCCAGCGGCAAGCTGGCCATCGTGGGCGAGGCGGATGCGTCGCTGCCGGGCTTCGAACCGAACAATCCAAAAGTGCTGCTGGACTACCTGCACTACCACCGCGCCTACAAGACCCCTTGGGAACTCTCGCGCCAGCGCCTGGCGCAGCGCCGCGCGGTGCCGGGCCACATGGCCGCGCGCGCTGCCTTCCAAGCCGGCGCCTCAGAGGCGCAGGTGCACGCGGCCTTCCTGGCCGCCACAGGCCACACCGACTACGACCTGCCGTACAACAACATCGTCTGCCTGAACCAGAACGGCGCCACCCTGCACTACCAGTACAAGTCCATCGAGGTGCCTTCGCAGCACCGCTCGCTGCTGATCGACGCCGGCGCGGAAGTGGACGGCTACGCCAGCGACATCACCCGTACCTGGGGCAATGGCGACGCCCTGTTCGGCCAGCTGCTCAACGCCGTGGAGAACGAGCAGCAGGCGCTGTGCGAGCGCGTGCGCGCCGGCACCGACTACCGCGACCTGCACCTGGAATGCCACCTGCGCCTGGGCAACGTGCTGCGCACGCTGGAGATCGTGGACATGGACCCGGGCCAGATGCTGGAAACCGGCGTCACCTCCACGTTCTTCCCCCACGGCCTGGGCCACCCCATCGGCCTGCAGGTGCACGACGTGGCCGGCTTCAGCGACGAAGACGGCGTGCTCATCCCGCGCCCGAACGGCCACCCCTTCCTGCGCATGACCCGCACGCTGGCGCCGGGCATGGTGGTCACCATCGAGCCGGGCATCTACTTCATCCCGACACTGCTGGCCAAGCTCAAGGCCAGCCCGCATGCGAAGTCTGTGAACTGGTCAAACGTGGAGCACCTGCTGCCCTTCGGCGGCGTCCGCATCGAAGACGAAGTCCACTGCACCGACGCCGCGCCCGAAAACCTGACCCGCGACGCCTTCGCAGCTCTGGCGTAACCGCCGTTGTAGGAGGGACTTCAGTCCCGATGCTCCTGATTCGCACACCGAAGCCTCGAGGCAAGCGCCGCCCCACACACAGGCCACCCCTGCCCGGCATCTTGCTAACGCCATCCATGGCAGCAAACGCCGGGTCGCTCTCGGGCACACCACAGCAAGATCTACGGCCCGGCTTCGTCTGTGTGTGTTGCATCGACCCGTTGAATCCACCACCCAAAGCGGACAAAGCAGATGGAGCGCTACCAGCCTACGCGCTACTGAGCATATGGGGCCGTCGCTACTGCGCTGCCCCGCTTCGCGGGACCGGCAGCGCAGCGGGGATGATGTAGTCACGGACTAGGTCCTGCAGCGGGTACCAGACATCGAACTGTCCGTAGCTGCCGGCGGTGATCGCCACGGTCAGGTCCAGCTCGGGGACGACGATTACGAACTGGCCGCCATTGCCCTCGGCGGCATAGGCGCGGTAGTCGTGGCCCTGCACGCGGTAGGTGTGCAGGTGCCAGGCGTAACCATAGTCGTGGTTGGGGCCGAAAGTGGTGTGACGTGCAACGGAAGCGTTAATCCAACTTGCATCCACGAGGCGCTTACCGTTCCACACGCCACCGTTGAGATACAGCTGGCCCAGCTTGAGCAAGTCGCGGGGGCGCAGGTAGAGGCCGCCGGCCTGGTAGGCGTCGTCGCCTGGCGTCAGGTTGAGGTGGTAGCCGCGCATCTGCATCGGATCGGCGATCCACTCGTGGAACAAGGCCGTGAGCGGGCGGCCGGTGGCCTGGCGGACCACGCCTCCGAGCAGGTTGATGCCGGCGGAGCAGTACACCGCCTCGTCCGCGCCCGGCGCCTGCACCATGGGCAGGTCGAGCGTGTAGCGGTACCAGTCGCGCTGGCCGCGCTGGCCCTGCATCTTGTCCTCACCGCCGGGCGAATCGTCGTTGGTATCGTCGCAGGCCAGGCCGGACGTCATGCTCATCAGGTCGCCGACGGTCATGGCGCGCTTGGCGTCATCCACGTTCTGGATGTCCGCGTACTCGGTGAACAACGGCATCACCGGCGTCTGCGGCGACAGGTCAGCGCCATGCGTGATCGCCATGCCTACCAGCAAAGAGGCAAAGGACTTGCCGGCCGAACGGGTGTCGTGCGGCTGTTCGCGAGAGAATCCATGGTAGTACGATTCGAGCACCAGCTTGCCGTGGCGCGCCACCAGCAGGCCGTGCACCTGGGGCTTGCCGGGCTCGGGGGCGGCGAGTGCCTGCACATGCCCAAGCAGCGCGGCCATCGGCTCGGTTCGCAGGCCAACGTCGCCCAGGCCGGCCGTCGTCCAGCCGTCATCCGCCGGTACGGGCTCGCGATAGTCCTTCGCCGCGTCGGCCGGTGTCGCAGGGAAATAGCCCAGCGCGTTGTCGCGGTCGCGACGCGTGAACGGGAACACGGCAATGCCCTGCCAATTCACGCGCAGCTGGTCGGTTTCTTCGTCGAACCTGGCATTCAGCGCCCAACCCTTGCGCTTGGGGTCTGTCAATACGACGTCCTCCCCATCCACGCTCACGTCAAAAACGCGGCCACCGCCGAGGTTGAATTCGGGGTTGCTGAGGAAGGCCTGCAGCGCGCCGTTTGGCTTGAGCGACAGGCTCAGGTACTGGGTGACGCGATCCGGCAGGGGCGTGACCTTCCCCGTCCACACCTGGCCGCGTCCCTTCGCCAGCACCATCGGCGTGGCATAAGCCGACGCGTGCGTAAGCCCGGCCGGCTGGATCCAGAAACCGGACAGGTCGCCGCCGATGAGCTGGCCACGGAACTGCCCGTGCCCGCCAGGCAATTCGAAACGGATGGCATCCCCTTCGCGCACCACGGCCGCGTCAATGCCGCCGATGCCCGCGTGCCATGCGTCCTGACGGCCATCCACGGTGAGCGTGCCGGACAGCAGCGGGCCGGACACCGTTTCATTGCCCCACAAGCCGACCAGGTCGGACGGAGCCACGGCAGGCACGGGCGAAGACACCAGCAGCAACAGGCAAAGCGAGGCAACGCGCATCAACAACTCCTCAAGGCGATGGGCAAATCACGACGGCAGGCGCGGCCGGGATGAGGGGCAGTGTGCCCGTCAGGACCGCGGGGCTCTTGTACGGGCTGAACCTGCGGGCCTTCGTTCGGACCAGGCACGCTGGCGGTAGCTGCCCGGCGGCAAGCCGAACGCTTCACTGAAGGCACGTGAGAAATGCGCTTGGTCGAAATAGCCGCAGCGCATCGCGATCTCGCTCATGTCGGCCGACTCAGCCACCAGCAGGGCCGCGGCCAGGTTCAGGCGCAGACGACGGCGGTAGGCGCCGGGGGAACAGCCAAAGTGGCTTCGGAAAGCACGCGCCAGGTGCACCGGGTGCACGTCGCAGGCCTGCGCGATATCGGCCACTGCCATGGAGCTCTCCAGGTCGCTGTGCAGGCACTCGCGCGCGCGTCGAAGCCAGCTCGGCGCCTGCTCGCAAACTTCTTCGTAGCGCGTCGACGTGGCGACCATCAACGCCATGCAGTGCACGTCGAGGTCCTGGAACGAATCGTGCTGCGGGCTCGCCAGCCGAAGTGCCGCCCGCAAGGCGCCGGGGCCTGGCGCCATGGGGTAGTCGGGCAAGGTCATGACCTCCTCCAGGCCACGCTGGGCTGCCAGCGACAGGGACACCGTCACAAAACGGCCCGACTCACTGCGGAAGCGATCGCGATGCAGGGTACCCGGCGGGTTGTAAACCAACAGCGGACCGGCGCGGGTGCTCGACACCTTTTTGACCCCGGCCAGTCCGCGGGCACAAGAAACGTAATCCCCTTCGAGGACGAGGACGAAGTGCGCTTCGGCATGCGCGTGCTCGACGACGCCGTCTTCTGGGACCGTCGGAATAAGCTGCGACACGGAGAACCCGGAGGACTTCCAGGACGCCTGGCGTGCGCCGAGGAATTGATCATGTTCGAAAACACTTCGGCTCATGGCGTCCAGCGAGAAGCGCGGCAGGTGCCGGTATCACCGCAATATATCAGGCTGCCGCCAGCATCAGCGCGCCGACCATCGACAACAATAGGTTGCCGCTGCCATCGGCGAAGTCGAAGGCCAGCGAAAAACGCGCCGTTGCCAGCCACTTGACAAGTTTTTGCCAGACCAGGTGGCCGGCTTCGCCAAGGGAACTGCCCAGCGTCGACAATCCTACCGCCCGCCATTTAATCCACCAGGGTTTTCTGGACACAGGAGCGCCTGGCCAATCAATTAAGCCGACGCTTTCGGCGCGGCTCAACTCAAGGCACTATTTGGCCTGGCCGATACGTCCGCTTCTGGCCGGAAGCGGAAAGTTGATGACAGCGAGATCAGCCTCTGCCCGGAATCGGACACTTTCCAGATATAAGCGGATTGGAGAACCAGGGGCAGGCCAGCTAGGCCGACGACACCGGCCGCGCCGTCTAGTTCACAAAGCCATCCGGGCGTCGCGTCATACTTTTGGTTGAAACCAACTGCCTGGGCCCATGACTGACTTCCCCGCCAGCCGCGCCGCCGGCCTTGATGCAATGGCTTCCTTCGTGCCCGCCATGGGCAGGCGTTACGCCAATGGCCGCAATGCCGACCACGGTCCCGGCGCCCACAAGGCGGTGTCGCAGCTCTCGCCCTATATCCGCCGCCGCCTGGTTACCGAACAGGAAGTCGTGGCGGCCGCGATCGTTGCCCATGGCCCCGAGCTGGCGGAAAAGTTCGTCGAGGAAGTGTTCTGGCGCACCTATTTCAAGGGCTGGCTGGAGCGGCGGCCGCAGGTTTGGACCAGCTACACCCTGGGCCTGCACGCCGATCTTGCCGCGATGGATGGCGACCGCAAGCTGCGCCGCAGGGTGGAACGCGCGACGGAGGGGCAGACGGGGCTGGCGTATTTCGATGCCTGGGCCAGCGAGCTCGTCGAAACAGGGTATCTGCACAACCACGCGCGCATGTGGTTCGCCTCGATCTGGATTTTCACGCTCGGCCTGCCGTGGCGTCTGGGTGCGGACTTCTTTTACCGTCACCTGCTAGATGGCGATGCGGCGTCGAACACGCTCGGCTGGCGCTGGGTGGCCGGGCTTCATACGCGCGGCAAGCCGTACCCGGCGCGCGCAGACAACATCAAGACCTGCACCCACGGTCGCTTCGCGCCACGCGCCGGCGAGTTGGCGGACGTATCCGCGGGCCTGGAGGCGACCGAGCCCGAAGGCCTGCCGCCCGTCCTGGCGCTGCGCGACTTCATCACTCCTAAACTTGGTGTCCCCACTGCACTGCTCATCACCGACGAGGATTGCCGACTCGAGGACTTCGCACCGTTGCATCTCGACATTCGAGCCACGGCGACGCTCGCCACGAGCCATTTGCGCTCGCCACTTCAGGTTTCAGACGCAGTGATCCGATTCGAAGCGGGCGCTCTGGCCGATGCCGCGGCGCGGGCAGGCTTGCCCGCCGCCGGGTCGCATGCAGACCATCCCGGCGGGCTGGCGCGGTGGGCCGGGACGGCGGGGGTCGCCCAGATCGTCACGCCCTACGCCACGCGCGGCCCGGTTTACGACTGGTTGCGCGAAGCGGCGCCCTCCCTGGCCGCGCACGGCATCACCCTGGCCGAATGGCGACGCGAGTGGGATGCCGAAATCTGGCCGTTGGCAACGGCGGGGTTCTTCAAAGTCAGGCAGCAGATTCCCCGCGTTCTGGCCGACTTGGGGTTGATCTGACCCGCGCCACGGCTTTCGGGCAGCGTCGGGCATTGATGTGTGTCAGAGAGTGGCGTCGCATGCGCGCAGCGCACGCCCGGAACTCGCCGCCAAGCGGCTGTTTTGGTAGGATTTCGCACATTCCCCGTCCCTACGGCCCGGCCTTGCGCCGGGCGCGCGCATTGAGTGCCCCATGGAAAAGAGCTTCGAGCCCCAGACCTTCGAGACCAAGTGGTATGCCCACTGGGAGGCCAGCGGCTGCTTCAAGCCCTCGGGCCACGGCCCCGCGTACACCATCATGCTGCCGCCGCCGAATGTCACCGGCACCCTGCACATGGGCCACGCCTTCCAGCACACCCTGATGGACGCGCTGGTGCGCTACCACCGGATGAAGGGCTACGACACCTTGTGGCAGGTGGGCACCGACCACGCCGGTATCGCCACCGAGATGGTGGTGTCGCGCAACCTCGCCCTGGCCGGCCAAGGCGAGACCCGCGACGGCCTGGGCCGCGAGAAGTTCATCGAGAAAGTGTGGGAGTGGAAGCAGGAATCCGGCGACACCATCACCCGGCAGATGCGCCGCATGGGCGCCTCGGGCGACTGGTCGCGGCAGGCCTTCACCATGGACCCGGGCCCGAGCGAGGCCGTGCTGGAAACCTTCGTGCGCCTGCACGCAGAAGGCCTGATCTACCGCGGCCAGCGCCTGGTGAACTGGGACCCCGTGCTCAAGACCGCCATTTCCGACCTGGAAGTGGTTAGCGAGGAAGAGGATGGCAAGCTGTGGTCCATCCGCTATCCGCTGGCCGGCGGCGCCAGCTACGAGCACGTGGAGCGCGACGCCGACGGCAGCGAGACCCTGCGCGAAACGCGCGATTACCTGGTGGTCGCCACCACGCGCCCGGAAACCATGCTCGGCGACACCGCCGCCATGGTGCACCCGGAAGACGAGCGCTACGCCCACCTGGTGGGCAAGTCCGTGCGCCTGCCGCTGAGCGACCGCGAGATCCCCATCATCGCCGACGACTACGTGGACCGCGCCTTCGGCACCGGTGTGGTGAAGGTCACGCCCGCGCATGATTTCAACGACTACGCTGTGGGCCAGCGCCACGGCCTGCCGATGATCAACCTCCTCACGCCCGACGCCGCCATCAACGACAACGCGCCGGCGAAGTACCGCGGCCTTGATCGTTACGCCGCGCGCAAGGCCGTGCTGGCCGACCTGGAAGCCTTGGGCCTGCTGGTGGAGGAGAAAAAGCACAAGCTGCAGGTGCCGCGCGGCGACCGCACGGGTCAGGTGATCGAGCCCTACCTCACCGACCAGTGGTTCGTGAAGATGGATGCGCTGGCGGCCCGCGGCCTTGAGCTGGTGGAGAACGGCAGCGTTCGCTTCGTGCCCGAGAACTGGATCAACACCTACCGCCACTGGATGGGCAATATCCAAGACTGGTGCATCAGCCGCCAGCTCTGGTGGGGCCACCGCATTCCAGCGTGGTACGACGCGGCGGGCCAGGTGTACGTGGGCCGCGACGAAGACGAGGTGCGCGCGAAGCACGCGCTGGCCGCGGACTTCGCGCTCACCCGCGACAACGACGTGCTGGAAACCTGGTTCTCCTCCGCGCTCTGGTCGCACAGCACCTTGGGCTGGCCGAACAAGCAGGCGATGGCCGAACTGGACTTCGCCAAGCGCCTGCCCACCTCGGTGCTGGTGACGGGCTTCGACATCATTTTCTTCTGGGTGGCCCGGATGATCATGATGACCGACCACTTCACCGGCGAAGTGCCGTTCAAGGACGTGTACATCACCGGCCTGGTGCGCGACAAGGACGGGCAGAAGATGTCCAAGTCCAAGGGAAACGTACTGGACCCGATCGATTTGATTGACGGCATCAGCGCCGATGCGCTGGTGGCCAAGCGCACCAGCGGCCTGATGAAGCCCACCGATGCGCCCAAGATCGAGAAGGCCACGCGCAAGGAGTTCCCGGACGGTATCCCGGCCTTCGGCGCCGACGCGCTGCGCTTCACCTTCGCCTCGCTGGCCACGCACGGCCGCGACATCAAGTTCGACCTGCAGCGCTGCGAGGGTTACAAAAACTTCTGCAACAAGCTGTGGAATGCCGCGCGCTTCACGCTGATGAACTGCGAGGGCTTTCCTGCAGGAGGGGCTTCAGTCCCGATGGCGATCGGGACTGAAGTCCCTCCTACAAGGGAGGGGGCGCGCACGGATGCGGAGCGGTGGATCCTGGACCGGCTGCAGGCAATGCTGGCCGAGGTGGAGCGGGCGTATGCCGACTACCGCTTCGACCTGGCCTCGCAGGCCCTGTATGAGTTCGCCTGGAACGAATATTGCGACTGGTTCCTGGAGCTGGCAAAGCCCGCCCTGTGGGGCGAGGACAAGGCTGCCGCCGACAGCACCCGGCACACGCTGCTCTACGTGCTGGAGACCCTGCTGCGCGCGCTGCACCCGCTCACGCCCTTCGTCACCGAGGAAATCTGGCATTCGGTCGCGCCCACCTTGGGCATCGCCGGCAACAGCATCCGCACCCAGGCCTACCCCGAGTACGACGAGGCGATGCTCAACCCCGCCGCCGCGTCCGACATCGAATGGCTCAAGGCCGCCGTCACCCAGCTGCGCTCTATCCGCAGCCAGATGGGCATTTCGCCGGCCAAGGCCGTGCCGCTGCTGCTGCAGGACGGCAGCGCGGCGGACCGCGCCCTGCTCGAGCGCCACGGTGCCGCGCTGAGCTTCCTGGCGCGGCTGGAGTCCATCAACTGGATCACCGGCGAGGCCCCGGCCAGCGCCGCCGCCCTGGTGGGCAGCCTGAAGCTGCTGATCCCGCTGGCGGGGCTGATTGACCTGGGCGCGGAAACCGCGCGGCTGGACAAGGAACTCAAGCGCATCGCCGGCGAAATCGCCAAATGCGAGGCCAAGCTTTCCAGCGAAACCTTCGTGCAGAACGCCCCCGAGGCCGTGGTGGGCCAGGAGCGCGCGCGGCTGGCCGATTGGTCCGTGCAGCGGGATGCCCTGCAGGCCCAGCGCGCGAAGCTGGGCGCCTAAGCCCAAGCCCCCCCCCTGTAGGAGGG